>NZ_FNPG01000016.1 GCF_900107245.1 Lachnobacterium bovis DSM 14045
AAATATGGTATTGTCCAGAGCATGAACAGTGCCGGTGGCAGATGTCACGATAATGCCAGATGTGAAAGCATGTGGGCGAGATTTAAAGAAGAACTGCTTTATGGACGTTACGATACCACTATCATGACGATTGAAGAATTAAAAACACTTATCTGGAGATACTTTATCAGCTATTGGAATAACCGGAGAATATGTTCTGCCAATGGCGGATTACCTCCGATAGTTAAACGACAACAATATTATTTATCGTTACATGAAGCAGCATAGTTCAAACATCCTTGAGAAAAAAGTGTAAACTGTTATTGACAATTTCAGTTCTTTTAAAAATGCATTCTCTATTCTTAACTTAAGCAATTCATCTTCTAATTCTTTTACATGTTCAATACTTGTGTCAACAACTGTTTCTTCACAAGGTTGAACATTTATATTTTTCTGATGTTTATCCAATGCTTTCTTCCTACCTTTCTTATGCGGTCTCAGCGCATCAGGACCAGAAATGCTAAAGCGATTAACCCATGCAGCAATCATACTAGGATTGCTTATACCTTCTTGAATGGCCAACTCCTGATATGAAACCTCATTTGATAGATAAAATTCTACCACAGAAAGTTTCTTTTCGAAAGAATACTTTGCTTGTTGACGAGAACGCATTAAGCCTTCATCACCAAAGGACTGGTAGTTATTGACCCATTTTTGTATATTTTCTTTATGTGGACCATAGACGGATGAAAGATACTTGTAGCCTCCTTCACCTCTTAAATAGGCATCAACAATTTTTTTCTTAAACTCGTAACTGTACTTAGCCATAAAAATACCGACCTCCAATCGTTAGATTTTTGGTCTAACTTTGTACAGTCGGTGTCGGTTATAGTTATCCAAACTTAATATAGTGCATTTGATTTTAAATAAGTCTTCTATCCCATGCCCTAGGAGGTGAAGGTTTGAAGGACAAAACAATAAACACAAAAGAAACTAAACCAAACAGCTACGAAAAAAACAGAAAACTAAAAAAATAAAAACAACGAAAAACTCAATAAAATTAGCAAAAAAATGAAACTAAAAAAATAAAAACAAAAAAGTTTCCTAAAACGCTTTTTTTTGGGTAACTGAGTGCTATAATAATAGTGTTGATCGACTTGGTCGCATTAGCAAAGATTACTTTATATTTTTAACATAACTCAAATATCATTGTTTGGAATAGTTAATGCTATAAGAAAAATAAAAAGAGCATTAAAAGATATTTGAGTAAAAGTAAGAGATTATGTTGAAAAAATATGAAAATCGCTTTTTTAAAGAGAAAAGAGTTTAGTTTGATTTACTTTTGCGATTGTGTTTACGTAAGCATGAAGAATTAACTTAAATATTAAGTAGCACAATAGGAGGATGTTAATATGGCATTAAAAATGGACTTCGAAGAAGTTAAGGGATTTGGAACAAATATCAAGGCAAAATCAGAAGAAGTAACTAATTTACAGAACTTTTTAAATCAAGTAGTAAATGAACAGTTACCAGGAATTTGGCAAGGACAAGGATATGAAGGATTCCAGCAGAGAGTAAGAGAAATGGCTCCAAGCTTCGAAGCAATGAGACAGTTAATAACAGACATCGGAGATGGAGTTATAAAAAATGCAGAAGCATATCAAGAATTTGATACAACAATTGGTTCAAAGAATCGTAACTAGATTTTAAATACCAAAGAATCAGAACAAGCGATTGGATTAGCAAAGAAGTAATAGTATAAAAGAGAAAATGTAAAACCAGATAAATATATGATTATGTGAAATATAATTATTTAACAGATAAATAGTCTGAGTAGGATTTTATAAGCTAGTCTGATAACTTGATTAAATCAGGTAAAAAAGATTAAGAAAAATCCCTATGCTCGCAGAAAACTGCAACATAAAGGAATGACAAGGTGCAGTTAGTATGTGTGGCATAGGGATTTTTTGTAAAGAAGCTTGTTAAGGTAATAAGGAGACACGAATGGAAGCAAGTAAATATGATAAAGATTTTTTGAAGAAGGAAGAGCGTAGAAAAAAAGAAGATAGGCTTGTGTCAGAACTTAGGAAAAATCAAAGGATGCGTGAAGACTTAGAAAAAAATCTTTATGAGATAGAGAAAGAAAATGAAAGGTATTCTGAAGAATATTTTGAAGGTTTAAGAGAAATAAATAAAATTGCAGAAGAAACATGTAATTTAAAGGAACCGAAGATATCTCAATGCGTGGAAAATATCAGGAATAATATTTTAAATATGCAAAAACAAAGAGATGAGTATTTGTCAAACTATAAAAGATTGATTTATAGTGATAGAGAAAAACTTGAAGAGGAAGAAAAAGATATTAGAACAAGACTATCAGCTATATAAATAGGAGAATAAAGAAATGTCAGGCAAATATAATATAAATGAAAACTTTATAAAGGACTGTGCCAAGAAAATAAAGCAAAGCTGTGATAAACTAGCAAAAAAAGATTTATCTCCAGTAGATAATGTAACTACGTTAACAGCTAATCATAACTTGCAGACTTCATATCAAGAGATGGAAAATTTGAATGAAAAATTAAAAAAAGCCATCACAGCAGATGCAGATAACATTACGAAACTATTACAGGCACATATAGAACATGATAAAGCAATGAAGAAAGAAAATACAAAATAGAAGTAGGAGGTTATGATAATGGCACAAAACGGAATGCTGGATCGAGATATGTTAGTAAAAGAATGCGGTAGTGCAATAGATAGATACCAAGAAGTATGGAGTACTATTAAAGCAAAAGAAAAAGATATAGATAGTTTTACAACAGATAAAACAATAGAGAGCAAAAGCTTTGACAATTTAAAAGCAGTAATGTCAGATTATATATTAGTAATTGGTGCAATGGGAACAGCAGTAAATTTTGATTTAAATGATTGCCAAATGTTAAAAAAGACTATAAACAATGTAGATATTAACAAGATTGATGTAGGAAATTTACAAAATCAAGTAGCTACTGCTGAAACAACAATAGAGACAAATAAAAGCCGTCTTGAGAATACTCAGAAAAATTTAAATAGCTGTGCTAATGATAATAGTGAGGCTGCAGCACAAAGAAGTACACAATTAAGAAATGATATAAGAAATTATGGTTATAATATAAAAAATTATAATGAAATAGTAAATATATGTAACCATTACATACAAGAATATCAAGATATTGAAAAAAACACATCTAATTTTTTCACGCAAGGAAAAACATATAGAGATAAAGCTAATGGATTGTTAGACGAAATAATGGGGTCATTTACAAATGGACAATATTCTCCAAAGCAGGTTTCGTCATTTAGAAATGAACTAGCAGAAGATGAGAAGGTAAAAGCAACGTTATCAATTGCATATGAATCAAATATTGAAAAGTTAGGAATATCAAAGAACAGAATCCAAAAATTAAAAGAATATGGATTAAGTATGCGAGATATTTACTTTTTATATCAAAATCCTAATACTAGTAAAAAAATTTTATATATAATAAAGGGAGATAAAGAATCTTTAAAAAAACTATTTTTAGAAGATCCGGATATAGTTGATGGTAACACAAAGGCATTCTTAGCAACATATATTAATGTACTGTATCATAAAGATAAAAAAGCATTTTGTGAATTACAGAATGTAAAGAACACTAGTATATATGCTTTAAGTCCAGGAGAAGAATATAGTGCAAAAAAAAACCCAGATGGAAGGACTAGTCCGTATATGGATGAGGTTGCAAGAAGAGATTTCGCACTAGAAAGTTATGAACAATCAATAAAAGATAAAAGCTATAAAACTGCGGCTAAAATATTAGAAGAAAATAATAAGGCATTTGGAAGCTATAGGTCTCAGTGGGATAATGTGATTTTAAGTGGAGAATTAGCTCAGGCAAAAATGTATAGTAATCAAACAGTTAATTGCTATAATGCTGCACATGATCCCAAGAATAAATATAAAAATGAAAATATGAAAAATGCCCAGAGTATGTATTCTTCATATCAAGAAATAATGGAAACAGTTTCAGCAGTAGCAGCTGTGAAGGATTTGAATTCAAAGAATGGAATGGTAATACTCGATAAGCCAGTAAAGGATTCTAAAAACTATACTGAGGGATTTGAGATACGTAAGTATAATTTGAAAGATAAATTATATGAAAAGGAATATAAGACAGTTTTATGCTTAAATGTTGCACAATTTCAAAAAATGTCGGGAACAGACAGTTACAAAAAAATTTCAGATATTCAAGAGGAAGATAATAAAAGAATAAAACAACATAAAGCACAATTGGTAAAGACAGTTACATTTTCTGGTCTACAAATAATTCCTGGAGCGGGAATATTGTATGATACTTTATATAGTGTCGATCAGATAGCTTCAACTAATTATAATTGCATATCAGGACAAGATAAAGTGCCAGAATACGGTCAAACTGGTGTGCATTCTATTTTGAATGCGGGAACAGCTTTAGCACAAGCTAATCAACTTAATAAAGATTATATTAAAATGGAAAAAGACTATGATGAGTCTGTTGATAAAGAATATGCAAAAAGATTTAGTTCATATTGTTATTATGAAAACGGGACAGATGAAGCTGGAAAGCATGTTAAGTCTAAAGTGGTTTATTCTTATTATACGGAACCAGGATTTAGTCCAATATCAAGAATTACGTTAGATAAATGGAAGAAAGGAGGACTTGAATCATTACTGAATATAGAATATAGAGACAGCAAAGAAATAGATGGAACAAAGCAGAAATTAAAATGTGATCCTAAAAAAGAACGAGAAATGTTTATTAAGGAGCTTAAAGAGCAAAATTTGTATGATTTTTTTATGGGTAAGAGCATAGAATGTCATAGTACATCAGCAAAAAGAAGGTTTATAGATGATTCTAAACGTTTTGAAGAATATATAAGAAAAAATCCTTATACAAAAAATTATATAAACGTGGATACGGGAATAGATCTGACAGAGTCATATGCGGAAAGTGAGCTAAAGTATTAGTAAAGGAAGGATAAAAAATGAAAATTTCAAAATATACAATACTAAAATACGTATGCGTAATATCAGTTGAGCTAGTTATCGCTGCATGCGTCATAGATTCGTATTATAAAGTATATAATAAAGGTGAGAAAAAATTGATTGCAATTGATAAGCAATTGTCATTGGCAGAAAAGGACAATGTTATAAGTAAAAAGAAAGATAATGAATCACTTACTGAAGCTTTTGAAAATAGAATTCAAAAAGGTGAAGTTGCAAAAAAGGTTTCAGGCAGATACCAATGTGATTTTGTACCGGCTTGTAAATTTAAAAAAAATATTTATTTTACAAAGTATAATATCTATAAAAAAAAATTCAATAAAAAAGTGGGAGAAGGTTATATTGCTTCAGTTGATGAAGTGATAAATAATAAAAACTTATATCAATGCTATGTATCTGAAAATGGAATATCAATAGATGCATATGATGTCTCTTATATAACTTATATAAAAGTACATAATCCGGATGACAATACTGAAAACTATGAGGTTAAGGAACCTGGATTATTTGTAAATTTTGATTTCAAAAAAGTAAAGGAGACAAGCAAGAAATGAAAAAAAAATTAACCAGATTTTTAAAGAAAAATATTATTTTATTAGTTTTTACTGTTGTTATTTTCATGATAACTTATTTGATTTGTGCTAATAGTTATAAATTATTTGCATATTTTGAATACAAAGATGAAGTTAAAAAAAGTACAGTAAAAAATCATAAGGTTTTATCTTGTGATTTTAATAAGGTTAATGTAAAAAAAACAAAAGATGGAAATTATATACTTATAGATGACAAAAAAGACAGAAGCTTCGATTTGATTTCAAAAAATGAGATTGGCAGTTATTCTTATGAAACACAAGGAAAATATGTTTTAAAATATCCAGAATCATTCGCTTCTCAAAGAAGTAAAATAATAAAAAAATATGAATATGATATTTTTAATTTAGATAAAAAGAAAATTACCCAAAAAATAGATTTAAAATCATTATTAAACAAGTATTGTGGAGACTGCTTTTGGACAGATGATGATATTAAAGAAAATGTTGTTGTGTATAGTGCAAATGGGAAACCATATATTACAGCAGGAAAGGTTAATTCGACTAAAGTAGGATTATATTATCCAGCTTATTTTTTTAAAGACAGTACAGTTGAAGATAATATACCAAGTATGCATGGGTATAGTTATGATACTGCAAAAGCAAATAGTTGGATAGAAAATAAATTTTATACGCAAGTTACGTATGGAGGATTGTATATATCTTTAGACCAAAGGGATATAATAAAGACTCTTTTCTATTATGCAGAAAATATGAGAAATGTATTTCAAAAAGTTGGCACAAACAATAGCAAATTAAATCCAAATGATGTCAAATACAATTTTATTTATAATAAGATTGCTGCTAGAAATAATCCGTATGAAAATATGAAAAAATATCCTAATATTTGGAAATATAGAGATGGTATAGTAAGTGAAGATTATAGCGAAGATTATTATAAGAATGCTTCAATCATGGATAAAATAAGCACTGCAAATGGGGTGAATCTGAGCGTCGGAACAGATTACAGCAATCCATTTTGTAAATCCAAAATAGAATTTTATTCATCAGGTTTAACCCCAAACATGACCAACTTATTCAAAAAATATCCTGAACTTAAGAAATATGTTGGTGTAAAAGGAAAGAAAATCACTTTGTTTGATCATGACTTAGAGAATGATGATCAGGTCTTGCAACTATTTACACCAGAGGGAAAGCCATTAAGCTTTGCAGGTGTAAAGGATGACAAGGTTGGCGAGATAACAGGAGTAGCTGATTATTGCCAAAAGATGAAAGCTTATAATGAAGCTCATCTAGCGGATGACAAACAAAACTAAAGGAAACTCTTATCCAAACTTAATATAGTGCATTTGATTTTAAATAATTCTTCCATCCCATGCCCTAGGAGGTGAAGGTTTGAAGGGCAAAACAGATTAAAAATAGGAGAATTAGGGATGAGAAGAGATAAAATATTATCATGCATTATAGGTGTATGTGTTGCACTTTTCTGCGGAACTATAGGATATCTTTTTGGAGCACAGGGATTTAACATAAATCAAAAAGCTAGAGCACTAAAAAGTCCTGTAACTATCACAAAAGAGATAAAAGAAAAAGGATTTAACACCAAAAAGATAGCCTTAGTTAATGCAGATGAAGCAGTAGTTCAAGGCGGCAAAACAATCAATTACGCAGATAAACTAATTAGTGGAATGCCAAAGAATTTCGAGTCAGTGAGTCTTGAAATGGCCAAGGACGGAGTGAAAAATGGAAACTATGGTGCGTATATCATAATACCATCTACATTTTCACAATCAGTTGTAAGTATAAATTCAACACCGAAGCCAGTTGATTTACAGTATAAAATAAGTTCAAAGATAACTAAAACCTCACAGGTTGATGTGGTTTATGATGTCATCAATTTTGAGAAGAAGTTAAATGCAGGTATGAGTTATATGTACATAAGTAGCATTTTAAATGAATTTCATAATACTCAAGATGGCGCAAGTGTGGTAATGGGTAATGATCAAAAAGATAAACAGGCATTACTTGCTATAACCCCAACTGATTTAACAACATTGGTACAGACTCCAGATTTACCAGAGAGTGCAATGAATCCAATGCCTCAGATTGATACAAAGAGTTGTGATACAGCAATTGATGACATAAATACTAATTATACATACTACATAAGTTTAGGTCAAAAAGATTTAGATAAACTTAAAGAAAGTGGAAATGAATTAGTAAACAAATGGACAGGTGAACCTAAAGGAAATCCGATACCGGCGTCTTCAAACGTAGCACCAAATCCTTTTTTGCCACCAGTTCCAGAACACCAAAATAATAAGCCTGTCAATTATGATGCACAGCTTGAAACAGTATTGAAGCAGGTTGATGAGTATAATGCTAACTTAGAGAAATTTGAAAAAAGTTATTATAGTAACTTAATTAAAGCAAATGCTAATATTGCAGCCTGTAACAACCAGTATGCTGATATAGTAAGTAACTATAACGGACATCTTGAGGATGTAAGAAAACATACATCAGATGTAGTTTTTGATACTTTATCAAAAGAAGGTGGAAAGGTAACAATTAGTTACAAGGATGGAAATCTATTAGTTGATGATGCTAAAACAAATGCATATGATTCATCATTGACAAATGATGTAAACAGTTATAGTAAAGATTTAGAGAAGATGATAACTGAGAGTGGAGATAAAGAGCTTATTGAAAAATACAATAGTTACAAATCCAATCCAGAAAATGCTTCTAAAGTTGCAGCTGTAGATCAACTAAGAAATAATCCAGATGTTGCAGTTGTAAACAAAGCAGGTGTTACAGCACAGATTAATGAAAGTGTCAATTCGGCGCTTCTTAATAAGAGTGCTTCAAAAGATGCTGTAACAAAAGCAGTAAGTGATGCTTTACCACAGAACTTTGATGATAGTATTGATGTTAATGGTGCAAAAACTACAGTAAGGGATTGCCTAAAAAGTACGGACGAATTGTTAACAAAACAAACGAAGAATCAAAGCACAGGACAACAAAATGCAAATGGTGTGATAGAAAAATTTGACAGAGAAGGCTTAAAGTCTAATATAAAGAACAATCTATTAAACACAGTCATAAGCGATAGTTCTAAGACACAAATTGGAATGAATGAAGGACTGCGAAGTTTTGTAGCAGATGTTAATAAATTCAATTTAGGTTCGTATATAGATACTGAGAAGTTAGGAACATCATTTGATTTAGCACGTAGCAAGAATCAGGAGATACAGAAAACTTACGAAGAAAACTTCCTTGCAAATCAAAAGTATATATCTGATTTGACAATGGATTCACAGAATAATATTTTTAAGATGCAAGAATCAATTCATCAGGCAAATGATACATCAAATGCCAATGTTGAATCACTTTTAAACGGGGCAATAGGAGTAAAGGATTCTTCAATCAAAGAAAACAGTGATATCTTGATGGGAATTACACAGAAGCTTCCATACACCAGACTAGGTGAACTTGAAGCAACAAACACTTACAAGTTTATCACAAGTCCGGCAAAACTTAGAAAAGATAAAAAATCATTATCAAAAGGAAGCGGAATAATATCAAATATCACAAGAGACACCGTAAATGATAAAAATTCTTACATTAACATGAAAAATATTTTATATATCATTCTGGTACTGTTATGTATTGGCTTTGTAACATATGTTGTAAAAATAGCAATGCATAAAGAGCAGGAAGAAGAGATATTCTAAATATGTAACTCAGCGTGGAAGTGACCATGCTGGGTTATATTAGCCTAAAATCCCTAATTTTATAGATAAATTAGTTCCTATTCGAATAGAAAAAATAGTGCTATTCACATAGTAAGGTATAGTTTTATTTATACTGAAAAATATACAAATAAACATAGAAAGCATGAGGAGAAGCAGTTGGAAGAAACAGACGTAAATTCAAAATCAGGTTTAGATTTAGAAGTTACTAATCCGAACAGTCATAATGTAAAGGAATATTCTTCTCTTACTGATATGAACAATCTGCCATTATTTTCTGAGCAGTTTGAAAAAACAAAGAGACAAAAAAATAATGGCGATAGAAAGGCAATTAAAGAATTGAACCAAAAAGTTTTTTGTGCCAAAATGCATGGAAATAAGGAAGATGTTAAAGTGGGGCAATTATTTCTTTCAGAAAATCAATTATATTCAAAACAAGAAGAAAGTAATACATCAATAAAAACTTCTTATTTTATACCAATAAGTGGAATATGTATAATTGTTTTTTTATATTTGATGATTGTTTATTGCCAAAAGAGAAGAAGAAAATTGAAAGAAAAATTATATAAGATGGGACAAGAAAAATGGAACGAAAAATAGAAACAGAACAAATTAAAAAATCTAAAATGAACGCAAATTCCATCTACGATTATGCACGAATTACAGTAAAAAATCGTAATTTTGTAGATGTAACTATCCAAGAAGATGATGAGGATTTAATTCAAAAGTTTGATTTGACTCGTTTGACTTCTTTGAAAAAGATTCGTTCAGAAAAATATGATATTATTATAAATATTTTAATAAAAGTGGGTAACTTATTAGATGATTATAAAAAACTTTTATTTTATTTAGAGCCTGCTAATTTGTTTTTTAACAATGACGGAACTTTAAAAGTAAAAAATCGTGATGTCAGAGAAACTACAGATATCAAAGAAGAAGTGATTGAAGAAAATTTCTTAAGAGAATATAAGGCGGTAGTTTGTTGTGCCCTTATAGGAAAATATAGTTTCAAAGATTATATCGAAGGTGGAGAAGATTTATTTTCTAAGAATACAATATCTGAAAAAATCTATTCTTTAAAAACTCCTGAAGAAATTCAAGAATATTTAGATCATTTAAAAACAGAATATCTTAATAATGAAAGTAAAACAAAGATTACAGTTAATAAAACAAAGAATACTGTTATGAGAGTTATGACTTGTGTTCTTGCAATTTGTACGCTTGGTTTAGGAATTTATGGAGGAAGAGTTCATTTTGTAGAACAACCATATAAAGATGCAATTATTAAGGCTGATAATGCATATATTCAAAATGATGACGTTAAATTAATTGAGTCTCTTAAGAAAGTGTCAGTTAATAAACTTGATAAAAATCATAAATACGTTCTTGCCTTAGCGTATTTACAAAGTGAAAATTTATCTTCTAAACAAAAGAAGAATATTAAAAAGAATATAACTTTAAATAGCAATAATAAATATTTAGAATATTGGATTCAGATTGGCCGTTTGCAAATAAATGATGCAAAGGACCTTGCAATGCAAATGTCAGATGAGGAATTGCTTTTATATGCTTATTTAAAAGAAAAGGCCAAGGTTGAGGATGATACCAAACTAAGTGGAGATGAAAAGAGCAGTAAACTAAAAGATCTTGATGGAAAAATAAAAGAGATATCTGAAAAATATAAAGCAAATGATAAAAAAGATTCTAATGATTCAGACAAGAAGAATTCTTCGAATCAGGATAATGCATCAGGTGACAACAGTGTTGCAAATCAAGGTAATGGGGAGGTCTTAGAAGATGCTTCGCCTAACAATTAAAATTTTAGAAAAAAAATTCGACATCATGGTTAAAAAAAATCAGAGAATCATCGAGGTCTTAAAAGTTTTAAAAGAAAATCAATTGTTTTTTTATGATATAAATCAGATGATGGTTTATTCTGTTCGTAATCAAGAATATGTAAATAAAAAACTTACATTTAAGCAAGGAGACATTTTCTCGGGAGATATTTTAGAACTAAAATAGACTAGGAATGAATTAAATAAATAAAACTAAAAACATATTAATTTTGGAGAGGATTATTTTTTATGAAATATATATACGTTGACAAGAATAATAGATATGAAGAGTATCCTGTCAATGATGATGAAAAGATAGAAGAAGGTCAACTTTTTTTTACAGAAGAATATAAAGCATATACAAGAGAAGAGAAGGTTTTTATAAGTGGAAACCTTAACTCGGATATTTATATTCCTGAATGTGGATATAAGATTTTGCTTGATGAAGGTAAGCTTTTTGTTGAGCATTGTGACAGTGAGCAGTGTAACAGTGAGCAGTGTAACAGTGAGCAATGTGACAGTGAGCAATGTGACAGTGAGCAGTGTGATAGTGAGCATTGTGACAGTGAGCAAAAAATTTACTTGGATCAGGTTAGAATTAAGCCAGGTGAGTATAAGTTAGAGAATGGAAGTATTATTCTTTTGCCAGAGTCTAAAATAAAGCTCGTAATTGGAAAGGATTATATTAAAGTTTTTGGGCAAAATTATAAATCAGCTTTATTAGAGACTGACATCAATTCGAATAGAACAGCCCAGTTTCCGATTTATAAGAGATCGCCAAGAATTGTAAAAAGGATAAAAGAGGAAACGATTCGTGTTACCACACCGCTTCCTAACAACTATAAAAACAGAAATAGTTTATTACAGATTATTCTTCCACCTTTAGGAATGCTTGCAGTAACAATTGCAATGGGAATAATGATTAATCGTGGTATCTATATGATTGTTTCAGGAATGGCAACGGTTATGACATCTATTTTCTCGGTCGTCAGATTTTTTCAAGATAAGAAGGATAATAAGGAAACTGAAAAGACAAGACAAAAGATTTTCGCAGAGTATCTCCTAAAGAAGAGAAAAGAAATTTATGCTCAGTGGCAAAAGGAAAAAGATGCATACGAGTATAATTATCCAACTTTAGATAAAATCGAGGAAATGGTTAATGATTATAGTAACAGAATTTATGAAAGAACATCTATCGATGATGATTTTTTAACTATTTCTATTGGACATTATTACGGAGATACTACGTTTAAAATCGAAAACAATATTGATGAATTAGCGCTGAATTCTGATGAGTTTGTTGAAGATGGAAAGAAGTTGAAATTTAAGTTTTCGAAAATGGATAAACCACAGATTATAAATATAAGAAATGCTCATCTAGGACTTGTGGGTGAAAAAAGTATAATCCATGAGCAGCTAAAAAATTATGTGACACAATTAGCATTTGAACAAAGTTATCATGATGTTGAGTTTATTGCAATTTATGATGAACGCTATGACAAGGATTTTAGTTGGATGCGTTGGTTTAAGCATTTTACTATTCACAGCATAAATAGTACAGGGCTGATTAAGGGTGAAAGGCAGCGAGATCAGGTTATGACTAGCATGCAACAAATCCTTAAAGAGCGAAAACAAAAGCTAGAAGAAAGTAAGAAAGAATCTAAATTTTTACCTCATTATATTTTTATAATAGATGAGCCAAGTTTAATTATGGATCATTCTATTATGGAATATTTGGGTGGAGATTTGGGAAAAGAATTAGGATTTACTTTAATTTATACTAGCAATCAGCAGGCAAATTTACCAGAAAATATAGGAACAGTTGTCTTGCTTGAAAATTCAAATGATGCAACTCTTCTTATTGAAGAGAAGGAGTATAAAAATCGTGAGATTCAATTATATGAAACAACAGATATAAATTACGAAATGCTCGCAAGAAATCTTGGCGTGTTAGTTCATGAACAAGGAATTACAAATAATATTCCTGAAAGTATAACTTTTCTTGATATGTATGGAGTAAAAACGCCGGAAGAACTAGGAATTGCAAATCGTTGGGAAAAGAATAATTCCTCAAAAACTTTATCAGTTCCTCTCGGTGTTCGTGGAGAAGATGATATTGTAGAGCTAAATCTTCATGAAAAAGCGCATGGTCCACATGGCCTTGTTGCAGGTACTACAGGTTCAGGTAAGTCTGAAATTGTTCAATCATATATTTTATCATTAGCTATTAATTTTCATCCTTATGAGGTTGGATTCTTATTGATTGACTATAAGGGAGGTGGAATGGCAAATTTATTTAAGAATCTTCCACATCTTATGGGAACAATTACGAATCTTGATGGTAGTGAAAGTATGAGAGCTCTCTATTCTATTAAAAGCGAATTAAAACGAAGAGAGAGTATTTTTAGAGAACATGAAGTAAATCATATTAATGCTTATAATGATTTATTTAAACAGGGCAAGGCAAAAGAGCCAATTCCACATTTATTTATTATAAGTGATGAGTTTGCGGAGTTAAAAAAAGAACAGCCGGAGTTTATGAAAGAGCTTGTTTCAACGGCGCGTGTAGGCCGAAGCCTTGGAGTTCATCTTATTCTTGCTACCCAAAAACCTAGTGGCGTAGTTGATGAGCAAATTTGGAGTAACAGTAAATTTAAACTTTGTCTTAAAGTACAAAATGAATCAGACAGTAATGAGGTGCTTCATACAGCTGATGCAGCAAACATAACACAAACAGGTCGTGCTATTTTGCAAGTTGGTAATAATGAAATTTATGAGATGTTTCAATCGGCATGGTCTGGAGCAAAGTATATGCCGATGGTTGATAAGGAAGTTAGTGTAGATAACAGAGTTTATATAATTAATGAATTTGGTCAGGGACAGTTATTAAATCAGGATCTTCGTGGTAGCATAGAAGAACAAAGAGCAAATAAAACACAATTAGAAGTAATTGTTGAATGTATCCACGATACGTATGAAGCACAGTTGAATTATATGAGAGAAAAAATTGATATGGCTGCAATAGATGATTTGACTAAGGAAACATTAAAATCAAATCTTATTGTTCGACGTCCATGGTTGCCATCACTAACTGATAAGATTGTAAATCCATTGATATGTGAGTTTGAAGCAGAAGCAGCAGGTATTTCCAAGGAAGAGGAAGAAGCAACAAAAGATCTGTCAGAATTGACAGAGCGAGATGTCGCAAATTTAGAAATATCTTACGGTGTGGTCGATATTCCAGAAAAACAAACACAAGAAGAATATAAGCTTGATTTAGCCAAAGAAGGAAATGTCGTAAATGTAACATCTAGTGGCTACGGAAAATCAGTGATGCTTACTAATGTTGCTTTACAGCTTGCTATACAAAACAGCGTGGAAAACCTAAATATGTATATTCTTGATTTTGGTAACAACTCACTTATAGCATTAAAAAGATTACCACATGTCGCAGAACACATAATGATTGACGAAACTGAAAAATTCAATAAGTTTAGGGAACTTATGCTTGAAGAAATGAAAATTCGTAAAAAAGCATTGGCCAAGGCTGTAGTTCAAAATTTTGTTGTTTACAATGAAAATGCAAGAGAAAAGGGACAAAAGCAGTTAAAAGCAATTGTTATTTTAATTGATAATTATGATGTTATAAAAGAAATGGGTTTCGAGATGGAGGATTATTTCACAAAACTTACAAGAGATGGTGTAGGTTTAGGTATTTATACAATAATTGCTGCAAACAGGGAAAACGCTATCAGATACGCAACATTAAATAACTTTAAAAATAAGATTGCAGGATTTAATTTTGATATAAATGAGGCAAAAGCTTTTATAGGTAGAAGTAAATATGTTTTACCAGAAATAAAGGGTAGAGCTATGGTTAAAATCGGCGAGAAAGTAGAAGTAATGCAGATGTATACTCCTGTTGATTTTACAGATGATGTTGATTACGGTAAAAAACTGCGTATTAAAATTGATGAGATTCGAAAAGCAAATCCAAACATCGAAGCACCTCATATTCCAATTTTACCAGAGGACTTAATGTATGATGAATTTATTTCAGAGTATATTAATCCAATTCTTAAACAAAAAGAAGAGATGCCAAAAGTAACAAAAACAGAAGCAACATCAATACCAGAAGAATCAGAAGGAACACGCAGCCTTAATATGAACAACCGTCTCTTCATCGGTTTAAGAGAAGAAGATGTTCAACCAATTGAAATAACGCACAAAGATAATCCATTTATGGTAATGGGAGATGGTGCATGCGGTAAAACTAATGCCTTGAAAGTTTTGATTAAGCAGCTAATTGGAAAAGTAAATACTGAAAATTTATATATTTTTGACTCAAGGAAAAAAGACTTATATCAATTTTTTAAGGAATCAAAATATATAAAAAATACAGAAGAGTTTGAAAACTTTGCAGATAGAATCAAGCGTATCACAAACGATAGAAGTAAAATAATACAGGAAAAAGTAGATAAAGGAGATTCTTTCGAAGAGGCAATAGATGAATTTGATCCAATTTACGTAATCATTGACGACCTTGATGATTTTGCTGAATTTGCAGGAAGTGATTTAGATATAGTTGCAGGAAGAATGGAAAAATCTATTTCAGTTGGTGTAAAATATATCGTTTCTGTTAATTCTACTAAATTAAAAACTACGGATATCTTTTCACGAGCTGTCAAAGGATCTGGAGCAGGAGTACTTGTAGGTAGTCAAGGTTACCTAACAATATTCCCTGTTAAAGTATCTGAAAAAATAGATATATCCGACGGTTTTGTAATGTGCAATAGTATACAAGGAAAAGCTAGAATACCTCAGGCTGATTAGAAACCTATCTAACAAAAAATAAAAAATCCTCTTGAATAAAAAAAGATGTTATGATATTCTATTTATAGTTAAAGATAACTAACTTTAGTGTAAATCATTTAAGACCCTTTTCATTGTTACATTTTTCCTAGCTAGAAAAAAATGAGGAGGGTCAAAATAATCAATCGAAAGGATGTATGTTATGAACTATTTAGAAATTGAAAAAGTTATAGGTAGAGAGATTCTTGATTCAAGAGGAAATCCAACAGTTGAGTGTGAGGTTACATTAGTTGATGGAACTGTTGGAAGAGGTATGGCTCCTTCAGGTGCTTCAACAGGTGAATTTGAAGCATTAGAATTAAGAGATGGAGATAAAGACAGATATTTAGGAAAAGGCGTTACAAAAGCTGTTGAAAATATTAATGGTCCAATAGCAGAAGCAATTTGTGGTATGGATGCATCAGATATTTATGCGATTGATGCAGCTATGATTAAAGCAGATGGAACTAAAGATAAATCGGTCTTCGGTGCAAATGCAATTTTAGCAACATCAATTGCATGTTGTAGAGCAGCAGCAACATCACTTGATATCCCTCTTTATAGATTCCTTGGTGGAATAAACGGAAACAGACTTCCTGTTCCAATGATGAATATTGTAAACGGTGGTTGCCATGCACTTTCATCAGGATTAGATGTTCAGGAATTCATGATTATGCCAGTTGGTGCAAGTTCGTTTAAAGAAGCTTTAAGATGGTGTGCAGAAGTATTCCATGCACTTGCAGCAATTCTTAAAGATAGAGGACTTGCAACATCAGTAGGTGATGAAGGCGGTTTTGCACCTGCACTTTCTTCAGATGAAGAAGCTATTGAAACAATTCTTGAGGCTGTAAAAAAAGCAGGTTACGAGCCAGGTGCTGATTTTAGAATCGCAATGGATGCAGCGTCTTCTGAGTGGAAAACTGGTAAAGTAGGTGAGTATAAACTTCCAAAAGCTGGAACAATTTATACTTCAGAACAATTAATTGAGCACTGGAAGAAATTAGTAGAGAAATATCCAATCATTTCTATCGAGGATGCTCTTGATGAAGAAGATTGGGAAGGTTGGAAGAAGTTAACAACAGAACTTGGTGATAAAGTTCAACTTGTAGGTGATGATTTGTTCGTAACAAATACACAACGTCTTTCAAAAGGAATTAAAAACGGTTGCGGTAATTCTATTCTTATTAAATTAAATCAGATTGGTTCAGTTTCAGAAACATTAGAAGCTATAAAAATGGCACACAAAGCAGGATACACAGCAATTTCATCTCATCGTTCTGGTGAAACAGAAGATACAACAATTGCAGATTTGGCAGTAGCATTAAATACTTGTCAGATTAAGA
The DNA here is from genome assembly GCF_900107245.1 of Lachnobacterium bovis DSM 14045. Lineage (GTDB taxonomy): Bacteria > Bacillota > Clostridia > Lachnospirales > Lachnospiraceae > Roseburia > Roseburia bovis. Next base: position 17,377 of record NZ_FNPG01000016.1, read on the forward strand.
CAGGTGCTCCATCACGTACAGAACGTGTTGCAAAATACAATCAACTTTTGCGTATTGAAGAGCAGTTAGGAGATGCAGCTGTATACCCAGGTATGGATGCGTTTAACGTGAAATAGTATTTTATAGAATACAAGACATTGGATGCATTCAATGAGAAATAGTATTTCGTAGACCACAAGACATTGGATGCATTCAATGAAATAATATCATCACAGACCACAATATATAATATGTGCAGGAAGAGACATAAAAATTTTTTAAAATGTTTGGTTAATAAAGAAAAGAGGATAAAAATGGAAAAAGAAAAAAAGCAATCAGCTTTTTCGGAACTTATGAGTTATGCCGGAAAATATAAAATATTGACTTATTTTTCAATAGTGTTTTCTATTATAGCCGGAATAGTGGTGGTTATACCATTTGTTTATTTGGGAAAAATAATAAAAGAAGTTATTAACGTATATCCTGATTTTTCTAAAGCAACTCATATTGTCAGCTATGGATGGATGGCAGTTGCTTTTTCGATAGGCTATATGGCAATTTATTTTTGTGCACTTGCATGTTCACATCTTTCAGCATTTCGTGTGGCGAAAAATATGAAAAAAGCTCTTTTATATCATATCGCAAAGTTACCTATAGGATTTTCAGATGAAATTGGATCAGGAAAAATTAGAAGAATTGTTTCTGATGAAACAGGAAACACAGAAATCTTTCTTGCACATAATTTGCCAGATATAGTACAAGCAATAACAGTTCCAATAGTATTGATTATAATGTTTTTTACTTATGACTTTCGTTTTGGAATAGCTACTCTTGTACCATTGTTTTTAGGTTTCATTGCAATGGGTGGAATGTTTGGATCTGGTATGGCTGAATCTATGAGAAAATATCAGGATGCTCTTGAGAGTATGAGTAATGAATCAGTTGAATATGTGCGTGGAATTCCTGTTGTAAAGACTTTTGGTCAGACTGTTTTTTCTTTTCACAGATTCAAAAAATCCATTGATGATTATGGAAAATTCTGTATTGATTACAGTATGAGATGCAGATGGCAAATGATTCTTTATGAAACAGCTATTAATTCAACGTTTGCATTTTTGATAGGTCTTGTTTTGCTTTTAACAAGTAGACAAGGCATGAAAATGGGAATCCTTATTGATTTTCTATTTTATGTAATTGTTTCGCCAGTCATTACGACTTCAATGCAGCGAATCATGTTTATATCTGAAAACGCATTAAAAATAAATGACACTCTTGCAAGAATTAATTCTATTTTTAAGATTGAACCATTAGTTGAATCATCTATAAAAGAGATTCCAAGAGACGCATCAGTAGAACTTGATAATGTTAAATTTAAATATAAAGAAGGTGCAAAACCTGCACTTAATCATTTGAGCTTAAAAGCAAATAAAGATGAGATGATAGCATTGGTTGGTCCTTCAGGAAGTGGTAAGACGACAGCGGCTGAGCTGATTTCAAGATTCTTTGATTCAGATGAAGGTAGTGTCAAGATTGGTGGAGTAGAAGTTAGAAACATTGAAAAAGACAAACTTATGAATACAGTTTCTTATGTATTCCAAAATAGTAAGCTTCTAAAGAGATCAATTGCAGATAATCTAAGAATTGCAAAACCAAATGCAACAGAAAGTGAATTATATGATGCGCTTCATAAAGCACAGTGTGATGAAATAATCAAAAGACTTCCAAATGGTATTAATACTATTTTAGGAAGTGAAGGGACTTATCTTTCAGGAGGAGAACAACAACGTATAGCTATAGCAAGAACGATGTTAAAGAATGCACCTGTAGTTATACTTGATGAAGCAACAGCTTTTGCAGATCCAGAAAATGAGGTGCTTGTTCAAAAAGCATTTGCAGAACTTACCAAAAAAAGTACAGTTATTATGATTGCACATAGACTTTCAACGGTATGTAATGCTGACAGAATCTATGTATTTAATCATGGAAAAGTAGTTGAAAGCGGAAAACATGACGAGTTATTAGCTAAAAAAGGCCTGTATGCTAATATGTGGAAAGAATATCAATGTGCTACGAATTGGAAGGTTGGTGAAGCTGTATGATAAAATTATTAAAAAAACAATATGCGTTATCGGAACAAGGTGCAAAGGATATGTTAGTCGGAATTTTGGCAGTTATTATTCAGGCGTTTGGATTAATGGCACCGGTCGGACTTATTTATACTTTTACAAATGATTATATTAATGGTGTTAGTTTACAAAATCGTATCGGAGTTTATGTTGTTGGTATAATCGCATGTTTGATATTTATGATTTTTGGAAATTACTGGCAGTATAACTCTTCATATGTGTCAACGTATAAAGAATCATCAAAAAGAAGAATTTCTTTAGCTGAAAAATTAAGAAAATTACCATTATCTTTTTTTGAAAGAAAAGATTTAGCAGATTTATCTAGCACAATATTGGCTGATACAGAGGTGCTTGAACATTCAAGTTCTCACCAGATACCTCAGTTTTATGGAAGTATAATATGTACAGTTTTGGTTAGCATATGTTTATTTTTCTACCAGTGGAAAATGGCTATTGCTGCTGTATGGCCAATTCCTGTTGCAATTGTTATTGTCTTTACATCCAAAAAAGTTCAGAAATATTTTGTGAAAAAACACGTAGATGCTAAAGTTGATTTAAGTGAAGGAATCCAGGAGTTTATTGAAGCTTCACGAGATTTAAAAAGTAATAATGCAGAAAAAGATTATTTAAGTGAACTTGATAAAAAAATAGATGACGTAGAAAGAAAAGCAATTGGAAATGAATTAGGTTCAGCAATATTTGTTGTAAGTGCTCAAATTCTTTTGAAGTTTGGTATCGCTACAGTAGCTCTTGTTGGTAGTAGCATGTTAATCAAAGGTGAGCTTAATATGATTCAATTTGTTTGCTTTTTGTTGGTTGCTTCAAGATTGTATGAACCAATGATTGCAACATTAGTTAACCTCGCTGCTTTAAACGGACTTCAGGTTAGTGTTGATAGAATGAATAGAATTTTTAATACAAGAGAGCAGAATGGTACTAGTAATTTTAATCCAAAAGGATATGATATTAAATTTAATCATGTTGGATTCTCTTATGAAGATGGCAAAGATGTTCTTTCTGATGTTTCCTTTACAGCAAAACAAGGTGAAGTTACAGCACTTGTAGGTCCATCCGGTGGAGGTAAAACTACAGTATCAAGATTAGCAGCAAGATTTTGGGATGTTGATCAGGGTAAGGTGACAATAGGTGGAGTTGATGTTAGCAAAGTTGAGCCAGAAACTCTCTTAAGCGTCTTTTCAATAGTCTTCCAGGACGTTACATTGTTTAATAATACTGTTCTAGAGAATATTCGTGTTGGAAAAAAAGATGCAACAGATGAGGAAGTTTACAGAGCTGCCAGATTGGCGAATTGTGAAGAATTCGTTGAAAATCTTCCAAATGGATATAACACAATAATTGGCGAAAATGGAAGCGAATTATCGGGTGGAGAACGCCAAAGAATATCGATAGCTAGAGCATTTTTGAAGGATGCACCAATTATATTGTTAGATGAAGCTACAGCATCACTTGATGTCGAAAATGAAACTAAAGTTCAGAGTGCATTATCTAGATTGATAAAAGATAAGACTGTCATGGTTATTGCACATAGAATGCGTACAGTTGCAGCGGCAAATAAAATAGTAGTTCTTGCAAATGGAACAGTTGCAGAACAAGGTACACCAAGTGAACTTATGAAAAGTAAAGGAATGTTTAGCCAGATGGTTTCAATCCAAACAGGTGATAAACAAAGTATGAGCGCCTAAGTTGCATGCAACTCTTGTCAGACCGTGCTTTCCATTTTAAAAAGTTTTATAAATTAGAATAACTCAAGCCCAGCACTTTAGTAAGTGCAAAGCTTGAGTTATTTTTATACTTGAATGCTATTTATAGCTTAAATTCATATTGATATGTAAATCTAATATTTATATTATCATATACATGTCAACAACCAACATCCATACTGGTATCATTAATTAGTCATACCAGTATATAACTGATAATATTTACCTTTTTTGTTAATTAAGTCGTCGTGATTACCACGTTCTATTACACGTCCCTGCTCAAGGACAATGATACAATCACTGTTTTTTACCGTAGATAAGCGGTGAGCAATTACAAATGTTGTTCTACCCTTCATAAGTTTATCCATTCCATCTTGGACAATTTTTTCAGTTCGTGTATCGATGGAACTTGTTGCTTCATCAAGAATAAGTACAGGTGGATCAGCAATAGCAGCTCTTGCAATAGCTAGTAATTGACGCTGGCCCTGGCTTAAGTTACCACCATCTCCGGTTAAAAGTGTATTGTAGCCATCAGGTAGTTGATGAATAAATGTATCAGCGTTTGCAAGTTTTGCAGCAGCATAAACCTCTTCATCAGTTGCATCTAGTTTACCAAAACGAATGTTTTCCATAACAGTTCCTGTAAAAAGATGTGTATCTTGTAAAACAATTCCAAGAGAATGCCTCAAATCTGCTTTTTTAATTTTATTAATGTTGATGCCATCGTATCTGATTTTACCATCTGAAATATCGTAGAAACGATTAATCAGGTTGGTAATTGTAGTTTTTCCGGCACCGGTTGAACCTACAAAAGCAATTTTTTGACCAGGTGTTGCGTATAAATCAACGTTGTGTAATACGATTTTTTCTTCATTGTATCCAAAATCAACATCATCAAAAACAACGTCGCCACGAAGTGGAATATAGTCAACTGAGCCATCAGCCTGGTGAACATGTTTCCATGCCCAATGTCCTGTATGAGTATCAGTTTCTTTAATGTTACCATTTTCGTCTTCAACTGAATTAACAAGAGTAACGTAGCCATTATCTGTTTCAGGTTTTTCATCCAAAAGAGCAAAAATTCTTTCGCAGCCTGCAAGGGCCATAACTATAGCATTAAGCTGTTGACTGATCTGATTGATTGGCATGCTAAAGCTTTTGTTAAAAGCAAGGAATGTTACAAGTGATCCAATTGAAAGACCAATATGACCATTTAAAGCAAGCATGGCACCAACTATTACGCAGATTACATAACTTGTGTTACCAATTTGGGCATTAACAGGTCCAAGGAAGTTTGCAAAACGGTTAGCACTATAAGCACTTTCAAATAATTTGTCATTTAAAACATCAAAATCCTTTATGTTTTGTTCTTCGTGAGTAAATACTTTTACAACTTTTTGACCATTCATCATTTCTTCAACAAAACCATTTAGTTTTCCGATGTCTTTTTGCTGAGCAAGGAAGTATTTTCCTGACAAACCAGCAAAAGTTTTAGAAACGTAAATAGTAATTCCAATCATTACAAAAGTGATAAGTGATAATGGAATACTGAGTATAATCATCTGAACAGCGATTAATAAAACGGTTAATAAACTGTTAATAAGCTGAGGAATACTCTGACTTATCATTTGTCGAAGAGTATCTATGTCATTTGTATAAACAGACATGATATCACCATGAGCGTGAGTATCAAAATACTTAATTGGTAATGACTGCATGTGAGAAAACAATTTAGTTCTCATTTTTCTAAGAGTACCCTGTGCAACATAAATCATGATTTTTGAAAACATGTAAGTTGAAAAAACACCAATCATATATACGATGGCAATACGTAGTATTGCTGATTTCAATGGTCCAAAATCAGGATTTGCAGTTTTAGTCAAAGGTGTTATATAAACGTCAACGAGATCCTTTATAAATGCAGTTCCGTTTATGTTGGCAATTACACTAATAATTATAAAAATCAAAACAAAAATTAATTGAATACCGTAGCTCTTTCCGATAAAGCAAAATAATCTATGGAAAAGCTTGCCAGGGTTTTTGATTTTTTGATCAGGTCTGGGCATTTGTCTTGGCATTAGTTATTCCTCCCTTCATCAAAATCTCCGCCACCTTGAGTTTGAGACTCATATACTTCTTTGTAAATTTCATTGGTTTTAAGTAGATTTTCATGTGTATCAAATGCATCGACAACACCATCATTTAAAACGATGATTCTGTCAGCATCCTGAACTGAAGAAATTCGCTGGGCAATGATAAGTTTAGTAGTTCCAGGAATTGCCTCTTTAAATCCTTTTCTGATTTTGGCATCAGTAGCTGTATCTACTGCACTTGTACTATCATCCAAAATTAGAATGTTTGGTTTTTTAAGCAATGCTCTTGCGATACATAATCTTTGTTTTTGTCCACCGGAAACGTTAGAACCACCCTGTTCTATATATGTATTATATTTTTTAGGGAAACGTTCAATAAATTCATCGGCACATGCTAACTGACATGCTTTGATACATTCTTCTTCAGTTGCGTTTGGATTACCCCAACGTAAGTTATCAAGAATAGTTCCACTAAATAACACATTTTTTTGGAGAACAACTGATACTTTATTTCTAAGTGTATCTAAATCGTAATCTTTTACATTTTCTCCACCAACATAAACAGCTCCGTTTGAAACATCATAAAGTCGGCTGATAAGGTTAACAAGAGAAGATTTACTACTTCCGGTTCCACCGATGATACCAATAGTTTCACCAGATTTTATTTCCAGATTTATATTAGAAAGAACAGGAGTTTCGGCTGTTTCATTATATTTAAAGTTTACATTTTCAAATTTGATAGAACCATCTTTAATTTCATAAATAGGATTCTCAGGATTAGTTAATGCACTTTTTTCTTCGATTACTTCGGCAATACGCTGGGCACTGGCTACACTCATAGAAACCATTACGAAGACAAAAGATAACATCATTAAACTCATAAGAATATTCATGCAGTATGTTAATAAGCTACTTAGTTCACCTGTTGTAAGAGAACCACCGACTATCATATTTGCACCAAGCCAGCTGATTAAAATAATACAAGTGTAAACTGTCAATTGCATAAAAGGTGAGTTCCAAATAATAATGTTTTCAGCTTTTACAAGCATATTGTAGATTGTATGGTTGGCTTTATTAAAACGTTTTCTTTCGTAGTCGCCTCGGACATAAGCCTTTACAACTCTGATAGCAGAAATGTTTTCTTCAACGCTTTCGTTAAGCGCATCATATTTTTTGAAGGCTGCTCTAAAGTATTTCATGGCACATTTTGTCAAAAATAGAAGAATTGTACCAAGAATAATTACTGCAATCAAATAAATTAATGCGAGCCTTGGGTTGATAATAAAACATGCAACCATGGAGCAAATCATACTTGCTGGTGCTCTCATACATAAACGGAGTATCATTTGGTATGCATTTTGCACGTTCGTAACATCAGTTGTCAAACGTGTAACAAGTCCGGCTGTATTATATTTATCAATGTTGCTAAATGAAAATTTTTGAATATTTCTAAACATAGCACGTCTTAAATTTCTACCAAACCCCATTGAAGCTTTAGCGCCATATGTTGCGCCTAAACATCCGAATGTCAAACTACATAGTGCAACTACCAACATCAAAAGACCGACTTTATAAATATATGAAAAGTCATGTTTATTAATACCGGTGTCTATTATTTTTGCCATTAAAAAAGGAATCAGAGTTTCTGTAAGTACTTCACCAAGCATAAAGACAGGCGTAAGTATAGAATCTTTTTTAAATTCCTTAATTTCGGCACCTAAAGTTTTTAGCATTTTTGTCCTTACCTTCTTTCTTTTATATTTTGATACACACAAATGAAGATATTAATATGTTTCATTAATGAATATCGAAAAAAAAACGATACATACATTACTGTATCGGAAAAAATTAGCACAATTACTACTTGAAAAAAAATAGTTAGTGTGCTAACAATATATTATGATAGACTTTTTTAAAACAGATGTCAACAGAAATTTTCTTAAGAAATATAAATGCTTTTAAGAAATTTAAAATCATTTTAGGGAGTGATTCATTATGAAAAAAAATACAAAATTAAGCAATTCTTTAGATAAAAAAAATACAAACGTAATAAAGGATTATAAGCCAGGATTTTTACTTGGAAAATTCAGAAAAATTAATATTGCAGTAAAAAAAATTTGGGCTAGCTCGTGGAAAGATTCTTCCGATGATCAGGAACTTACACCAGTACAGGGTGCAACAATTGGTTTTTTGATTGACAATAGTGACAGGGATTTATTCCAAAAGGATGTTGAAAAAGAATTTAATATCACAGGTGCGACGGCTACTAATATTTTAAAGTGTTTAGAAAAATACAATATGATACGTCGAGAAAGTGTAGAAAATGACGGTAGACTAAAAAAAATCATTGTAACAGAACATGGCAAACGTCATGATGAGAAGGCTTTAAATAGTTTAAGAAAAATAGAAAACAACATGCTGAATGGAATGTCAGATGAAGAAATTATTCTTTTTAATAAACTGCTAGAAAAATGTGTGTCAAACTTAGAAATATTATGTCAAGATGAAATAAATTAAGAAGATGCTTGAATATTCAAAAAAGCTCAACCACAAAATATTGTAATTACCACTTGACACTAACACTATATGTAGTATAATTGAATTGAAAGATGTGAGACCTAATATTTTCTTGCGTCTGATTTTTAAAAGATAAATTTAATATTAAAATACCGGTATTTGTACAAAAATAACTATTGACAATAGTAAAAAAAGCCTAGAAACATCAAATAAAACGAAAATTTTAAAAGGGTACTAGAACTCTTGAAAATGGTATTTCAAATGACGTATAATATCCTTTGTATGTATGAAAAGGTAATTAGTTTTTTAGATATAAGATTCAACTTTAAAGATTTACTTTACTAGTTTCTCTTATATCTATTTTTATGGAAGTAAGTTTTAAGGCAAAATAAAATATCATGAGGAAACAAGAGAGGAAAATAATATGAAGATTATCAAACGTAGTGGTGTTGAAGAAGCATTTGACAACAAAAAAATAATTGCAGCAATTAGAAAGGCAAATGATTCTGTCATTGACTATGAAAAGATTGATGATGAACAGATTAAGGATATAGCAAAAAATGTAGAGATAGCTTGTGAAAATATGAAAAGATCTGCGAGTGTTGAAGAAATACAAGATATGGTAGAAAATCAGTTAATGAATCGCAGAGCATTTAATGTCGCTAGAAATTACATTACGTATCGTTATAAAAGAGCATTAGTTCGTAAATCAAATTCAACTGATCAACAGATTTTGAGTTTGCTTGAATGCAATAATGAAGAAGTAAAACAAGAGAATTCTAATAAAAACCCTACAGTTAACAGTGTTCAGCGTGATTACATGGCTGGTGAAGTAAGTAAAGATATCACAAAGAGATTTTTATTACCAGAAGATATTGTAGAGGCACATGAACAAGGAATCATTCATTTCCATGATGCAGATTATTTTGCACAACATATGCACAATTGCTGTTTAGTTAATTTAGAGGATATGCTTCAAAATGGAACAGCAATCAGTGAGACTATGATAGATAAGCCAAGAAGTTTTTCGACAGCATGTAACATTGCAACTCAGGCAATTGCTCAAATTGCAAGTTCACAGTACGGCGGACAAAGTATTTCGCTTGCCCATTTAGCACCATTTGTTGAAGTGAGCCGTCAGAAATTCCGTAAACAGGTTCGAGCTGAATTCGAAGCAGCAGGACTTGAATTAGATGAAGATAAAATCAAAAAAGTTACAGAGATGAGAGTTAAGGAAGAAATCAACCGTGGTGTTCAGACAATTCAGTATCAGGTTATAACTCTTATGACAACTAATGGTCAGGCACCATTCGTAACAGTATTTATGTATCTTAACGAAGTTCCAGAAGGTCAGACAAGAGATGATCTTGCAGCAATTACAGAAGAGATGCTTAAACAAAGAATTAAAGGTGTTAAGAATGAAAAGGGTGTTTATATTACACCTGCATTCCCTAAACTTATCTACGTTCTCGAAGAAGATAATATTAGAGAAGGTTCTAAATATTGGTATTTAACTAAATTGGCAGCAGAATGTACAGCTAAGAGAATGGTACCTGATTATATTTCTGAAAAGAAAATGAAAGAGCTTAAAGTAAATAAAAACGGTGATGGTGATTGTTATCCATGTATGGGATGTAGAAGTTTCTTAACTCCATACATTGATCCTGAAACTAACAAACCTAAATATTATGGACGTTTTAACCAGGGTGTAGTAACTATTAACTTAGTTGATGTTGCTTGCTCTTCAGAAGGTGACGAAGATAAATTCTGGAAAATATTAGACGAAAGACTTGATTTATGTTACAGAGCGCTTATGTGTAGACATAAGAGATTATTAGGTACACCTTCAGATGTCGCTCCAATTTTATGGCAGAATGGTGCACTAGCTAGATTAAAACGTGGAGAAGTTATTGATAAATTATTATATGGTGGATATTCAACGATTTCTTTAGGCTATGCAGGACTTTGCGAATGTACACGTTACATGAAAGGCGTTTCTCATACAGATGAAGAGAACGGAACACCATTTGCTCTTAAAGTAATGGAAAAATTAAATGCAGCTTGTAAAGAGTGGAGAGAAAAAGAGAATATTGACTTTAGTTTATATGGAACACCATTAGAGTCAACAACATACAAATTCTCTAAATGCTTACAAAATAGATTTGGTGTAATTGAAGGCGTTACAGATAAGAATTACATTACTAACAGTTATCATGTACATGTTACTGAGAAGATTAATGCATTTGATAAACTTAAATTTGAATCTAAATTCCAGGAGTTATCACCAGGTGGAGCTGTAAGTTATGTAGAAGTTCCAAACATGCAGAATAATATTGAAGCAGTATTATCAGTAATGCAATTCATTTATGATAACATTATGTATGCAGAATTAAACACTAAGAGTGATTATTGTATGGAATGTGGTTATGACGGACAGATTGAAATCATTGAAGAAGAAAGTTCAGGAAAATTGATATGGCAGTGTCCAAATTGTGGAAACAGAGACCAGAGTAAAATGAGTGTAGCCAGACGTACATGTGGATATATTGGAACACAGTTCTGGAATCAGGGAAGAACACAGGAAATCAAAGAAAGAGTACTTCACTTATAAAATATTTGCAATAAGATATTCGTAATAAGTATCTGTATTTGCATACAATATTTTATGATGTGCATAATTCAGGGATTTATAATAAGAATTATAGATCCCTGATGCTATGTAAAAACTAAAGTAGGAGAAAATTATTAATGTCAGAACAATTTATTAGAACTAGAATGATAATAGGTGACGAAGCTTTAGAAAAGCTTAATAAAGCTAGAGTAGCTGTTTTTGGAATTGGTGGTGTAGGTGGTTATGTAGTCGAAGCATTGGCAAGAAGTGGTGTTGGTGCTATAGATTTGATTGATAATGATACTGTAAGTTTAAGTAATATCAATCGACAAATAATCGCTACTCATAAAACGATTGGACGTTATAAGACAGAAGTAATGAGAGAGCGTATCCTAGATATTAATCCAGAATGTAAAGTAGAGATTCATAATTGTTTTTATTTGCCCGAAACAAGAGATGAATTTGATTTTACAGAATATGATTATGTTGTTGACGCGGTAGATACTGTTACGGCCAAATTGACATTAATAGAAGAAGCTAGAGGTAAAGGTGTGCCAATTATTAGTAGTATGGGAGCCGGAAATAAACTAGATCCTACTGCTTTTGAGGTGGCTGATATCAGCAAAACTTCGGTATGTCCTTTAGCAAAAGTCATGAGGCGCGAATTAAAAAAACGTGGAATAGAAAATCTAAAAGTTGTATATTCAAAAGAAAAAGCGATATCACCACTATCAACTTATTTAGAGAATTCTTCAGAGAAAACAACTAAAAGAGCTACACCTGGTTCAATAGCGTTTATTCCTTCGGTTGTTGGACTAATAATTGCTTCTGAAGTTGTAAAAGATTTGATAAAATAATATATAAATCTAATTTGCCAAAATAAATAAATAATATTATAATGTAGAAGAATAAACATAAATAGGAGAAATGAATATGAAAGAGAAAAAATACGGCTCAAGAAGGTGGATAGTCAGCATAGTTGCTATGTTTGTTACACTAGGGATTTGGTATTTCGGAATGTATGTTTGTGATATTAAAAGTATCCTAACTGATACATTGTTTGTGATATTAACATTAGTTGCATTAATTGTAATGCTTTTAGATATTGTTTTGGCATTAGTTTTTTTACAGTCAGATAAGAAGAAAACTAAAAAAAATAAATAGAGGCCATATGATTTTAACAAAAAAGGGCAAACACTTATGTTAAGGTAGATAGATAAGTGCTTGTCCTTTTTTAAAAGACAATATAAAAAAATTTTAAAAAATTAAAAATATTAATTAGTTGAATCATCAACTGAAAGTGTACTTAAATAATTATCAACGCTTTCTGAATTAACAGTAAATGATTTTGCGGGTCTAGAGTCAATATAATTTTTGATACTAACTCTGGCAATTAAAGCGATGAGTGCGATTCCGATGATAGTTGTACATACTAAAAAAAGCTTTTTACGCAATTTATTACGAGCAACTACTTTAGCACGATTTCTTTTTTCTTTTTTATGTAAATCAACTTTAGCTTGACTCATATGATTCTCCTTTTTACAAAATATACGTTCTATTTTAATATTACCTTTTTTGTAGGGAAAAAGCAACATCATTTACGGCGAAAAAAACATTTACAATAAAAATACTTATGGTAAAAACAAAAAACTATTTCAAGGACCAACTTGAATAATATATTAATATAAAGTAAAATTACATTTAGTAAATAAAGAAGATGGAGGATTCTATGAGCTTAGCAGATCAAACTTTTGTTGCAATGTGCAAAGATATTTTAGAAAATGGAGTTAGTACTGAAGGTGAAAAAGTAAGACCACATTGGCCAGATGGAACTAGTGCATATACTATTAAAAAATTTGGCGTAGTAAGTCGTTACGATTTATCAAAAGAGTTTCCAGCTATTACATTAAGAAAAACAGCCATTAAAACATGTACAGAAGAAATGTTATGGATTTGGCAGAGAAAATCTAACAACATTCATGATTTAAAGAGTACTGTATGGGATGAATGGGCTGATGAAAACGGTTCAATTGGTAAGGCATATGGATATCAACTTGGTGTTAAACACCAATATAAAGAAGGCATGATGGATCAGGTAGATAGAGTTATCTATGATTTGAAAAATAATCCATTTAGTAGAAGAATTCTAACTAACATTTATGTACATCAAGATCTACATGAAATGAATCTTTATCCTTGTGCATATAGTATGACGTTCAACGTTACTCAGAAAAAAGGTGACGATAAGTTGACATTAAATGCAATTTTGAATCAAAGATCACAGGATATTTTGACAGCAAATAATTGGAATGTTTGTCAATATGCAGTACTTGTTCATATGTTAGCACAAGTGTGTGACATGAGAGTAGGAGAGCTAGTTCATGTTATTGCTGATGCACATATATATGATAGACACATTCCATTAGTTAAAGAATTAATTGAGCGTCCACAATATCCAGCACCAAAATTCTGGCTTAATCCAGAAATAAAGGATTTTTATCAGTTTACAAGAGATGATGTGAAATTAATTGATTATGAAACTGGTCCGCAGATTAAAGATATTCCAGTTGCTATATAAAAAAGGGCACTTACAGTTGTAATAGCAAATACAAATGTAATGGCACTTGTGGTTGTGCTGATAGCTAGGCAAAAAATTTTTGTAAGCTTTGAGTAATATGAGAGAGAAAGATATAGACATTATATGGAGGTAAAAAAATGAATTTAATAGTTGCAGTTGATAAAAATTGGGGAATTGGAAAAAACAATGATTTATTAGTAAGAATACCAGCAGATCAGAAATTCTTTAGAGAAACAACAATAGGAAAAGTTGTTGTTATGGGGAGAAAAACATTAGAGAGTTTCCCTGGTCAAGTACCTCTAAAAGGAAGAACTAATATTGTTTTAACTCATGATGAAAACTATGATGGTCATGGCGCTATCGTGGTCAACTCAATGGATGAATTAAAAGAAGAATTAAAAAAATACGATGATGAAGATATTTTTGTTATCGGTGGTGAAAAAATATATAAACAGATGCTCGACATGTGTAAAATCGCTCATGTTACAAAAATTGATTATGCATATGACGCTGATGCGTATTTCCCTAATTTAGATGAATTAGATGAGTGGGAGTTAGTGGCAGATAGCGAAGAGCAAACATATTTTAATGTAATTTATCATTTTAATATGTATAAAAGAAAATAATTTTATAATCAATATTTAAGATTATTAAAAAGGATATTTTTAAAAATTATTTAATTATTTAAAAGAGGATATAAAAAATTTTTACCAAGGGAAGAAGTTATAATAGAAGGATAAAATCATCTATTTTTTCCCTTCGGTAAAATTAAATAATTCTTCATTGTAAATATAGATAAAATTATAAAAATGTACGAAATATAATTATAATAAATAAAAGTGGAGTTAAGGGTTAAAACATAATTATAGAATAATTATAAAAAGTGTTATGAGAAAGAAGGGAAAAAAATGGATATCGCAGGCAGAAAATTATTTGTCAAAGCATTAAATGAGGAGAAAGTGGATACAGTTTTCGGTTATCCAGGTGGCATGGTCACGGATTTATTTGATGAATTATATAAACAAGATAAAATAAAAGTAGTTCTACCACGTCATGAACAAGGTTTAATTTTTGAAGCAGAAGGCTATGCTAAGGCAAGTGGCAAAACTGGAGTAGTATTAGTAACTAGTGGACCAGGTGCTACAAATATAGTTACAGGTTTAGCAGATGCTTATTATGATAATGTTCCGCTAGTATGTTTTACTGGTCAGGTATCATGCAATCTTATTGGTAATGATGCTTTTCAGGAAGTTGATATAGTGGGCATGGCAAGAAGCGTAACTAAGTATAGTATAACTGTAAAGGACAGACAATCTTTAGGTAGAATAATTAAAATGGCATTTCATATTGCAAGAACAGGCAAGCCAGGTCCAGTTCTAATTGATATTCCCAAAGATATACAAAATAAATCAGGTAATCCAGAATATCCGGAAAAAGTTGATATTCGAGGATATAAACCAAATAATTCAGTTCACGTTGGCCAGTTAAAAAAGGCGTATAAGTTATTGAAAAATGCAAAAAAACCACTAATTTTAGCAGGTGGCGGGGTAATATTATCAGGTGCTCAAAATGAATTTAAAAGTTTTGTTGAAAAAATGAATATTCCAGTTGCAACTACAATTATGGCAAAAGGTGTATTGCCAACAGGTCATCCTCTATATATAGGAAACGGAGGATTGCATGGAAAGTATGCTGTAAATTTAGCTATAAGTGAATGTGATGTTCTTTTTTCAATAGGAACACGTTTTAATGATAGAATAACAGGTGATTTAAGTGAATTTGCGCCTAAAGCTAAGATTGTTCATGTAGATATAGATACTGCTTCTATCTCAAGAAACGTTGTTGTGGATGTTCCTATAGTATCCGATGCTAAACGTGCACTTGTTAAGCTAAACGAGTGGGCTGAAAAAATGGATACTGAGCAGTGGAAAAAAGAAATATTTGAGTGGGAAAAAGAATATCCTCTTGAAATGAAACGAGACAAGGGAATGACTCCTCAAATTATAATGGAACATATTAATGCTAATTTTGAGGATGCAATTTATGTAACAGACGTAGGTCAGCATCAAATGTGGGCAACACAATATCTGGATATGGATTATAAGAATAAACTGATAACTTCGGGAGGCCTTGGAACTATGGGATTTGGGCTACCAGCAGCGATTGGAGCTAAGATTGCGGCACCTAGGAGAGAAGTAGTTTGTATTACGGGTGACGGTGGATTTCAAATGAATATTCAGGAACTTGCAACAGCAGTAGTTCAGCAATCCCCTGTTATTATTTGTCTTTTCAATAATCAATATCTTGGAATGGTTAGACAAATGCAGCAGTTATTCTATGGAAAACGTTATGCAGCAACTTGTTTGAGAAGACGTGTAACTTGTCCAAAAAATTGTAAGGGCCCAAATGAAAAATGTCCACCATATACACCTGATTTTGTAAGGTTGGCAGAAAGTTACGGAATTAAAGGTATTCGTGTAGAAAATGAGAGCGAAATAGATGCAGCTTTTGAAGAAGCAAAAAGTAATAAAAAAATGCCAACAATTATAGAGTTTATTATTGCATCGGATGAATTGGTTTTACCAATGGTTAAGCCAGGAAAACCAGTCAATGATATGATTATAAATTAGACCAGATATGTTGACAAAAAGCTAAAGTAAGAACGAAGATAGGAGTGGGGGAAATGAACAAAATTATAGATAGAACCCTAAAAGATAGATGGATATCATTACATGTTGAAAACCAGGTTGGTGTATTAGCCAAGGTTTCAGGTTTATTTTCAGGAAAAGCATACAACTTGCAATCGCTTACAGTAGGAACAACAGAAGATGAAACTGTATCGAGAATGACAATTTGCGTAAAAAGTGATGATGTGACGTTTGAGCAGATAAAAAAACAATTGAATAGAATGGTTGAAGTTATAAAAGTTGTAGATTTGACAGATTTAGCAATTCATATGAAAGAAGTGATGTTTGTTAAAGTCTTTGAACTAAATTCAATTGATAAACAAGAAGCTTTTAATATTGCAAGAGTTTTTTCGGCGGATGTTGTAGATATTGGAAAAGATAGTGTAATGATAGAATGCAAGCTAACAACTCATAAAAATAACGAATTGATTGCGCTTTTAAAGAAAAAATTTCACAGAATTGAAGTTGTTAGAGGCGGGGCTGTTGCAATAGAATCAATAAGTACAGCATGTAAATAATATGCTACAGTCACAAGTAATGACAGTGTGAAAAATAAGTACAACAAAAAAATAGGCGGACAACTTGGATGCGTTTTGTGTGATATGTATAGAACGCATCCGTTTGTGTACGCCATGATTTATAGTCAAGAGGATAATCCTACCTTGCTATGTTTTAAATCTTTTATCTAGCCATTGTTTCTAGAATTTCTCCAATATACATTGTGTGCATATCGTTGTCAGAATAGAATTTCTTTTTTAATCCCTTATCGCATAATTGTTCCTCAGTAATTGGAACAGCTGCCATTTTTTTACAGATTAAAACTAAATTAGCTTCATCTGGGAATGGGATTCCGTGTTTTGAAGAAAGTGTTAAATTAGCTTCATCAAATTTATTAACATCCCTACCTGAATGAGAGCCACAATAGTTAAGAGCATCTCTATAACTTTCATCGAAAAAGGCAATTGAAAAAACATCGCCGTTGTCTATAAATTCTTTAGTATAACGTGAATCTCTGATGAAAATGAATGCGGCATTTTTACCCCACATTACTCCAAGACCGCCCCAACTTACAGTCATACAGTTAGCTTCGTGTTTGCTACCTGCTGTAACAAGAGCCCATTCCTTACCAATTTTATTGAAAGGATTTAAATCATCTATCTCGTTAATTGAAAAAGGTTGAAAAGTATGCATAAATATTCCCTCACTTATTGTTTTTATTAAATCTTAACATATATCGGCAAAATAATAAAGCACGTGAGAAATACTAAGTAGTTTTTATAAAAATAATTTTTGTGTTATAATATGTCTACTGTATTGAAGAAATAAGAGAGGTTATTAACATGGAAAAAACTGATGAAAATATTAGAATAATGGATGAAAAAGAAATATTTCAATATGAAAAATTAATTTTAACGCCAATTAAAGAATTAGTTCCTAAATTAGCGATTCCAACAGTAATAAGCATGATGATTACAATGATTTATAATCTGGTGGACGCTTTTTTTGTTGGAAAAATCGGAACAAGCGCAAGCGCATCAACCGGAATATTACTTAGTGTTCAGGCTATTTTCCAGGCAGTTGGATTCATGTTTGGTCATGGTAGCGGTAGCAATATTAGTGTTCAACTTGGTATGGGAAAAAAGAAAGAAGCAAATAAAATTGCGGCATTAGGTTTTTTCTCAGCAATGGTAATAAGCGTGATACCTATGATTTTGGGCCTGATTTATATAGATCAACTTATGAGAGCACTTGGAAGTACTGAAACGATTCTTCCCTATGCAAGAAGTTATGGTTTTTATATATTGATTTCAGGGCCAGCATTAACTCTTTCGTGTGTATTAAATAATATCATGAGATATGAAGGAAAAGCTTTTTTTGCAATGATAGGTCTTGTATCAGGCGGTGTAATAAATATGTTTTTTGATCCAATATTAATGTTTGGTTTAAATATGGGAATCAATGGTGCGGGACTTTCGACTGCTATCTCACAATACATAAGTTTAGGAATACTATACTATATGTTTTTCTCAAAAAAGACAATAACCGAGATAAAGTTTTTAAATCTTGAGTGGAATGTAGTTAGATTTTTTAGAATTATAAAAAACGGATTACCAAGTTTGATTCGTCAATCATTGAATAGTATTTCTACTATGGCACTTAACATTTGCGCAATGCCATATGGCGACTCGGCTATAGCTGCGATGGCGATAGTTGGTCGTGTTGCGATGTTTATTGGCTCAACAATGGTTGGAATCGGACAAGGATTTCAGCCGGTTTCAGCTTTTAATTATGGAGCAAAAAAATATACAAGAATTCGAAAAGCGTTTTGGTTTACATTTATCATTGGAGAAACAGTGTTAGGAATTATGGCAATAGTTGGAATGTTTTTTCCAGGAGAAATTGTTAGAGCCTTTAGAGATGACGATAGTGTTGTAAGAATTGGAAGAATTGCACTTATGTATCAGTGCGTTGCAATAATTGTACAACCAATGGGAATTGTTACAAATATGCTTTTTCAAAGTATAGGAAAGAGTAAAATTGCATCATTTACTGCCTCACTTCGAACTGGTTTATGTTACATACCTACGATTATTATTTTGCCAAAGTTTTTAGGAATTACTGGAGTAGAGTGCTCTCAGATGATTTCAGATATTTTGACTACATTGATTTGCTTGCCGTTTACGATAGTGTTTTTAGCTAAACTTCCAAGAGAAGATGAAGAAGTGGAATTAGATAGGCAATATATCGAGTCGAAAAAAGTAGAAAAATAATACATTAAAAAATTTATATGTAAATTGGCTCTAAAAATGTATTATAATAAATAAAGCGATAAAGAGTGCAAAATGAATAGGTTAAAAAGCAGAAATCCAAAATGCAGAAATAAAATCAAAAAGTTCAAAATACAATTAATTTTATGTAAGGAGATTTAGTTATATGTTATTTAATGAAAAAATGTATGAATTAGGAAGTAAAAGATCAGTAATAAGGGAATTATTTGAGTATGGAAAAGAACAGGCTAAAACAGTTGGAGCAGAGAATGTATATGATTTTTCAATCGGAAATCCAACTGTTGAGGCCCCTTCAATAGTAAATGAAACAATAAGAGAACTTACAATGACAAAAAGTTCGATAGAACTTCACGGATATACATCAGCACAAGGTGATGAGGAAACACGTCAAGCTATAGCGGATTATCTTAATAAAACATATCAGACCAATTTTAAAAGTGATAATTTTTATATGACTGTTGGAGCAGCTGCTTCGCTTAGCATTTGTTTTAATGCATTAACAGCTTCAGAAAATGATGAATTTATTGTAATTGCACCTTTTTTCCCAGAATATAAAGTTTTTGTAGAAGGTGCAGGGGCTAAATTAGTTGTTGTTTCAGCAGATGAAGAACACTTCCAGATTAAGTTTGATGAATTAGAGAAGAAAATTAATAAAAATACAAAAGGAATCATCATAAATTCGCCAAACAATCCATCAGGAACTGTTTATACAGAAGAAACAATAAAAAGACTAGCTGAATTATTAAAAATAAAATCAGATGAATTGGGAACGGATATTTTTATTTTGTCAGATGAACCATATCGTGAAATAGCTTATGACGGAATTGAAGTTCCATATGTAACAAAATATTATAATAACACAATTGTTTGTTATTCATATTCTAAATCATTATCTCTTCCTGGCGAAAGAATTGGTTACATTCTTGTACCAGATGAGGTGGTTGAAAGTAAAAAGGTATATGCTGCGATTTGCGGAGCAGGAAGATCACTAGGATTTGTATGCGCACCAAGTATGTTCCAAAAAGTAATAGCTAAGTGCGTTGGTAATACTGGTGATATCAATATTTACAAGAAAAACAGAGATTTATTGTACCAAGGTTTGATGGAATTGGGCTATAAATGCCATAAGCCACAAGGTGCATTTTATCTTTTCGTGAAAATTTTAGGCGATGATGAAGAAGAATTTTGTAGAAGAGCAAAAGATTTAAATTTATTAGTAGTTGGTGCAACTGGATTTGGCTGCCCAGGTTGGGTTAGAGTTTCTTATTGCGTTGATGAAGACATGATAAGTAGATCCTTTACTGCTTTTAAGAAATTAATTGAATCATATAAATAAAAACCACGAAGCTCGGTAACTTGTTGCCGAGTTTCGTTAGCCTTAGGAAATTTTATAGGAGAAATAATAATAAATGAAAGCAAATAGTCAATGGTTTGTATATAACAAAAAAGCTGATTTTTTTGGATTGGCAAAAAAATTTAATGTAGATCCGGTAATTATCAGAGTTATGCGTAACAGAGAAGTTATTGGTGATGAAGAAATTAGAAAATATTTAACAGGTGATAGTAGCGATTTTTATGATCCTCATTTATTAAAGGATGTTGAAAAGCTGACGGATATATTGATTGAAAAATTTAAAGAAAATAAGACAATTAGAATAATCGGTGATTATGATATTGATGGTGTTATGTCATCTTATATTTTAAAAGTAGGTCTTGGGAAATTTTCAAATAAGGTTTCAGTTAGAATTCCAGATAGAAAAAAAGATGGATATGGTTTGAATATGAATTTGATTAATAGTGCGTATGAAGACGGTGTAGATACTATTATTACTTGTGATAATGGAATTGCAGCTATTGACGAAATTGCTCATGCAAAAGAGTTAAAAATGACGGTACTTGTAACAGATCATCATGAGATTCCTTACAAAATAGAAGATAATCAGAAAATAAGTTTACGAAGTGAAGCTGATGCTATAGTTAATCCACATCAAGAAGATTGCAAGTATCCTAACAAAAAGCTATGTGGTGCAGCAGTAGCATGGAAAGTGATTTGTGTTTTATATGAAAAAATGGGATTGTCAAAAGAAGAATCAGATGAGTTGATTGAAATGGCAGCTTTTGCAACTGTCGGAGATGTAATGGATTTGATAGGTGAAAATAGAATAATTGTAAAAGAAGGCCTAAAGCGAATTAAAAACACAAAGAATATTGGAATGAAGGCACTTATTGCAGCCTGCGGTATAGATATAGAGCAAATTAATGCATTTCATTTTGGATTTGTATTAGGACCATGTATAAATGCTAGTGGGCGTTTAGAAACAGCGATTCGTGCACTTGAATTGTTTTTATCGGATAATGCCTTGCAAGCAAAAACAATTGCGGAAGAATTAGTGGCTTTAAACGAAGAAAGAAAAGAACTTACTGTCAAGGGAACAGAAGAAGCCTTAGAAATAGCAAGTTCTAAAGAATATGAAAATGATACAGTACTTGTGTTATATTTGCCAAATGTTCCGGAAAGTATTGTTGGAATCATTGCTGGAAGAGTCAGAGAAAGTCAATATAAACCAGTTTTTGTGTTAACTAAAGGAGAAGAATTTGCTAAAGGTTCAGGCCGTTCAATTGAGGAATATTCGATGTTTGATGAAATGTGTAAATGTCGCGAACTATTTACAAAATTTGGTGGACACCCTATGGCAGCGGGTTTGTCAATGGAAGAATCAAAAATTGAAGAATTTAGAAAAAAAATAAATGAGATTTCCCCTTTAGAAAAAGAAAAATTAACCGAAAAAGTTCATGTAGATTTTTATATGCCTGTAGACTACGTTACTATGGATTTGGTAAGACAACTAGATGTATTAGCTCCTTTTGGAAAAGCTAACGAAAAGCCAATGTTTGTTGATAAGAATCTTAGAATCAAACGTATGATAATTATGGGAAAAAATAAAAATGTACTAAAACTATTTTTGATTTCCGAAAGTGGAAAAGAAATCACAACGATTTACTTTGGGGACATAAATGAATTCCAGGAATTTTTAATAGACAAATTTGGTGAGGAAGAAGTAAATAATGCTTTTTTTGGAAAAAATAACAAAATTCTGATTTCAATGGTTTATTATCCGACAATAAACGTTTATAATAATAGTGAGAGTTTACAATTTCAGATGCAGTATTTTCATTAATTCTAGATATAATTACTTGTTGACAAAAGTTCGTATTGCGTAAGATAATTAGCACAATTTTGAAAATAATTAATGGAGGTATGATTTAATGTTTGGAGGTAAAGAGGGGAAAAAATTATCACAAGAAGAAGCAAGCAAGTATTATAATGCAATTACAAATTTAGTTGAAGCACGAGATACATGGGGTGCCAACATGGAAGAAATGCAGTTATCTAGAGAACAGATGAGTGCAGATATTTTACAGATAAAAAATAATTCTAAAGATAATATAGATAAGGCAAACACTAACATAGAAAGTCATCAGAAAAATATCAAAAAAATAGATGATTTTACAGGTGCAATCAAATACGAGCGCATGAGAATTAATGAGTTGGTGGATGCAATGAAGAAGCAAGGATATAGTTGCGAAAAGATTGCAAAATATAGCGATAGTTATAAAGATGTATCTGATGTTTTTTCAGCAAAAAACTATGATATTGAGGAAGATAATCAGATTTGCATTGAAGAATTAAATCACATGATAAATGTGGGAAAAGAGATGGAGGTAGAAACTCTAAGTCTTGCAATTTCAGCTAGACGTAATGGTAAATTAGGTGAGAATATCTTAGATAATGTTGAAAAAGTTCGTCAATTATCTTTAAAATATGCTGATTCGGCAAGTCAGGTTAAGACTATGCTTGAAGAGATAAATAATAAACTTGATAGCATTGAAAAATTACTTCAAAAGACTGTTAAAAATGTTACTGAAAGTGGAGAGGATGCCAAAGAAGTTGCGCTTAATAATGTATACGCAACTCAGCGTTTAGAAAGCATCAAGTTTAATGAGATTATAGAATATTTAGCATCGTTAAAAGAAGCGTTAAGCATCAATAAAAAAAATGATGAGGAAATTGTAAAAACTCAAGAGAGAAGTCTGATTCAAATGGAGGACATTAATTTTGAGGTTATATACCAAAAAAATTCATCAGATGAATTGTTTGACGTAGTGAAACCTTTTTTTAATGCAGAATATAACTCATATGAAGATGACGAAAATTAGTATTAAGTGAGGGTTTTAGAAGTGAGTATTAGAAATGAATTCACATTATTATCTAATAATGGAAAAACAAAAATAAATTGTGTGGTTTGGAAACCGGAAGATGGTAGATATATCGGGGTTATCCAATTAATACACGGAATGCTAGAGTATATTGATAGATATAGTGAATTCGCGGAGTTTTTGACACAAAACGGATTCATTGTAGTTGGACATGATCAGCTTGGACATGGAAAATCAGTCGATTCTGAAAAAGAATATGGTTTTTTTGATGAAGAACGTCCAAGTAATGTTTTGATTGCAGATATCCATAATTTAAGAAATAAAATTCAGGAAGAATATAAAAATGTTCCATATTTTATGCTAGGTCATAGTATGGGATCTTACATGTTAAGAAAATATATTGCCTTGTACAATAGAAACGTTGACGGAGTAATAATAATGGGAACAGGTTTTGTTGCACCTAGGACGACACTTTCTGGCATTAAACTTACAAAGGTTATTGAAAAATTCAAAGGAAGTCATCATAGAAGTAAGATGCTTGAAAAAATGTCTTTCGGAAAGCCTTATCAAAAATTTGATAAAACTGGCGTGGATCTTTCAAATAGTTGGTTAACAAAAGATGAAGAAGTTGTAAAAAAATATTATTCAGATCCATTATGTACTTTCAAATTTACAGCGAACGGATACTTAGGCTTATTTGAAGCTGTTTTATTTAGTTGTAAGCTTGAAAATGTAGATAGAGTTCCAAAGAATATTCCATTTTTCTTTGTTTCAGGAGAAGACGATCCGGTTGGTGATTTTGGAAAAGGTGTTCGAAAAATATATGATATGTTTAATTTGACAAATCATAAAGATGTAACAATGAAATTATATAAAAATGATCGTCATGAAATTTTAAAAGAAACAGATAAAGATGTCGTTTACAAAGATATTTTAAATTGGATACAGGCACGTATTAATAATTAAGTATTTATAAGTCTTTCTAGTTCCATCTCGGAATGCTATTTACTAAAAACGTCATAGGGTTTTGTATTTTCCCTATGACGTTTTGGAACTTCTCTATGTGAGATGTCATTTATTCTTGTAGTTTTTTTATTTTTCTATGATGCTTATAGTCTTTTCCTATAATAAAACAACTCACTTGAAGTGATTTTAAATGTAAATCTATTAACAACATAAGCAAGCAAACAAGCTAGAAATACATCTATTGTTGAATGCTGTTTTATAAACATTGTTGAAAGAATGATACTTGTTGCAAGTAATCCTGAACAAAAACAAAACATTCGTTTATTTTTAAATTTATCACTTCTGATTATAGCAAAATGTATACCAATTGTATTGTAAACGTGAATACTTGGTAAAATATTGGTTGGTGTATCAGACGAGTAAATCGCTTGGCATAATGCTGTAAAAATATTATGATGAGCGAAATAAACAGGTCTTAAAAACTGTCCGTTCGGATAAATCACAGAGCAAATCAAAAAAATAGTCATGCCAGTAAATAAAAATCCGCAAAGATTATAATGTATTTTTTTATCGGTAAGCGCAAAAAAAGTAACTCCCCATCCAACATAAAAAAACCATAAAATATATGGAATTACGAAATATTCGCAAAATGGAATCATATCATCAATAGGTGTATGAATGATGTGAAAGTGGGTAGTTATATTGGCTTCAATAAAATTAAAACATACCAAATATGGTATAAAATAAAGTAAAATCAATAAATGTTTAACTTTAGCATATCCAATTTGTGCATAATGTTTAACTGTTGTCATTGAATCATCCTTCATAAAATTATATTTTATATAGTTTCATATTATTATAACATAAAAACTCTTTAAATAAACAATATTTTTTTTATATAAAAAAAATATAAAAAAAAATAAAATTATTATAATTTTTATTCTTCACAAAACAAAAATATTACTAAAATTTTCCAATATTTTCAATATAGAAATGGAAAATGTAAAAGAAATGTAATATTTTTACATTTCTTGACTTTTAAATTCCTATTTGTATAATAGAAATTGCTTGTGTTTAACATGAAATTAAAAAAATAACAATAAATAGCGAACAGGAAAAGAGAGGATTTGTATGTTTAACAAAATTAAGGAAAACAAAAAAATCCTATATAGTTTAATCGGTGGAATCGCGTTTCTATTGATTGTTTATATAGGCGGTGGAATTTATTTTTCAAAACATTTTTGCCCAGGAACAACCATTAACGGAAGGAATGTTGCGGGCTATTCAGAAGAAAAAGTTAAAAAAATGATGATGTCAAATATTGACAACTATGAATTAACATTAGTTACTCGTGAAAAAAAGGAAGAAAAAATCAAGGGTAAACAATTTGATTTAAAACAGGATTGGGATGACGGCGTTAAAAAATTGCTTGAAAAACAAAATGGTTTTACATGGGTCGCTAAGTTGTTTACAGGAGATAAGTTATCTACAGCAACTTTAATAAGTTATGATAAAGACAAGCTAGAAAAATCATTAGAGTCTTTGGTTTGTATGAAAAAAGAAAACCAAAAAGAACCAGTAGATGCCAGAATTTCTGAGTACGTACCAGGAAAAGGATTTACAGTATTAGCAGAAGAAAATGGTAACACTATTGAAAGTGATAAGCTTTTAAAAGAAGTTGAAGAAACAGTTAAGAAAACAGCAGATTCAATTGACCTAGAAAAAGCAAAGGTTTACAAAGAACCAAAAATCAGAAAAGAAGACAAAAAATTAAAAACTTCTGTCGAAAAATTAAACAAATGTGCTAAATCTAAGGTTACATTAAAATCAGGAAGTCAGGAAGAGGTTATTGATTTAAATGTTTTTAAAGATTGGCTTACAGTAGATGAAGATGAAAATCCATCAGTAGATAATACAAAGTTAACTAATTATGTTAACGAACTTTACAAGAAATACACTACTTTTGGAAAAGCAAAACAGCTTAGAACTTCATATGGTCCAACAGTTACAATTGGTAACAGTCATTATGGTTGGAAAGTTGATAAAACTGCAGAGCTAAAACAGTTAAAAGAAGATATTTTATCAGGAAAAAATGTAACAAGAGATTTAACATATTCGGTAAAGGCAGCAAGCCATGATGGAAATGATTATGGTAATTCTTATGTTGAGATTAATTTAACTGCTCAGAGATTGTTTGTAATAAAAGATGGTGCAAAAGTATTTGAGTCAGATATTGTAACTGGTAACATTTCAAAAGGAAATGGCACACCAGCAGGTGTATTCGGTGTTACATATGCTACACGAGATGCTGTTTTAAAAGGTGATAACTATGAATCTCACGTAAACTATTGGATGCCATTTAATGGTAATATCGGTATGCATGATGCTACATGGAGAAATAAGTTCGGTGGAGTTATTTATAAAACAAGTGGTTCGCACGGATGTGTTAACTTACCTTTAAGTTCAGCACAAACAGTGTTTGGATATGTTTCAAAAGGATTTCCTGTTTTAGTATATGAACTTCCTGGAACTGAAAGAGGTTTATCAGCAGCAGATCAGGCAAAAGTAAATGATGTAATTAATTCAATTAATGCGATTGGACAAGTTACATTGCAGTCAGAACCAGCAATTGTAGCTGCAAGAGCTAAATACGAAGCTTTACCAGCACAGGCAAAAGGATCAGTAACTAATTATGCTACATTACAGGCAGCTGAGACCACATTAGCTGGCTTAAAACAACCACACTAATTTGAGATTATGTTGTTATGAACATAATATGCTGAAGAATAATCTGCAAAACAGGCCAGTGTATTAATTCAACCAAATAATAAAAATTAGTTGACAAAAATCAATTACAACGGTAACATATAAATTAACGATATTAAAAATGACGAATATATAAAAGGTAATGATAAAGAGGAGTACATAAGTGATGACTTTATAGAGAATAGCATTCACCGGCTGAGAGATGCTTAAGTATAGCTTATGGAAGGTAGCTTTTGAACCGAGAATCTGAATTGA
This sequence comes from Lachnobacterium bovis DSM 14045, assembly GCF_900107245.1. Classification (GTDB taxonomy): domain Bacteria; phylum Bacillota; class Clostridia; order Lachnospirales; family Lachnospiraceae; genus Roseburia; species Roseburia bovis. Next base: position 44,683 of record NZ_FNPG01000016.1, read on the forward strand.
TAGTAAGATTTTACGAGTGATCTACGTTATAAGATTAAGAGATGCATCAAATAAATGATTTTGATTTTTTTGAAATCTATTTTGTAGTTTTTTTAAATTTGATATTTGATGTAACAAAGGTGGTACCGCGATAATTCGCCCTTTATACGAGAAATTGTATAGAGGGCTTTTTTTATTATTATTCTTAAGATAATTCATATATTTTTACAATACGAAAGAGAGGAACGATATGAGTAAAGAACTTAACAAGACATATGATCCAAATGATATTGAGGATCGTCTTTACAAAAAGTGGGAAGATAATGGATATTTCCATGCAGAAGTAGATAGAAGCAAGAAACCATTTACAATTGTTATGCCCCCACCAAATATTACAGGACAGTTGCATATGGGTCACGCACTTGATAACACTATGCAGGATATTTTAATTAGATATAAAAGAATGCAAGGTTACAATGCATTATGGCAACCAGGAACTGATCACGCTTCAATTGCAACAGAAGTTAAAGTTATCAAGGCATTAAAAGATCAAGGCATTGATAAAAACGATTTAACAAGAGAAGAATTCCTTGAAAAATGTTGGGAATGGCGAAAAGAATACGGCGGAAGAATCATTAAACAGCTTAAGAAAATGGGCTCTTCAGCAGATTGGGAAAGAGAACGTTTCACAATGGACGAAGGTTGTTCTAAAGCCGTTAAACATGTTTTCGTTAAATTATTTGAAAACGGATATATTTACAAAGGATCAAGAATCGTTAACTGGTGTCCAGTTTGTAAAACATCTATTTCTGATGCAGAAGTTGAACATGAAGAACAAGATGGATTTTTCTGGCACATTAATTATCCTGTAGTAGGTGAAGAAGGAAGATTCGTAGAAATCGCTACAACTCGTCCAGAGACACTTTTTGGTGATACAGCAGTTGCAGTAAATCCTAATGATGAAAGATATAAAGATATCATTGGTAAAACATTACAGCTCCCATGTACAGATAGAGAAATTCCAGTTATCGCAGATTCATACGTAGATAAAGAGTTTGGAACAGGTTGCGTTAAGATTACACCAGCTCATGACCCTAACGATTTCGAAGTTGGTAAACGTCATAACTTAGAAGAAATCGTTGTAATTAATGACGATGCTACAATGAATGCTAAAGCAGGCAAATATGCAGGAATGGATCGTTACGAATGTAGAAAAGCATTAGTAAAAGATTTAGAAGAAATGGGATTACTTGTTAAAGTTGTTCCACATTCACATAACGTAGGAACACATGATAGATGTGGTACTACAGTAGAGCCAATGATTAAAAAACAGTGGTTTGTTAAAATGGATGAATTAATTAAACCAGCAGTTGAAGGTGTAAAAAACGGAGAAATAGATTTACTTCCAAAACGTATGGATAAAACATATTTCAACTGGACAGATAATATCAGAGATTGGTGTATTTCAAGACAGTTATGGTGGGGACATCAGATTCCAGCATATTACTGTGAAGATTGTGGAGAGATGGTTGTATCTGAAGAAGAAGTTACAGTTTGTCCAAAATGTGGAAAGAAACATATGGTACAAGATCCAGATACACTAGATACTTGGTTCTCATCTGCATTATGGCCATTCTCAACATTAGGTTGGCCAGATAATACAGAAGATTTAGATTACTTCTATCCAAACGATGTATTAGTAACAGGTTATGATATTATTTTCTTCTGGGTAATCAGAATGATTTTCTCTGGATATGCACAGATGAAAGAAGCGCCATTTAAGACTGTTTTATTCCACGGCTTAGTAAGAGATTCTCAAGGTAGAAAGATGTCTAAGTCTTTAGGAAACGGTATTGATCCTCTTGAAGTAATTAGCAAGTATGGTGCAGATGCTCTTAGACTTACATTAATTACAGGAAATGCTCCTGGAAATGATATGAGATTCTATTGGGAAAGAGTTGAAGCTTCAAGAAACTTTGCTAATAAAGTTTGGAATGCATCAAGATTTATTATGATGAACCTTGATGGATTTGAAATTACAACTCCTAAGAAAGAAGATTTAAGAAGTGCTGACAAATGGATTTTATCTAAATTCAATACATTAGCTAAGGACGTTACAGAGAACTTAGATAAATTTGAATTAGGTATCGCAGTTCAGAAAGTACATGACTTTATTTGGGAAGAATTCTGTGATTGGTATATCGAAATTGCAAAAGTTCGTACATACAAAAAAGATGAAGACAAAGTATCTGCAAATGCTGCATTATGGACATTAAAGAAAGTATTAATTGATTCACTTAAATTATTACATCCATATATGCCATTTATTACAGAAGAAATATTCTGTACAATTCAGTCGGAAGAAGAAACAATCATGCTTTCAAAATGGCCTGAATACAATGAAGAGTATAATTTCCCTGCTGAAGAAGAAGCAATCGAACGTTGCAAAGATCTTGTAAAAGGAATTAGAAATGTAAGAACTCAGATGGAAGTTCCACCATCAAGAAAGGCAAAAATCATTGTTGTTTCTGAAAATGAAGCTGTAGAAAAAATCTTCGAAGATAATAAAGAAGTATACGTTAATCTTGCATTTGCAAGTGAAATCGTAGTTCAAAACAACAAAGAAGGTGTTGCAGAAGATGCGGTATCAGTTGTTATTCCAGATGCTACAGTATACTTACCACTTGAAGATTTAGTTGATTTTGAAAAAGAAAAAGAAAGACTTAATAAAGAAAAAGAAAAATTAGCTAAAGAGCTTAAACGTTCAAAAGGTATGCTTTCAAATGAAAAATTTGTTAACAATGCAAAACCTGAGAAAGTTCAAGAGGAAAGAGACAAATTAGCTAAATATGAGCAGATGATGGCCCAGGTTGAAGAACGTCTTTCACAGATGAAATAAGTATTTGTAAAAAATAAATAATTTTAAGACGGAGATAATTAATCATAGATGATAAATCTTAAAAAATGATTGTCTCCGTCTTTTTTATTGAGTTTATGAATTAAGCTTTACTATTCTATAATTTTGTCCGAAAAAATAAGTAAGGTGCTGTGGATATACTTAAAGCAACTGATAACCAATAGATAGTGGGGAGCAAAAAAGCATATGGCAGATGTAAAAGCAAAAAAAGATAGAAAAAAACCAGTAATAAGAGTTTCATATAATGAAATGGAAGCTTTTATGATGCTTCCAATGCTTGAAGAAGATGACGAACCATATACCTTAGAAGAAATATATGCAGCAATAGATAGAGCAGGTGTGAAAAGTGGTTTAAAAACAGATTTGTTAGAACAGATTGTAAAAGATCAATCCTGTGGTTATGAACATCTTATAGCAGAAGGTGAAGAAGCCGTCGATGGTATTGACGGTTATTTTGAATATAATTTTAATACAGATTTGAATAGACGCCCAACTATTAGACCGGATGGTTCCGTTGATTATTGGAGTATTCATCTAGTAGAAATAGTAGAAGAAGGCCAGGTAGTTGCAATGTATCATGAACCAATCCAGGGCAGTAACGGCATGTCTGTAAAAGGTAAATTAAGAAAAGCAAAAAGAGGAAGACCATTACCTCCACTTAAAGGAAAAGGATTTAACAGATCGGAAGATAATTTAGTATACACTTCACAGATGGATGGAAAGATAGACATGAAGAATGGAAGAATAAATATTGTTCCAGTGTATGAGGTGTATGGAAATGCAGATTTATCTACAGGAAATATAGATTTTAATGGTGATGTTATAGTTCATGGAAACGTAACAACAGGTGTCAGTATTAAGGCACAGGGAAGTGTTACAGTCGATGGTGTAGTTGAAGCAAGTTCGATAGAAGCTAATACGGATATTGTTTTAAGAGGTGGTGTACTCGGGAAAAAAAGAGGAAAAGTAATGGCTAAAGGTTGCATATATGCTAAATTTTTTGAGTATGTCAATGTAGAAGCTTGTGGATTTATAGAAGCGGATTCTTTTTTAGATTGCAATGTATATTGTGAAGATGAGATTAAACTTAATGGAAAGAAAGGAAGTATAATAGGCGGAAGAATAGAAGCTATTAAAGGAATAACAGCCAACTGTCTAGGAAATGACAGTTATAAAAAGACAGCTGTGCAAGTTGGTATGGGAATCGAATTGCTAAAGCGAGTTAATAATGCAGAGAATGAATTGCAAGAAGTTCAGTCAATAGTTGACAAGCTTACCGAAGGAATAAAACAATTTGATGAACTTGGTAAAGAAAAAAATATAGATGTAAAAAAAGATGAACGTCGAGTAGCTTTAGTAAGAGCAAAAATCGCTAAAACTGCTGATTTAAATGTCTCTAAAGAAAAAGTAGAATACGTTCACAAACTCCTCGAAAAAGCAAAAGGAGCGGATATTAAAATCACTAAAAAAGTTTATCCTGGTTCAACAGTTTCAATAGATAGTCTGGTGATTGTTGTAAAAGATGAACAAAACGGAGTTAATTTTGTGATAAATGAAGAGAACAATCTAGTTATGTATCCGTTGTAGAGATAAAACATTTTTACTCAATTTGGATATATCTAAGAATTTGTATGAAATCTTAAAATTTCATAAAAAAATATTTGGAATAATTGCGCCACTATATTATAATAAATATAGTGGCTTTTTTTTGAGCCATTATTTGTGTGTTGTAATTTAAGAATTACTTAATATAAATAGACTCATAAAAGAATATATTTTTAAATATAAATCAGGTGGTTTTTGATACTATCATAGAATATTCGGAGGATAAAATGATTAAATTAGAAGAAGAATTAAAAAACTTTCAACCAAGCTTAGAAGTAGATGAAGTTGAGGATGCAATACAGAATCATGATTTAACAGATGTTGCTGACATTATTACAGATATTTTGTTGGAAGCCAAAGATAATAAATAAAGAAAAAGAGGTAAAGACATGATTTGTTATAAATGCAGAAAAGAAGTCGAAAATGCAAAGGTTTGTCCAAATTGCGGTGCAGATCTTAAGATTTTTTATAAAGTAAAGAATTTATCAAATGTCTACTACAACGATGCTTTAGAAAAGGCAAACGCAAGAGATTTATCTGGAGCAGTTGTAAGTTTAAGAAATAGTTTGAAATTTAACAAATATAATATTAATGCTAGAAATTTGTTGGGCTTGGTTTATTTTGAATTAGGTGAGTTTGTAGATGCTTTATGTGAATGGGTAATCAGTAAGAATTATCAGAGCGAAGATAACCTTGCCAATAAATATTTAGAAGAAATTCAAGAGAATCAAGGTAGATTAGAGACAATCAATCACACAATTAAAAAATATAATCAGGCTTACAGTTTATGCGTGGAAGGTAATTATGATATGGCTGCCATTCAGCTTAAAAAGCTAATTACAATGGATTATAAGATGATAAAGTCATTCCAGTTACTTGCGCTTGTATATATCAAGGAAGGAAAATTCGATCAAGCTAAGAAAGTTTTACGTGAGGCTCAAAAAATCGATACAGATAATCCTTTAATATCAAGATATATTAAATTAGTTATTAAAGAACTTAAGAAAAGACCTAGAGTTAAGAAACAATCAAATGATACAATTTCTTACATGGAAGGAAATGATGAAATCATTCGTCCAAAGAGATTTCAGTATTATTCAGTAGGTAGTTCTATATTATATTTAATTATGGGATTATTTATTGGAACATTAGCAGCAGCATTTTTACTTTTACCAAATGCGCAAAAAAATGCTAATACAGAGGCTAATCAGAAATTAAAATCATCAAATGAGACGGTTTCGATGAAAGAAGGGGAAATAACTTCTTTAAAAGCTAAAGTAAAAGAGTTAGAAGGCAAGTTAAAAACAGATGGTTCGACTGCTGATCAGATGCAGAACACAAAGAACACATACGAGGCATTATTAAATGCATATGTTATGTATATAGGAAAAGATTATGTGGGTTCGGGTGATTTATTAGCATCAATTGATACTAAATATTTGTCAGAAAACGCCGTAAATACATATAATACAATAAATGCTCAGATTAGTGACTCTTATATGAATACACTTTTTGCACAAGGAACTGCTTCATACAAGAAGAGTGATTATCAGGGAGCAATTACAAGTTTATTAAAAGTAGTAAATAAGGATCAGGCATATAAAGCAGGAGATGCAGCATTTTATCTTGCACAAGCTTATGCAAAAGCAGGAGATATTGCATCTGCACAAAAATATTATCAGTATATTGTAGATTCATTCCCAGCAACTAAGAAAGCTACAACTGCTAAGAACTTCCTTATGACTCATCCAGCGGCTCCACAGCCAGCAGCAGATCCAAATGCACAGCAACAGCAAGCGGATCCAAACGCACAGCAACAACAACCTGTAACACAATAGGTTTGTGATTTATAGATATTTATATAAAAGTATATTATTGAAATGAAGGACTTTGTTTGGCGCTAGTCAAAGAAGTCCTTTTTTATAAGCTCTTTGTCAAGAGTTGGGGAATGTATAAAAAATTCAAACTAAAATATTGACTTTCTAATATAAATGATTAAAATCTAAAGTGTAGGGAAAAATAAAGGAAAACTATATTAGGAGGTAATAGTTATGAAGGGTTTAAAAAAAAGAATATGAAGAATAAAAAAGAAGTAACTAAATCTTTATTTCGAAAAGTTGATATAGTTGAATTAGGGTGTGCATATATAGCAGTTTTTTTTACTGAAACTTTCATTTGCTATATGAAAAATTTACATTTAAATCTAGCGCAGAGAGAAATTGCAGAGCAGATTATATCACATAAGGTATTGATAGAGTTACTTCTTTCTCTTTTGGTAGTAGTGTTTCATTATCAGTTTTTGGTTAGAAAAAAAACTGAGATATTTTGTAGAATTTTAGTAGGAGATACAATGAGAGAAATGACTGTACGGTACTTGAAAGACTGTATGAGAATATTAGGAAGCACATTTCTAGTTTGTGTTTTGGTGAAGTTTGTTTTTATGCTAGATTTGAGAGGAAGTTATTATTTGTTGTGTCTTTTCATGTTATTCATTTTAATAAGTTTAAGTCAGGTGCATAGATATGAAAAATTTTAGTTTTTTTATAAAAAAGATCTTTTTAAAGAGGTGGATTTTAAGTCTAACGTTGATATTTTTCTTGTTATCAGCAAATTTTTTGATTTTTACAGCAGTTCGTTCTTTATTTTTAACAAGGGGTGGCTATGATGAAATGAGTAGGTTAAATAAGAATGGAATTTTTGTCTCCAATCTTGATCCTAGTAGTGCGGGGGTTGATGTAACATCAGTTGAACCAAAGAGAGTAAATGGAGTCTATGATTATATAGATAAAAATTTCAAATATGCATTGCATAATGAAGGGGATTTAATAACTATCCCAAATGATAAATCAATGGATGTTCCGTTAGTGTATATGAATAAAGAATATTATGATTTAAATGGTTTAAAGTCAAAAGTTGGTAAAAAGCTTTATTTTGATTATAGATTAAAGAGTGATAAAATACCTGTTTTTGTTGGTGCAGGTCTTAGTAAGAATTATCCGATAGGTGCGGAGATAAAAACTGAAATTCCAGCGTTAGGTCGTAAAGTTACACTTAAAGTGCAGGGAATATTGAAAAAGAATGAGTGTCATGCAAATTATTATGCACTTAATTCAATGAGTTATTATAATTACTCAATAATTATTCCTATTAATAAAGAATTCTTTATGAAAGCTAATTCAGCATTTAAAGTTGATACTATACTTGAAACCATAATTATTAATGGTTCTAAGGAGAGTGTTTCTAATTTAAGCAAGGAAATTCATGATGAATGGAAGATAAAAGTTAATTTCTATAGTCAAAAGGAAAATAACGAATTTTTTGAAGACTATTATTTATATAGAATGAGATTGATTGTAATTTTGACAATTATTTTTCTTGCTATTATTATTGGAGTTTCAATATGGAATGCAGTAGTGTGTGTAAGATTAATGAAAAAAGATTTTACAATTAATTTATTAGTAGGAATGAGTTATAAAGAATTGAAAAAGATTTTGTATAAATCATTTGCTATAATTTTCACATTGAATATCTTGGTTGTTTCGGTTCACTCGGCAATGTGTAGAGTTATTGCTTGGAAAAGCAAGAATGCATTGGTAGTGTCATATGGCTTTCTAGGCTTAGCTAGTAATGAGTGGCTAGGAGTGTTAGCAATGATTTTAGTAGATAGTTTAATTGGAGTTATTATAGTGGAGTGTATAGTTAAAAGAATCAAAAAGATTCCTATATCGTTGGGAGTAATGCAATGAGTAGAGTAATAGAATTAGAGATTAAAGAAAAAAAATTTAAAAATGAATCATTATCGAGTTTAGAAAATTTTAAACTTGAGGTTAATGAAGGTGAAAAAATTGCAATTATTGGAGAATCAGGTGTTGGGAAAAGTACTTTGCTTAACATCATTGGATTATTAGATGGTGATTTTAGTGGAGAATATAATATATTTGGTTTATCACGTAAAGAAATGTGTGATAAAGAGTTAGCGAGTTTCAGAAATAATAAAATTGGTTTTGTGCTTCAAGAGTCAGCGCTGATAGATACATTGTCAATTGAAGAAAACATAAAACTTCCATTGTGTTATGCTGATAACGAGCAAAAACAGTTTACGTTACAGGATTTTGAAAAAATCACAAAAGCAATAAGAATAGAGAATATTCTAAAGAAGAAGCCTTTAGGTTGTTCTGGAGGAGAAAGAGCTAGAGCAGTACTTGCTAGAGGGCTGATTATGAAACCAAAAATTATTTTAGCAGATGAGCCAACAGCATCTTTGGATGAAGATAATAAAGAAAGAATAGTAGAATTACTTTTCAAAATGAATAAAAAGTATAATACTACAATAATTACAGTTACTCATGATTTAGAAGTGGCTAAACGCCATGACAGAATCATTAAGTTAGAAAGGAGATAATGAAATGGGATTTTGGGTTATGATAGGTTCACTATTATTAGGAATTTTTGCTATTAGTTTTGGAGCCAATAATATCAAAAAAACAAAGTGGTCTAAAGCGTTAATAGCAGTAGGTGGATTATTTGTTTTAGCGGCAGTTGTTTTGGCTTTACCAAAATAATGAAGTTTTAAGAATGAAAAGGTATGTTAACAGTAACATAAATACATATTTTCAAATTGTCTTAAATAGATGGATGCTAAGTTGTATTATTGTACAGCTTGCATCCATTTTTTCACTTAAATAGAAAATGATATATAAAATAAATAATCTGAACAAATTAGCACTCACCACTTGACAGTGCTAACAGATAGTGCTACATTAATAATAAGAAAAGGAAATATTTTTTTATGATTAGTTTTTAAGTTAGGAGGCAAGGTGCTTTATGAATATTCAAAAGTTTACACAAAAGTCGGTAGAAGCAATTAATGATTGTGAGAAGTTAGCTTATGAATATGGTAACCAAGAGATAGAACAAGAGCATTTACTTGTTGCTCTAGTGCAACAAAATGACGGAATCATCCCTAGGCTAATCGAAAAAATGGAAATAGATAAAGACTCATTTTTACAGGCAGCAAAGGATGCTTTATCAAAGAGAGTTAAAGTTTCGGGCGGCAACGTTTATATGGGACAATATCTTAATAAGGTACTTATAAGTGCAGAAGATGAAGCCAAGAGAATGGGGGACGAGTATGTTTCTGTAGAGCATTTGTTTTTATCAATGCTTAAGAAACCTAGCCGTACAATCAAAGAGATATTTAGAGAATATCAAATAACTAAGGATAAATTTTTAAAAGCATTAGAGAGTGTAAGAGGTAACCATAGAGTGACAACAGATAACCCAGAGGCAACATATGATACTTTAGATAAATATGGATATGATATGGTTGAAAGAGCCAAAGACCAGAAGTTAGATCCAGTTATTGGTAGAGATTCAGAGATTAGAAATGTAATCAGAATTCTTTCCAGAAAAACAAAAAACAATCCTGTTTTAATAGGTGAACCAGGTGTAGGTAAGACGGCAGTAGTCGAAGGCTTAGCACAAAGAATTGCAAGAGGTGATGTACCAGAAGGACTTAAGAATAAAAAGCTTTTTTCACTTGATATGGGTTCTTTAATTGCTGGTGCCAAATACAGAGGTGAGTTTGAAGAAAGGCTAAAGGCTGTACTTGAAGATGTAAAATCATCGGAAGGCGAGATTATACTTTTCATAGATGAGTTACATACAATAGTTGGAGCAGGTAAGACGGATGGAGCGATGGATGCAGGCCAGTTGTTAAAACCAATGCTTGCTAGAGGTGAATTACACTGTATTGGTGCTACAACTTTAGATGAATATAGAGAATACATTGAGAAAGATGCAGCTCTTGAAAGACGTTTCCAACCTGTAATGGTTTCAGAGCCAACTGTGGAAGATACGATTTCTATTTTGCGTGGATTGAAAGAAAGATATGAAGTTTTCCATGGTGTAAAAATAACAGATTCAGCTTTGGTATCTGCAGCAGTTTTGTCAAACAGATACATAAGTGATAGATTTTTACCAGATAAGGCAATTGATTTAGTTGATGAAGCTTGTGCTCTAATTAAAACAGAGATAGATTCAATGCCAGCTGAGTTAGATGAACTTAATAGAAAAGTTATGCAGTTGCAAATTGAAGAAACTGCTCTAAAAAAAGAAAAAGACAGTTTGAGCATTAACAGATTAGCAAATTTGCAGAAGGAATTAGCAGAGTTGCTAGACCAGTTTAATGTAAAAAAGGCTCAGTGGTATAATGAAAAGAATTCATTAGAAAAAGTTCATAAATTAAGAGAAAAACTTGAGAGTACTAAAAAGGAAATCACAAATGCACAGCAAAACTATGATTTGAATAAAGCTGCAGAATTACAGTATGGTGTTTTGCCACAACTTCAAAAAGAATTAGATGAAGAAGAAGAAAAGTTAAAGAATAAAGACTTATCATTAGTTCATGAAAGTGTAAGTGATGAAGAAATAGCAAAGATTATTTCTAGATGGACAAATATTCCTGTTGAAAAATTAACAGAGAGTGAAAGAAACAAAACACTACATTTAGATAAAGTTTTACATGAAAGAGTAATTGGTCAGGATGAAGGAGTAACGAAAGTTACAGAAGCGATAATTCGTTCAAAAGCTGGAATCAAAGATCCTACTAAACCAATTGGTTCATTTTTCTTCTTAGGACCAACAGGTGTAGGTAAAACAGAACTTGCAAAAGCGTTAGCAGAGGCTTTATTTGATGATGAACAAAACATGATACGACTAGATATGAGTGAATACATGGAGAAGTATTCAGTGTCTAGACTTATTGGAGCACCTCCAGGATACGTAGGATATGATGAAGGAGGTCAGTTAACAGAAGCTGTTAGACGTAAACCATATTCAGTTGTACTTTTTGATGAAGTAGAGAAGGCGCACCCAGATGTGTTTAACATCTTATTACAGGTGCTTGATGACGGAAGAATTACAGATTCTCAGGGCAGAACGGTTGATTTTAAAAATACAATCATTATTATGACAAGTAACCTTGGTTCGCAGGAAATACTTGCGGGTATTGATGAAGACGGCAAGATAACTCCTGACGTCAAAAAGCAGGTAAAAGAAGAATTAAGAATGCATTTTAGACCAGAGTTTTTGAATAGGCTTGACGAAATTATTATGTTTAAACCACTTTCTAAAGCAAATATCAATAATATTATTGATTTACTTATGGCTGATTTAAATAAGAGATTGTATTCTAAAGAAATCTCGGTTGAATTGACACAAGCTGCAAGAAACAATATCGTAGAAGGCGGTTATGATCCGATGTATGGAGCACGTCCACTTAAGAGATATATTTTGAAGTATGTTGAGACAATTTCAGCCAAACTTATTTTAGCAGATAAAGTTAAACCACAAGATAAGATAATAATTGATGTTGATGAAAATGGAGAACTTTGTGGCAGGGTTTAGTAATGTAACAAGGGCATGAATGTAACAAAAGTATATATGTAACAAAAGTATAAAGGATGTATCTTTTTTGTAGGAGATACATCCTTTTGTGTTATAATTCTTTATTAGTAGGTATTTAAAATTTTGATTTTATATTATGAATTTGATATAACATTATTTAATAATACTTATAAGAAAGATATATATCAAAATGCACACTAATAGTCAGAAAAATATTAGATTTTTAGTACACTATGTAGAAATGATAACTTTAGTATTGTAAAGTATAGCAAAATAGGGTATGCTATATTCAGGAATGAATTTTTACGGTTTAAATCCGTCAAAAATTTAGCTGATATATGGTTATATGCTTAAAATGCATTGTAAAATGCAAGAATGAATTCTGAATAATTCATAAATAATTCATAAACAATTGTTATACAATTATGAAGTTATCTTAAAAAGGAGAAGAATGAGTTTATATGGATTTATTTGATTACATGCGTGAGCAGAATGGTAAAACAGAAGTACCGCTTGCAGCTAGATTACGTCCTACGACTTTAGATGAGGTGGTGGGTCAAGAGCATATAATTGGCCGTGATAAATTGTTATATAGAGCTATTAAAGCTGATAAATTAAGCTCAATTATTTTATATGGCCCTCCAGGAACTGGTAAAACAACCTTGGCAAAAGTTATAGCTAATACAACTAGTGCTGAGTTTATGCAGATTAATGCAACATCTTCCGGTAAGAAAGATATGGAAGATGTCGTAAAAAAGGCTAAAGATAATCTTGGAATGTATGGTAAAAAAACAATTTTGTTTATAGACGAGATTCATCGTTTTAACAAAGCACAACAAGATTATTTGCTTCCTTTTGTGGAAGATGGGACAGTTGTTTTGATTGGAGCTACAACTGAGAATCCTTATTTTGAGGTGAATAGAGCTTTGTTATCACGTTCTAGTATCTTCGAACTAAAAAAACTAGGAACAGAAGATATTAAAATTTTACTTAAAAGGGCAATAACAGACAAAGAAAAAGGATTAGGAGCATTCAATGCTAAGATTGATGATGACGCTCTAGAATTCCTTTCAGGTGTATCTAATGGAGATGCACGAAATGCTTTAAAAGCCATAGAGTTGGCGGTTTTAACAACAGAAAGAGATAATGATGGATATATTCATATAACAATTGATGTTGCAAGTGAGTGTATTCAAAAAAGAGTTATTTCATACGATAAAAATGGAGATAATCATTATGATACAGTATCTGCTTTTATAAAAAGTATGAGAGGCTCGGATCCAGACGCAGCAATATACTATCTAGCCAGAATGCTTTATGCAGGCGAAGATATTAAGTTTATAGCAAGAAGAATTATGATTTGTGCAGCAGAAGATGTAGGTCTAGCTGATCCGAATGCTTTAGTGGTTGCAACATCGGCAGCTACTGCAGTCGAAAGAATTGGAATGCCAGAAGCTAGAATTATTTTAGCAGAAGCAGTTAATTACGTGGCAACAGCGCCCAAAAGTAATGCATCGTATTTATCGATAGATAAAGCATTAGCAATTGTCAAAAGTGAGAAAATTCCACAGGTTCCAACACATTTGCAAGATGCACATTACAAGGATGCGGCCAAGCTTGGACATGGCATAGGATATAAATATGCCCATGATTATCCAAATCACTACGTTAAGCAACAGTATTTGCCAGATGAACTTAAAGATGCTAAGTTCTATGAACCAACAGATATTGGTTATGAAGAGCAAATAGTGGATTATTTTAAAAAGATAAAATAACCAATAATATTTTGTTGGCTAAATTTAGGAGGAAAAAATTGTGAAAAAGTACCAAGAAATGACAAAAGCTGAATTATTACAAGAAAAACAACAACTTGAAGCAGAGTACAAAAAGATTAAAGAGATAGGTTTACAGCTTAACATGGCTAGAGGAAAGCCTTCTTCAGAACAGTTAGATTTATCAATGGATCTTTTAAATGTTTTAACAAAAGATGATATTTTAAAAGCAGAAGACGGAACTGATTGTCGTAACTACGGTATCATGGATGGTATCGAAGAAGCTAAAGAGCTAATGGCTGAAGTAGTAGGTTGTAAAAAAGAAAATGTTATCGTTTATGGTAATTCAAGTTTAAATATTATGTATGATCAAGTTGCAAGAGCTGAAATTTTTGGTATTTGTGGTAATACTCCATGGAGCAAGCTTGATAAAGTTAAGTTCCTATGTCCAGTTCCAGGATATGATAGACATTTTAAAATCACACAAACGTTTGGAATTGAAATGATTAATATTCCAATGACAAGCGAAGGCCCAGACATGGATTTAGTTGAAAAATATGTAAATAACGATGAAAGAGTTAAAGGTATTTGGTGTGTTCCAAAATACTCAAATCCACAGGGTGTAGTTTATTCAGATGAAACTGTAAGACGTTTTGCAAATTTAAAACCAGCTGCAAAAGACTTCAGAATTTTCTGGGATAACGCATATGCTGTACATCATTTATATGAAGATAATCAGGCTGAAATCTTAAATATTTTAGATGAATGTGCTAAAGCTGGTAACCCAGATATGGTATACCAATTCTGCTCAACAAGTAAGGTAACATTCCCAGGAGCAGGTATTGCAGCATTATCTTCTTCAGAAGAAAACTTAAAAGATATTAAGAGTAAATTAACAGTACAGACAATTGGTCACGATAAAATTAATCAATTACGTCACGTTAAATATTTCAAAAACATTGATGGAATCAAGGCTCATATGAAAAAACAGGCAGATATCATAAGACCAAAATTCGAAATGTTAATTGATATGTTAAACGAAGAAATCAAACCTTTAGGAATTGGTAATTGGGTTGATCCAGTTGGTGGATATTTTGTATGTTTTGAATCTTTAGAAGGATGTGCAAAAGAAATCATTGGAAAATGTAAAGAAGCTGGCGTTACAATGACAGGTGCTGGTGCACCATTCCCTTATGGAAAAGATGAGAAAGATTCTACAATTAGAATTGCTCCAACTTATCCATCAATGGACGAGTTAAAGAAAGCAACAGAAGTATTCATTACTTGTACAAAATTAGTAAGTGTCAATAAATGTTTAGAAAAAACTGAAAGCAAAGTATTTGAAGTTAATACAGCAAAAGAAGTACTTTAATTAAAGAGTTTGAAAAGGAATTCTAAATTTTTTTGGTAAATATATATAATTGTATGTAAGAGAAAGTAATAAAAAATGCGATAATACATTACGATTCTTATAACATAAAGCAAAAAAGGCTAATCAGTTGATTAGCCTTTTTTTGCGTCGAACCATTGTTTATCGTAGAATTGTGAGAATTAAATATAATCAATATACTAAAAAGTATATAATTACCAATTGCAAATCAAAGTTGTAAATTAAGGATTGTTTATACCATCGTAGGTATACATTTTTAGTTTACCCTTAACAAGGAAATCTCTATGAGCGGTCTGATGTGGATGCTTCATTAGATATAAAGCCTGATCTACAGCTAAGTTTACAATTTGATTGTGAGGATGAACTACAATATTAATATTTAACTGAGTAATCAAGTTGTGAGACTGATTTCCATATCCATATATTGAAATCGGATGATTAGAATTCTTTTGTGCATTAAAAAGTAAATAATCAAGAAAACGATTAGTTATATTTGGTGTTGTACATATGATAGCTCCACACCCCTTACATAACATATCAGAAACTAAATTTCCAGCATCGAATTCTGGATTATCCATCACATCATAAATCAAACTATCATCATAAGGAATTTGTGAAGAATTTAAAGAATCAACATATGCCTTTAAAACTTCCTTAGAGGATGAAACTTTAATGTTTGAGCAAACATATGCAACTTTATGATGGTGAGAAGCTGCATATGAAACAACGGCTTGATAAAAAGCACTATAATCGTTTTCCATAATGGCACTTTTTGTTGTGCCTTCAGGTTTATTTATTAAAAATAAAACAGGAATATCAGATGGAACAACATCTTCAATCTGTTCATATTTTTCAGCATTAGAAATAACGATAATGCAGTCAACTAATTGTGAAAATGTAACAAATAACTCACGTTCTCTTTTTAAATCATGACTCGTCATGCCCATTAATACAGTATAACCCTTTGCATAAAACTGATTACATAGAGCATCAACTAAAGAATCTCTGTAACTGCTATCTATACTTGAAATAATAAAACCTATTGTTTTTGGTATTTTATTTTGTGGCATAAGTATTCTCCTTCTAATAAATATACTCGTTCGTTTAAATTTATCGGAAATATTTGTAAAAAGTTATACTATGAAAATAATTTTTTCTTTACAAAAGGATTATTGTGTGATAATATTTTTTTTGTCGCGACAATAAATCTTAATTATCAATTGTTACAAATCGTAACATATTCACATTTATTACAAATAATGAAGCAGCAATTGTTGAAAAAGCTATAAAGTTTCGTACAATTTGTTGAAAACTAAGTAAATAAATAACTAATAAAATAAGCAAATAAAGTAAATTTATAAAAGATGGTGTTTAGAATTATAAAACACCAAAAAATAAGAAACTAAAAAAATAAAAAAGATCAGAAAAGGAGATATATATGAAAGAAATATTTGAACAATATGGAGGAGTATTAATTACAGTAGTTGCAATTTTATCAGTTATTGCAGTAATTATTTTTGTGGTAGGACAAGGAAACAGTAGTGTTATAGGTCAGGCATTTATCAAGATAATTAATAGTTTTGTGGACAATGCCAATAAAAATGCTGGTATAAACTGTAAATTAATGTAGTGCAGGTGGTGTTTATATGATTTTAGGGCAAGAATACTTTGGACCATTATGGCGCTATATAGAAGATGATGAAGTAACGGACGTCGATTATAATGGAAGTCAGGTTTGGTTGACAGATATTTACAATAATCGCTATTTAGCAGATGAAAATTATGTTGAAAGATACGTTACAGGTCAATTTATTGAGCAGTTTACACAGAGAATTGCAAATGCTGTCAGCCGTCAATTTAATAAAAGCAATCCAGAACTAGAAGCCGAAACACCAGATCTTAGAGTTACAATTATTCACGAATCTGTTTCACGTCAGGGTAGAACTATTTGTATCAGAAAAACCCCACCAATTATACGGTTGACCACAAAAGATATGCTTGAAAAAAACTATTGTTCTAAAGAAATATTGTCACTTCTGGTTAATTGTGTTAATAGCAAAATGAATTTCTTGTTTGCTGGAGAACCAGGTGTTGGAAAAACAGAATGTCTAAAATATTTTTCTAATTTTATCCCGGAAAATGAAAGAGTAATAACAATTGAAGATACATTAGAGCTAAGATATTCAAAGACCAATCATAGAAAAGATTGTGTTGAGTTAAAAGTAAATTCGGATAAATTCACATATTCGGATGCTTTAAAAGCTTCGCTAAGATTAAATCCTAAGTGGATAATGTTGTCTGAGGCGAGATCAAAGGAAGTAAAATACTTGTTAGAAAGTTGGTCAACAGGTGTGCGAGGGATGACAACACTACACACGTCGGATGTTAGAAACATTCCAGATAGAATTCTAAATATGCTAGAAAACAGAGTAGATGCAGATAGATTAGAAAACGATGTTTATCAAGCGCTAGATGTTGGAATCCTTATTCGAAAAAAGAATATAGGTGATAAGACTTTTAGGTATATCGATCAGGTATGTTTTTTTTCAAGAGAAAAGGATAAAAATGAAATAACGATGGTGGTAAAAAATGGAACGCTTTTAATTAATCCAGATAATACAGTTAATAGAATTCCAATAACAGTTATTCAAAAATTTGAACAATACAATATAAAAAATCCTTTTGTATGTAAGGATATTAAAAAATAAAAAAGGAGCTATTATGATTTATAAAAAACTACAAAAGAGATTAAATAAAATTGGTCAATCAATTAGTAGAAAAAACTTTTATACATGCTATATTATAGCATTTTCTCTTATATTTTTATTTCATTTAATTTTAAAGCTCCAATGGCCATTCATGGGAATCATGCTTATTGCAACGATTCCTATGTTGTATGGTTATATGGTTGAACACTTTAAAATGAAAAATGAAAAAAACCGTTTCGAAGATGTCGCACGATATATAGAGACAATGTTGTATAGTTTTTTACAAAGTGGAAAAATAAAGGATTCACTAAATTCAGTTTATGACTCATTAGCAGAAGGTAAAATGAAAGCTACAATTCAAAAGGCAAATAACCATATCGCTATGACTTTCGACAGTAATAATGTGATGGAAGATGCACTTTGTATAATTGAAAAAGAATATGAAAGTCGACAGCTTAAAGACATTCATGAATTTATGCTTTATGTTGAAAAACACGGTGGAAACATAAAAAAACCAATCGAACTTTTGTTAAACAAGAAAAATATGTGGGAATATCGAATAAATGAGATGGTTCATGAAAGCACAAGAATGTTTAAAGAAGTAGTATTGTCAGTTATCATGTCGCTTTTAATCTGTGGCATGGTGCTTTATATTCCTACTGCAAACGTTGATATCAGTAAAAATTATGCAGTACAGTTTTTAAGTGTAGTAGTATTTATCATTGATTTGTTTATAATTAATAGGGCACAAAAATTTTTGAGTGTCGATTTACTTAAATTAGATCAGATTAATAATGACGAATATTATATTAAAAAAATTAATGATTATAAAAAATCCCCAAAAACTCATATCAATAAAACCTCTCTTGTTTTTGGAACAGTATTCTTAGTTGCTTCAATAATTTCTTTCATGTTAAAAAATCAGTGGTGCGGAATAGGAATGTTACTTTTTTCTATTTTTGGATATAACCAAGAAATAGTTGGAAGACGCATTGTGAAAAAAACATTGGTAAAAGAAATAAAACGCGCATTTCCTATTTGGTTAATGGATTTGGTTTTATTATTACAAAATGAAAATGTTTATGTGGCTTTGGAAAAATCAAAGGAGAATATTCCTGGAATTTTACGAGATGAAGTAGAAATATTGATAGATAAAATCGCAATGAATCCTGAATCGGCTAAGCCTTATCATGATTTTTTTGTAGAATTTGATATAGCAGAAATCAAAACGGCGATGAGTATGTTGTATAGTTTGTCCAGCGGTAATGGAGCTGATGCAGATGAACAAATAAAAAAAATCATTGAAAAAAATCAGAAGATGTTAAATAAAGCAGAAAAAAATAGATTTAAAGATTTAAATGCAAATTTGTATCTGCTTTTCTTGGCACCAGTTTTGTCAGCGTCACTTAAATTGGTAGTTGATATGGCTGTGTTTATGGTCACGTTTTTAACATCAACAAAAATTGGAGGATAAAATGAATCAGGTCATAAAATCGTTTCTAGGTGTGTTTTTAATAATGTTTTTAGTGATAACTTCTGTGTCAATTATATCAATATTTTTAGAAGTAATGATTGCACAAAATGAACACGCCTGCATTATAAATGAAATTGAAAATAGCAATTTCAATAGCAAGGTCATTGCACAATGTGAAAATGACGCAAGAAAAAAAGGTTATTCAGTTTCAACAAAAGTTTTTTATGAAGATTTAGAAAAAATAAAACAAGAAAATAAAGATCCAGAAGATGCAAAAATTGCAAAAGTTGAATTAAAATTTCCAATCAATATAGCTTTTTGGCAATTAAAACAAGAATATAAGCTTGAAGGATATGCAAGGTAAAAACTTGATTCTAGGTTAGAAAGAGGTGGAAAATGAAAGAATTAATTGAAGAATATGGAGGCTCCTTGATAATTGGAATCCTAGGAGGTGCTGTACTAGTAAGCCTTAAAATGGTAGTTGACGTTTTGCCATTGTAACCACAAAAATATATAAAGTTTAAAGTATTAATATGGGTGAAGAAATGAAAAAAATAATAGAAGAATATGGGCAAATTATTTTGGCGACTGTTGGAGCTTTAGCATTCTTAATTATTTTTAATGTGGTGTTTGTGAAAACAAATTCACCATTTTTAAA
The DNA here is from genome assembly GCF_900107245.1 of Lachnobacterium bovis DSM 14045. GTDB lineage: Bacteria > Bacillota > Clostridia > Lachnospirales > Lachnospiraceae > Roseburia > Roseburia bovis. Next base: position 64,593 of record NZ_FNPG01000016.1, read on the forward strand.
ATTTCTAGATTTTTTTGTGAAAAGAGGAATGTAGATGAAAGAGATAATAAATCATTATGCAGCAGTTTTAATAGTTGCAGTTGTATCGTTGTGCTGTATTGGATTTTTATTTGGAGTTCCTGGAAACAAGTCAATTTCTAATGCATCAAAAGAAATAATACAAGAAAGAATAAAGAAAACAAAAGTATCCTTAGAAAATAGAAATAATCAAAAATTTGCAGAAGTCATGCAGCGTCAAAGACCTCGAATTAATTATAAAAATGAGAAAAAGGTGTTTACAAACGTTTCGTATGCTTTAGATGATTTGTTTGTTTCTGAGGATCAAGAAGGAAGAATATTAAAAATAAGAATAATTAGCATAAGAAAAAAAGAATCTCAAAATAGAAATAATTCTCAAATAAAAAGCAATTCACAATACAAAATCCAAGGAAACTCTATAGTTTTTTATCGAGCTGGAGAATACACCTTTTTTTGTGAAAGTAGAGATTTATCAAATAAAAAAACAATGTCTAAAATTACAATACCAGTTCAACCAAGTATAGAGAGGTAAAAAAAGATGAAGAATGTTGTAGTTGGAATTTTTTCGGCTTTGACAATGATATATGTAATTGCAATAATTCTTACGTTGTATAATGTGAATTCTAGAAAGAATCAGATAGAAAAAGTTACATCGGATGTTATGTATGAACATATGAAAAATAATTTGTCAATTGTTACTCAAGTTGAAGAAGCCAATGAAGAAAACTCAAATGAGTTAAAGAAAGATTTAAAAGAAGAAAAAACTACAAAATTAGGAAAAATTATTCAAAATCCGGGCGAAAACAAGTTAAAAAAAGAGCTTGAGAATAGGATGATTTTTATTAAAGATAAAGATGAACTGAAAATAAGCATACTTAAATATGATTTAAACAAAGGTATAATTTGCGTAGAAGTGCATGATAAATACCGAATTTTTTCAGGAAAAATAAAGAATATAAAGGTTTATAAACAAATTATTTTTGACAAAGAGGATATTAGCCTCAAAGAAAAAACAGAGTATAGAACTCTTATTTTTTATGATAGAGATATAGTTTATAAAAAAGTCAGGTTAAAAGTTGGTAGCGTTTATAAAGTGCCAGAATATATCCCTGTTCCAAATCCTAATATTCAAAAGAAGCAGGTAAAAAAAGAAATGATACTTATAAAACCAGGAGAAAAGATAAGTGTAACTAATGAAATGCCAAATGAAGTTGAATATAGTTTGATAGAAAAATAAAAATAGTTTACATGGATAGAAAATATGGATAGAAGAATAAATTTAAAAATAGAAAATCAAATAAAGGGTAACATAAGAAGTAAAACAAAACAAGAAATAACAAAACAAGAAACTAAAAAGGAACCAAAACAAGAAATAAGAAAAAAGCCAAAACAGGACCAATTAGGAAAAGTATACAAGTACATTAAATTTTTTTCCTGTTTATTTTTTGTGCTGTTGACAATGAATAATTTGTCAAAGCCTGTGAAAGCGGCAAACTATGATGCAAAAACATTTGTGCAACAGTTTAATAATGCAGTAAAATTTATTTCACAGGAAAATCTTGCTAATACATCAAATCCAAATCAAGGTAATACAGAAAAAATGTGGGATAATTATTCAGGTAATGGAGATATTCTATATGGAACGGAAGGAACATCTGCTATTTCTCAAGGAATTCGTTACTCAACGATTGGTTGGAAAGTCAACGTATGGTATAACGATGCGCAAGGTACAAAACGCGAAGAAATTTTTTTTAAGCTAGGTGGCTCATATATGCAAAGAATTTCAGAAATGTCAGATAATGGTATTGAATATAGTTTGTATTCAATTAATCTTAACGTATTAAAAAATAGAATGTCTCAACAGGCTAGGAATGCAATGAATAATGGGCAAACAACTTTTACGCTTGACGCATGTGTCACTTTGAAACAAAATGGAGTACTTCTTTCTGACATGGATGATAACGGTTGTACAAGAGACTCTGCACATTTTTATACGGATTACAATGGGATTGCTAATGCTGCACCATGGAGAAGTGCTACAAAGGAAAAACTAAAATCATACTTTAATAAACAAATAGACGGTCTTATGATAAGAGTCAAAGTTGAAGGAGATGAAGGAATTGCAAGTACATCTGGAAACGGAAACTATTTGTATGGAACAAATGTAAAAATTTCTGAGAGTACAAAAGAAGGTTTTGATTTTACAGGATGGAAAATAGTTTGGGCAGCAAATCAATCAATTTCAAATAAAAAAATAAATGTTGAAAGTTTCAATATGAAAGCGGTAACGGATATTACATATCGAGCTACTACAAAACGTAAGCAAACAAAAATTGTTTTTCACAGAAATATAAATGGAAACGATACAGTCGTGCATACAGAAACGTTTACATATGGAGACAATGATTTTGTTATAAATACCAACAATTGGAGAAATGAAAGATGGTTAAAGGATGGTTTTCATCAGACTGGTTGGGTATTTCAATCATCAGGAAAAATTCAATACAACACGCAAGATAAATTAAAAAAAGAGTGGCTGCTGTCAAAATCTCCGAGAATTGATCTATATGCAATTTGGGAAGAAAATACATACATTATTCGGTATGATGGAAACGGTGCAAAAAGTGGGCACGTCAACGATACAATTGTAAAATATAGTCAGGTTATTACAACATTAAAAAATTTCTACGAAAATCCAATTAAAGAATCTACTTATCTAGGTTGGAGTCAAGATAAAAAGGCTCTTTTCCCAGAATTAAAAGAAAATCAAACAATATCAGTAAAAGAATTAGCGACAAAAGCAAATTGCCTTCACACAAATAATGCTGTAATTTTCATTTATGCGACTTGGAATTATTGGCCGAATATTAAAGCAGCAGATTTGTATTATAGTCTTGAAGATGCAAAAAAAGGATTAATAACCGAAAAAGAAATTGCAAAGCACATTAGTGCAGATGATAGAGAAGATGGAAATATTCCCTATGGAAAAAATCTTAAAAACTCACTCAAACTTATAAACTATAGTGAAGACGAATTCAAAAATTTAATAGATCAAGCAAAAATAACAGAAATAATTAGAGTTATAGATCAGCATGGGCAAGTCGTTGAAAAAGAAATAACTATCAGTGTTACAAATACTAAATCTCTTAACGGAAAAGATGCAACTGGAAAAATAAGATTTTATGAAAACAAATATAAAGACACATTATTCAAATACTCCATATGGAAAAAAAGTGAATATAAAGATTTGTTAAAATAGAATCAATAGTACAAAATAGAATTTATAATAGAGAATCATAGGGATTTGCAAAAACCTTAAAATATATGAAAAGAGCGTCTTGGAAAAACAAATCATATAAATAAAGAAAAATGTAAATCCCTAGGATAAGAACTCTATAAGTTTTAAATTTTAAAGGTTACACATTAACTTAAGAATGTATTTCTTCAGATGGCAGCTTGATGTAGACTCTCTCAATACGATTTTTATCAACCTGATTTATTTTTAAAAGAACATTATCGTCGTTAATTACAATTTCATTTTTTACAGGTAAATGATCAAGAAGGCCTAAACAGTAACCACCTATAGTATCATAATCATCTGATTCTAAGTGGATTTTTAACGTGTTAGAAACATCATCAATATTTGCAGATCCAAGCACTAAAAATTCGCGTTCGGAAATCTGGGTAATGTCATCTTCTTCATCAAAATCATATTCATCACGAATTTCTCCAACTATTTCTTCAAGTAAATCTTCTAAAGTAATAAGACCAGCGGTTGAACCATATTCATCGAGAACAATTGCCATTGAAATGGAGTTTTTACGCATTTCAATAAATAAATCAGCAGTATTTTTGGATTCAAAAGTGAAATATGGTTTACGTAAAATAGAGTTAATTGTAAAATTTGTTTGATTTTTGCAAAGAAGCAAGTCTTTTATATTAATTGTTCCAACGACATTGTCGGTTGTATCCTCATAAACAGGAAGTCTAGTAAATTTGTTATCTTTAAAAACTTCAATAATATCATCATAAGTTGAGTCAATTGATATAAAAACCATATCGATTCGTGGAACCATTACTTCTTTAGCGTTTGCATCACCAAAATCAAATAAATTGTGGATAATATCACGCTCTTCGTGTTCAATAACACCACTTTCTTGTCCAACGTCTACTATTGTGCGGATTTCTTCTTCAGAAATTGTCTGGTTAATTTTATCAGGATCAATTCTAAATAAGAAAAGTACTATTTTTGATAGATTATTTAAAATAAAAATAAATGGTGTAAAAATAAGCATTAACACGCTAATTATTCTTGCATATCTAAACGAATATTTTTCAGCTTGGATAGTTGCAAGAGTTTTAGGAGTTATTTCACCAAAAATCAAAATTACAAGAGTTAAAATACCTGTCACAATTCCAGCTGCATAGCTTCCAAAATACTTTATAGCAAGAGAAGTAGAAAGTGAAGATGCAGATAGGTTGACAATATTATTTCCTATTAAGATTGCGGACAACATTTTTGAGCTATCATCTGTAATTTTGAGAACCAGTGATGCTTTCTTATTTTTATTATCAGCAAGAGTACGAAGCTTAATTTTATTGACTGTTGTAAGAGCAGTTTCTGCTGATGAAAAAAAAGCAGAAAGAATCAATAAAACTATTAAAATTATAAGTTTCCATATGTCGCTATTATCCAAAAAAAATTCACCTCATTAAGTAATATTTTACATAAGTAATACTTTTATTATACACATTTTTGATAAAAATGTCTAATAAAAGTGGCTAATACTATCCATTAAATCGGATAATATTAGCCACTTGTTAAGTCTGATTTATTAAATTTTATTAATTATTAAAAGCAAGCATCATTCCTGAAAGCAAGCCTAACTCCTAAAATTAAGCCTCAGTTGTGTAGTTAGGAGCTTCTTTAGTAATGTGAATATCATGTGGATGACTTTCTTTTAATGAAGCAGAAGTGATTTTTACAAATTGACCATTTTCTTTTAAGTCTTCAATTGTAGGACAACCACAGTAACCCATACCTGAACGGATACCACCAACTAATTGGAAGATAGTATCTTCGATGCTTCCCTTGTAAGCAACACGTCCTTCAACACCTTCTGGAACGAGTTTTTTAGCGTTAGTCTGGAAGTAACGATCTTTACTACCGTTTTCCATAGCCGCGATAGAACCCATACCACGGTAAACTTTGTATTTTCTACCTTGGTAGATTTCGAATTCACCTGGAGCTTCATCACAACCAGCAAACATAGAACCCATCATACATACGTTTGCACCAGCTGCAAGAGCTTTTGTCATATCACCAGAGAATTTGATTCCACCATCAGCGATACATGGAACGCCATATTCTTTAGTTGTTTTGTATACGTCCATGATGGCTGTAATCTGAGGAACACCGATACCTGCAACTACACGAGTTGTACAGATTGATCCAGGTCCAATACCAACTTTAACTGCATCAGCACCAGCTTCGATTAAAGCTTTAGCAGCAGCACCAGTAGCAATGTTACCAGCGATAACCTGTAAATCTGGATATGTGTTTTTGATTTTCTTAACTGCTTCAATGATGTTCTTAGAATGGCCGTGAGCTGAGTCAACAACGATTACGTCAACATGAGCGTTAACAAGAGCTTCAACTCTTTCCATCATGTTAGCTGTAATACCTACACCAGCACCACAAAGAAGACGTCCCTGTTCATCTTTGGCAGAGTTAGGATATTTAATTTGTTTTTCAATATCTTTAATAGTAATTAAACCTTTAAGATTGAAATCAGCATCTACGATTGGTAATTTTTCTTTTTTAGCTTTAGCTAAGATTTCTTTAGCTGCTTCAATAGTAATACCTTCTTGAGCAGTAACTAAGTTCTCAGAAGTCATACATTCACTAATTTTTTTAGTGTAATCTGTTTGGAATTTTAAATCACGGTTAGTGATAATACCAACTAATTTTCCATTTTCTGTGATTGGCACACCAGAAATACGGAATTTAGCCATTAAGTCATCAGCATCCTTTAATGTATGATCTGGAGAAAGATAAAATGGATCAGTAATTACGCCATTTTCTGAACGTTTTACTTTGTCAACCTCATCAGCCTGTGCCTCAATAGACATATTTTTGTGGATGATTCCAATTCCACCTTGTCTTGCCATGGCAATAGCCATTTTTGATTCTGTTACGGTGTCCATCGCCGCACTCATCATAGGAATATTTAATACGATTTTTTTTGTAAGATGTGTTCTTAAATCAACTAAGTTTGGTGTAACCTCCGAATATTGAGGAACTAATAACACGTCATCAAATGTAATTCCATCGCCGATAATAGTACCCATTTTTTAAAAATCCTCACTTTCTTAAATACAAATTATTATAAAAATTTTTACGAAAAAAAATAAACAAATGTTTATCAAAAAAATGATAAACGGCGTCTTGAATTACTCAGAAAAATATAAGATTGTTATAAAAATTAAGAGAAATAGCTAGAAAAAATGCTAGAATTCACCAATTTTGGGCTGTATAGTTTCTGAGAATTCGCTTCATATTGGAAAAAATATAGCAAAATTCTGGCACAATGTCAAGATTGTTTATGAAATTTTTGAATAAAAATTATAAATAATTATTATTAGTAAACGGCTTGATATTTTAAAATAGTTATTGTATACTAATTTGCAGAAAAAGAATGTATAAAAAGTGATAATTAAGAGGACAAAGAAGTCGCATCTTGTGCTACTTTTTTGTCTTTTTTTAGATTAAAGCATTAAATAAGGAGATAGTTTAATGGAGTTTAGACCGTGTGTAGATATTCACAATGGTAAGGTAAAGCAGATTGTTGGTGGTAGTTTAAGAGATACCAATGATGTAGCAAAAGAGAATTTTGTTTCAGAAGTTGATGGTGACTATTATGGGAAACTTTATAAAAAATATGGTTTAAAAGGTGGTCATATCATACTGTTAAATCATAAAGGCAGTAAGTACTATGAGGCAACCAGACAACAGGCAGTTAAAACGCTACAATCGTATAATAAAGGCTTTCAAATAGGTGGAGGTATTAATAATACGAACGCTAAAGAATATCTTGAATGTGGCGCTGATAAAGTGATTGTGACGTCCTTTGTTTTTAAAGAAGGAAAAATCAATTACGATAATTTGAAAAAAATAATATCAGCGGTCGGAAGAGATAATTTAGTTTTAGATTTAAGTGTCAGAAAAAAAGATTCAAATTATTATGTCGTGACTGATAGATGGCAGAAATTTACAGATGAAATATTAGATTATCAGTTATTAGATGAGTTAAGTGAATATTGTAGTGAGTTTTTGATTCATGCTGTAGATGTTGAAGGAAAAGCAAGCGGCATAGAAGAGAATGTTGTCAGACTTTTAGGAGATTGGGGCAAGATTCCTATAACTTACGCAGGTGGAATCAGCACGTACGAAGATATTGAACTCATTAAGAAATTAGGGAAAAATAAAATAAATATCACAGTTGGAAGCGCTTTAGATATTTTTGGCGGAAAACTAAAATTTGAAGAGGTGCTTGCACTTTGTAAAAGATAATTAAAAAACATTTGGCAGAAAATTATTATCTATGAATAAATAGCATTAATAATTATTCGAGGATGATATAACTAGGAAAGTAGAGGAAGATGAAAATGCCTAAATATACTAGAGAAGATATAGTAAGAATGGTAGAGGAAGAAGATGTTGAATTCATCAGACTTCAATTTACAGATATTTTTGGAACACTTAAAAATGTTGCAATTACATCTAGTCAGTTAGAAAAAGCATTAGATAATAGATGCATGTTTGATGGTTCATCAATAGAGGGATTTGTAAGAATAGAAGAATCAGATATGTATTTGTATCCTGATTTAGATACATTTGTTATTTTTCCATGGAGACCACAGACGGGAAAAGTAGCACGAATTATCTGTGATATCAGAAAATCTGACGGAACACCATTTGAGTGTGATTGTCGTTATATTTTAAAACAGCAGTTAAAAAGGGCACATGATATGGGATATACATTCCAAGTCGGAAGTGAGTGTGAATTCTTCCTATTTCATCAGGATGAAAACGGACAGCCTACAACAATAAGCCATGAAAAAGGTGGATACTTTGATTTAGGACCTGTTGATTTAGGCGAAAATGCAAGACGTGACATGGTTTTAACATTAGAGGATATGGATTTTGAAGTTGAGGCATCTCATCATGAAGTTGCACCAGCTCAGCATGAAATTGATTTAAAATATACAGAAGCACTTGAGGCAGCTGACAATATTATGACATTTAAATTAGCGGTAAAAACTATTGCAAAACGACATGGACTATTCGCAAGTTTTATGCCAAAACCAAAATGTGGTGTAAGTGGTTCAGGTATGCACATTAATATGTCTTTGTGTAAAAATGGTAGAAATATTTTTTACGATGAAAATGGTAAGCTAGAATTAAGTCAGGATGCATATTATTTTATAGGTGGAATAATGAAACATATGAAGGGAATGACAGCAATTACAAATCCACTTATTAATTCATATAAACGTTTTGTTCCAGGCTATGAGGCACCAATTTATATTGCATGGTCAGCTACAAACAGAAGTCCTCTTATTAGGATTCCAACTCCAAGAAAAGAGGAAACAAGAATAGAACTCAGATGTCCGGATCCTTCAGCTAATCCATATTTAGCTTTTGCAGTTTGCTTAGCAGCTGGACTTGATGGAATTGAAAACAAAATTGTTCCACCAGAGGGAGTTCATGGAAACGTTTTTGAACTTACACAAGAAGATATTGAAAAATTAAAAATCGAAGAATTACCACAAAATTTATTTGAAGCAATAAAAGAATTACAAAAGGATGATTATGTAAAATCAGTTCTTGGAGATTTAATGGTTTCTAAAATAGTTGCTGCAAAAATGGATGAATGGACAAGATATAGAGAACAGATTTCACAGTGGGAAATCGATCAATACCTCTATAAAATTTAAGATATCGAAAGTATAGGAATTTTTAAATATACGATATCAAAGATATACGTAAAAAGAATCTAAAGAATTATGAGGTAAGATTGTGAACAATATTATAGTGGCTTTTCCTAATGAGAAAATTGCACAAAAAATAAAAAAAATATTGACACAAAGCGGTTATAGTGTGAAAAATGTTTGTACAACTGGAGCTGCAGCGCTTGCTAGCATGGGAAATTTGGAAAGTGGAATTCTAGTATGTGGTAACCAATTTGTTGATATGCGATATACAACGATTTTTGAATATATGCCGCCTAGTTTTCAGATGCTGCTTGTAGCATCACCTCAGGCAGTTGACGATAGATTTGTGGTAGGTGACGATAAACAAAGATTAGTTTGTTTATATTTACCAATAAAGGTGCATGAACTTTTAGAAACAATTGAGATGATGGATTATTCTATTAACCGTCGAAAAAAGAAACGTAAGAAACTAAAAGAACGTACACCAGAAGAAAAGAAACAGATAGAAGAAGCCAAGGCCATTCTTATGAATCGTAATAATATGACGGAAGAGGAGGCTCACAGATACATACAAAAAAGAAGTATGGATAATGGTATCAGTTTTCTTGAAACAGCTCAAATGATTTTGAGTTTGTTGGGATAATTAAATTATGTTAATATATAACATGTGAGTGTGCATGTAAATAAAATAATATATACAAAATCAATCAATAAAGAATGGAGAATAAAATGTTTACAGTTAATGAAAATTATTTAAAATTACCAGGAAGTTATTTATTTAGTACTATTGGAAAAAAAGTAGCAGCTTTTGAAAGTGCTAATCCTGATAAAAAAATTATTAGATTAGGTATTGGTGATGTTACACAGCCATTAGCACCTGCAATTATCGAAGCTCTTCATAAAGCAGTAGACGAAATGGCAGATCCTTCAACATTTAGAGGATATGCTCCAGATTTAGGATATGAATTTTTAAGAAAAGCAATTGTAGAAAATGATTATAAAGCAAGAAATTGTGATATTGAAGCAGATGAAATCTTTGTTTCAGATGGTGCAAAGAGTGATTCTGGTAATATTCAGGAATTATTTGGACCAGACTGTAGAATAGCAGTATGTGATCCAGTTTACCCAGTTTACGTTGATTCAAATGTAATGGCAGGAAGAACGGGCGTTTACGATAAAGCGACAGAAGTATGGAGCAATGTTATTTATATGCCAACAACAGCAGAAAATAATTTTGTACCAGAGTTTCCAAAAGAAACACCTGATGTAATTTATTTATGTTTACCAAACAACCCAACAGGTACAACTTTAAATAAAGCTGATTTACAGAAATGGGTTGATTATGCAAACGAAAATAAAGCAGTTATTATATATGATGCAGCTTATGAAGCTTATATTAGTGAAGAAGATGTTGCACATTCAATTTATGAGTGTGAAGGTGCAAGAACATGTGCAATCGAGATTAGAAGTTTCTCTAAAAACGCAGGATTTACAGGTGTTCGTTTAGGATTTACAGTAGTTCCAAAAGACTTAAAAGTAGACGGTGTTTCTGTTAGAGATATGTGGGCAAGACGTCACGGAACTAAATTCAACGGTGCACCTTACATTGTTCAAAGAGCAGGTGAAGCAGTTTACTCTGAAGCAGGAAAAGCTCAATTAAAAGAACAGGTAAATTACTACATGCAGAATGCAAAAATCATTAAAGAAGGATTAAAAGATGCTGGATATACAGTATTCGGTGGTGTTAATGCTCCATATATTTGGCTAAAAACTCCAGATAAAATGACATCATGGGATTTCTTTGATTTCTTATTAGAAAAAGCAAATGTAGTAGGTACTCCAGGTTCAGGTTTCGGACCAAGCGGTGAAGGATACTTCAGATTGACAGCATTTGGTACACAAGAAGCATCATTAGAGGCTCTTGAGAGAATTAAAAATTTGTAGAATAAAAAATCGCTGTTTTTAAAGCGGTAAAAATTAGATATTATATAAAATCTCCCGCAGATGCAGGGCTTTCAAATATTTTTAGAGGATGAAATATTTGAATGCTCGGTGTTTGTTTGGGAGATTTTATTGTATACAAAATATTTGCAAAGTAATCAATAAATTTAGATAAATACGAATAATATGAGAAAATATTTAAATATTCGTATTTGTATATTGAAAAAAGATAATAATAATAATATACTGAATATGTTGCGTGAAAAAGTAATTTGATATATATGAGGATAAAAATAATGTTTGCAAAATTAAAAATAAAGCTAGATGATAATACATTAGATTATACAAAATCATCAATGTTTCAAGGAATTCTATTTGAAAAGATTGATACAGAGTATGCAGATTATGACGTAATAGATAATTATGAGCTATTTAAGGGAAATTTTAAAATTAATTAAATAAAAAGTACGAATTATTGGACTTATAATATAGTAGAATAAACAGTAAATTAACCCTAGAATGAAAAACTAAACCTGTACTTTGACAACTGAAAATGGCTAAAAAAGTCTAGTTTACTTTTGCAACGACTTCTTCTAGCAGAGATGATA
>NZ_FNPG01000051.1 GCF_900107245.1 Lachnobacterium bovis DSM 14045
GGCTATTGTTACAACAACGGAATGCTGATGAATGACTTGAATGGTATGTGGCCAAATCCAATTAAGTGGGTTAAGGATAAGACAAAAAAGGCTGCTAAGGCGGTTGGAGGTGTTGTTAAGAACGCTGGAAATTTTGTTAAGAGTCACAAAAGACAGATTATTGGTGGGGCAATACAGGGAGCAGCAATTTTTGGAGCAGCATTATTAGTTACGGCTACAGGTGGAACAGCAGCACCGTTAGTAGCTGTGGCAGCATCAGGATTTATTACTGGAGCAGGAATAGAGATGGGAAGTCAATATTCAAGTGGTAAGGATTTCAATAAAATGGACTATAAAGAAGTGGCTATACAAGGAGGAATTGGAGCGGCATTTTCGGTTTTGCCAGGAGCTGCTTCAGGGCTAAAGTGTTTAAGTAAAATTAATTCACACCATATAGAAGCTGCAGTAAGTGGCTTTATTGGAGCTGGAGCATCAGTTATTACTGATGTAAGAGAAGGCAAGAGTGGAGGTACTATTGCTAAAGATGCATTTAGTTCATTTGCAGCGAATGCAACTATTTCATATATTGGAAATCCAGTAAAAAAAATCGCAGAAAATCATACTAATGTGTCTGTTGAGGTGACAGAAGAAAATATTCAGACAATAGAAGAACAGATGCCTCTTCTTGATGCTAAAGAAGAGTATATAGCTAAATTAAAAAGAAAATTGAATAAGAAAGGATTAAGTAATAATAAAAAAGATAAGATAAGGGGTAAGATTCTAGATGCAAGGATAGAACTCCATAAATATAAACAACCAATACAAGAGATTAGCAAAGAAGTAGATGAAACACTAAATAAAAAGCTAAATAAATGGTTGGGATTTGAATCAACTCTAATTGATGGAATTGGATCAAGAGTTTCAGGTGATTTAACGAATATTTTTTCAATGGGATTAGATTCTGCTATTGGTTTTTATAATGCAGCACTGAAGGAATGTACTGAATAGAAAATTTTATTATTTCAGGAGGAAAATAAAATGAAAAGAGAAAGAAATAATGGTAATAAAATAGTTCATTTATATACTTCGGAATCTAATATAGAGGATACCTTGAAAGGTATGAAATTTATTTCCAAAGTTATGGGCTTTTATTTTCCAGCTGGATTTGGATTATATTCAGCGGTTGTATGGGATAAGGGCAATATCATTAATAGATTTGTAGATGGAGTAGCAATGTGTATTGTAATGGCTCTTCTTATGGGGTCTATTGTATTAGTAGGATATGGAATCGTTTGGATTGGAGTAAAGTTTCAAAGATTACTTATTCAAGTGGTTTTAGATGATATTGAAGAAAGTTATTTGAGTAAGGGAAGAAAAGAAATTCCATTAAAAGAATTGAAGTTTAAGGCATATAGAAGAAGTCCTTTAAGAAGATTTGATACTATAAAAGGGTTTAGAAATGGTAGTAAGTTATCATGTGTAAGAATATGTGAAGCACATATGCCTGATGAATTTTATGCATTGGTCTCAGATTTGACTTCAATGAATTTAATAGTTAATCCAGCTGAATTAAAAGAATTTAGTCCATATTATTATAAATTATTCTAAGGGAGTGAGATAAATGATAACACTTGTAGAAACGATTGTATGTATAGTTGCTATTATAGTTGCAATTTTTATTTTTTCTTGTTTGTTAAGAGTTGCAATGGCGCTTTATTACTCAGATAGTAAAATAAAAAGAATAATTTCAAGATTAATTTTTGTTTTAATAGCTTTTTGTTTGGTATATATTCATTTTTTTAGCGAAGAAATCAAATCCTAGTATTGCAGGAGCATCCGCGCTTGCAACTTTTATACTAGATATACTAGATAAATTTTTCAATAAAAAAATGAAGAAAAAATGATATTGAAGAATTAAATTCCGAAGAAAAAAAGACATATAGATAGATGTCTAAAATGGATAGAGATGAATAACAGAATATAGCAAATAAAAAATAAATGGAATCGCAAAGAATCACAAAGATTAAGGTTTTATATAGTTAAAAGCTATACTTTTAGATGAGTATGAAATTGAAAAGTCTTTGTGGTTCTTTTTTGCTTAAAGAGTTTGTATCAACACTGGCAAAAGAATCAACAGAGAAAAAAGCCAAAGGAATACCAGTCCTTTCAGAAGAGATCCACATTAGCCAGCTTCCAAAATATCCAGAATATGAAGAGATAGTTTCGCATACACAAAATACAACTACCAATATGAAAAGTTAGCATGAGACGTATATTATTTTTCAAAAGAGGGTAAATTATAACGTCAAGAAGATCAAAATGAGGTTGGAATCTCATTTAATTATGCTATAATGGATTGTGTTCGATGTAATTTAAGGTACAATAGAAATGCCATTTACCCTAAATAGATACGGCTATTGTTACAACAACGGAATGCTGATGAATGACTTGAATGGTATGTGGCCAAATCCAATTAA
>NZ_FNPG01000024.1 GCF_900107245.1 Lachnobacterium bovis DSM 14045
TGGATTTCTTTTTCCTGTTCTCTGATACGTTTTCTAAGTTCGATTAGTTCCTCATTCAGTGATAAAGCATCATCAGGTGTATGAACTGCTGATGCAACATGTAAACGTCCTTCTTTAAATGCTTTTATCCAACAATAGATAGTACCGTCTGGAACACCTAATTCTTTCGCTGCTTTATGTCCACCTATTTCCTGTGCGAGTTTTACTGCCTGTGCTTTGTACTCCATGTCATATGTTCTTTGTTTTTTTGCCATATTGTCCTCCTGTTTTCTGATTGATTATCATTATATCAAAAACCTTGAGGATAGGGTGTCAAATTTTATTGTACAATACCATTCTTTAAGTTTGTGCATGATGATGTGGTATATTGCAAGTATTATGAAGTGATTTATATTCTCTTTCACACGGGAATGAGAATATCAGAATTTTATGGTCTTATCATGAAGGATGTTGACTTAACAAACAATGTCATCAATATAGACCATCAGCTTCAAAGGACTTCTGATATGAAATATATCATGGGTCATTCTGATATAGAAGTAACACTTAATGTTTATACTCACATCGGATTGGATGATGCAACGGAAGAACTAAGGAAACTGGAAGAAATGGAAAATGCCCGTAGGGAATTGGAAAAGGGGCAGGCGAAACCAGTAAGCCAGAAAATGTTTAAAGCAATTTAGAAGGAGGATATATGGCTGCAAGTAATATTTTGATATATAAATTTATTCTTCGTACGGATTTATCATGTGTTCAAATAATAGATAAATTAGAACAACAGATTTTGGATGAAACGCGGTTTGTAATAGATGATTATAGCGACACGGAAATATCTGGAACATATATATACTCGTCTATATATAAGAGCGTTGAGTATGATTTTGATACAAATTCTTTTCAAAATATAACAAGGAAAAAATATGTTACAACAGAGTTTCATATTAATTTAGAAAAGAATTATATGGATGTATGGGGCTCAAGTCAAAATGCAAGCAAGATTATAACTGCTTTATCAATTGCAATAGATAATAAGGCAATTATTGAACCATTAGAGTTGGATTTTTTGAAAATTATTGAGTACCTAAAAGAAACAGATAATGTGATTGTCGGAAAGACTACGGCTACACAAGTGGCATTTAATGATGGTATATTAGCTGATTGTACATTTGATCTTTCGAATTACGATAATCCTTTTGAAATCATTGAAAGGTACAAAAAGAACATTGATAAGATTTCAATAAAGTGGAAATGTGAAGATGTATATATTGGTATGCTTATATTTATTTCAGGTACAATTAGGATATATAGATTGAGACATTCTATTAACAATAAACAGTTAAACATGATTTATCGTATGCTGGAATGTTCGGGAAGGAGATAATAGTTATGGGTGAAAATGCGCAAAAAATTGGGAAAAAATTAGAATCAGTAGGTTTTGAACTGCTAAGCATGTTTAATTGGAAAAAGAAAATGGGAGACAAAGAAATAAAGTGTACAAGAAGTACCCATAAGAACTCGAAAGGGACTTCAAAAAGAACGCATGGTGTGGATTTATATATGGAGTATAAAGATCCATATTTAGGTGGTGTTCAAGGTGTATTTATTGAGTGTAAAAATAGAGAATGGGCAAGTATATCAAAATCAGAGATACAAAATTGGGTGAATGAAGAGATTAATCTAATTGATTGTGCAAGAAATAACTCTGAGTTGCAAGAATTTTATGCTGATGGGGCTGATAAGAATTGTGCTCTTCTTATTATTAACTGTAATGATGGAAAATATGATCATAAAAAATTTGAGCAGTATTTGTCAGAGTTGGAAATACCAAATAAAAAAATACCATATAAAATATTTATAGCAGGTAACAAAACATTGGAGAAATGGGATGCAATTGATCGCATGATAAAAACTGATTATTTAAATGGTATTAATGTATTGTATCCAAGTATTAATAACTCACAACCTATTTCAGAAAATTATTGGAGCTTGAATCATTTATTTGCTAAATATATATTCTGCGAAACAACAGAAAAGGAAGAACTTCGAAATGGTGATACACATACAAATAAAATATTGGTTGTATTTTGTCTTGATTGTATTACGTCAGAAAGTATTCAATATTTATGGAGTATGTGCAGGACATTTCAATATGAAAATAGATATGATGCATATGATTTCTGTTTTTGGGTAGAGAACCAAGATGATTGCAATTATATAAGAGAGAATTTTATTAATATAATCAGCAATTATGATAATGGTAGAGTTGATGAGAAAATAATAAAAGCTATAAAAACAAAGTTTCTATTAAACAGAAAAATAGGCGTGGTTGAAAATAGATAGGGGTGTTAAAATGGTAACCAATTATGTTGATAATAAAGAACTTAAAAGAGTTATAGAAGATGGAAAACTTAAAACCTTTCGAATTCGACAAATATTAAAAAAACAAGGGATAATTTTAACTTCTACAAATGCTGAGCAGATTGCAGAGCAGGTTTATCCTGTTTTATGGGGAACTGGTGATATAGAAAAGATGAGCCAATCGATTGAAGATGGTGGAAATTATTTAAAATCATCTGTGTTTGTGTTAACAAATTCAGATGTTAATAATATCATGGATGATACGGAGGATTTCTTTTCAAATTTTTCATTCCGAGAATCTAAATATAGTTTGATGGCAATAGTAAGAGATGGTGATAACATTTTAGTGAAATTGCGTTACGCATTATCAAGACCAGGAAGAAATGCGTTTATATCTACTCAGTATAAGGAAACAGAGATAAAGATTAATAAGATGTCAAAATGTGAAGTGTTAGTTGATGTTAGACAAGCATCTAGTAGTGAGATGAAGGATTTTAATAGGGTTTTGGAATCTCAAATTAAAAAATATTCTTCATTTTCTGCAAAACATATATCTTTACAGGTTTTGACTAATGAAAATCGCGTGGCTTTTTTTGATGAGTTTGTAAAAAAGAAATTTGCAGGATGGCGATTTGAAACTGTTACAAAAATAGAATTAAAGAAATATGAAGGTACCGATGATGAAGAAACAAGAGAATTGGATGGTGAGGAAGAAGGAACATTAAAAAATCTCCAAGGAATTACAAGTGCTATTCTTAATGGTACAAGCATTAGAAATAATTCTTTTGTTCAAGAATGTTTGGATAATAATTTTTATGTTTCAACAATGGGATATAAGTTTGAATCTATTGCAGATTTGCGTGCAGTTGTTGTTGAAATAAACTTTAAGTATGACGATTTGAAAATAGATATCTGCAAAACATATGAATATGATTCTGATGTGGAAGATTTAAGACTGCATCCGTCAGAATATTCGGTTCAGGAAGCTATTCTTTCAATGTTTCAGAAAGGGGCATATGAAAAGTATAGCGAAATTTTAGAACGTCAAAAAAAGGAAGCACTTGAAATAAAACTTTCATAATTACGGTAGTATGATCTACGAAGTTTTATTACGATTGATGTCTGTGTATTGTATAATTTTGCTACAATTTGCATTTTTACATACATATTCATTGAAAGCTGTAAATGCCCTGGAGATTTTGTAAAATCTAGCAAAACTAAGCTGTATTTATCAAATTATGAAGGAGAAATTTTATGATAAAGGTGTTATTCATCTGCCATGGCATGGTATTAACCAATGGATAGAAATCCTTTGTTTTCAAGCATTTGACGGAATAAAAAAATGAATTTACAACTAGTTTACAACTTTTAAAATTGCTACGATACGAATTATAAAAATGAACAATAAGTACACTTAACCTTAAGTGGCCTTGGCTATAAATAAACGAACCCGTCCTAGGGTGTCAAAAGCAGGAAAATGATTCTGTAGATTGACACTATGGGGCGGGTTTGTTATTTAAACTCGAATGAGAATAATAAAATTATAATGATAGGGTATTGACAAAAACCTATCATCGGTGTACTATAATGATAGAATAAATTAAAAATACTATCACATAAATTGGAGGATAAAATTTGACAGCAACTTATGATGACATTAAGAAGTATCTAGAAGAAGTAAAAGCTGCAATTAATGCTGGAAAATATAGAGTTGAGATGAATGATAAGAGACAGGATAATCAAGATTTGTTTATGGACTATGTAATTACTGAGGAACATAGAAAACAGATTCTACTGGGGCTTACACGAATGGATTTTTCAGAGATTCGTCCCAACGATCATAAAGGATTTGAACATGAGATGCTATATGTGTTTGGAAAGAATGTAAATTTATTACGTAGATTTGGTTCTGGAGTGGAACAGGTTTCGCTATATATTAAATTTAATAAGTTGGAATCAAGATATGTTATAGTAATTTCATTTCACAAGCAGAAATATCCGCTAAAATATTATTTTAAATAGAAAAGAAAACAAATCGAAACGCAAAATTAGGAGGAAAACAAAATGGCAAAGGAGAAACTGTACGATTTTTGTACGCATTGCAGGGATGACAGAGCATACACACTGCGGAAAAAGATTGTGAAAAAAGAAATAAAAAATAAAACTTATGATTTCGAAATAATGGTTGCTATATGTGAAGAATGTGGAGAGGAAATGGATATTCCTGGTCTCTTGGATTTAAACATGAAAGCTATTGACGAACAGTATAGACGTGCTGAGGGATTAGTTAGCATAGAAGATATCAATAGAATAATGGAAATTTATAATATTGGAAAGGCGCCGTTGTCAACGGCGTTAGGATTTGGAGAGATCACAATTACACGATATCTTTCAGGACAAATCCCTTCAAAAGAATATTCTGATGTAATTAAAAGGGTTTTATCTACACCAAATTATATGATTAAGTTATTAAATGATAATGCTGAAAAGATTGGAGAAACAGCTTATAAAAAGGCAATTAAAGCAGCTGAAGAGATTGCGGGAATGTTTTGTATGTCAGACGAAATGTTATTAACAATTTCTTACATTTTTGAACAGATGCAGGAAGTTACACCATTGGCACTACAGAAAATTTTATACTTTATTCAGGGTATATATATGGTAATGTTTGATAAGCCACTGTATAAAGAAGATTGTATGGCTTGGGTGCATGGGCCTGTATATGGAGAAGTATATGATTTATTTAAAGATTTCAAATTTAACCCAATTGAAGATAACAGGTTTGCAATATTAAAGGAACGATTTGCAGAATTAGATAATCAGGAAAAGATGGTAATTGATTTAGTAATCAATACATTTGGGAAATATAGTGGAAAGGTTCTTGAGAATATTACACATAATGAGGACCCTTGGAAGGATGCACGAAGCGATTATGAACCATTACAACCATCTAGAGAAATAATCAGTAAAGAAGAGATAAAGAAATATTTTAGTAATGTAGCTAATTCTTATGGAATTGATTCGGAAGAAAAATTAAATAATTACATTCAAAGTTATTTGTAAGGTATGTAAGAGAGAAATCCCTAAACATAGAAAAAGCCAGAGTTTTTGCTCTAGCTATTCCCTTGTCAAAGTGAACCCTTGACTTTTTATTCGCAAAATAATCATAACAGGGGGGTACCATTTTTTGCAAGGAGATTATGCAAAGGAGGTACACGAAATGGCTGTACATCATGGCGGAAAAGTCGGTAAAGCTGGAAAGACACTTGCTAGTAAATCTTCTAGCAAAAGTTCAAAAAGCAAAGCCGGAACCACATTAGCAAACCATAAAGCTAAATGTCATTGATAATGACAAAGACCTGGGCAAGTCTATAAAATGCCTATTTTTAATAGATTATGGTGGAGGTTAATATGTGTACTGGTCAACATTTTGGGTAACAAGTCGGACGGATAAATTAGCTAAACCTTAATTCCATTGGTGTTAAATTGTTATTATGAGTATGTGGTCTGACGTAGTTATACCAGTTAATATATTGCTTAGTCATCTTGTCTAACTAACATTTCAACGCTATCAAATGTAAACCTATAATAAAAACAATTTTTAAATGTATTATAATATGCATCTACTACTTCCTTTTTGAAATCTTCATTGTACTTTGCTGACATAATTGGTCCTCCTAGATAATATTATTTATAACATATTATCTGTCCAAGGTGTTACCAATTTAGTATACTAGTACAATGAGCCGAGTTTATAATTTGCGAAGGATGATGATGTATTCGTCCCTCTTAATTCATTCATCGGATTACTCAATTTAGTCATTGGCAGCAAAAATGACTAAATTAAATCTCTTGACACTAAATTGAAAAAAAGAGTAAGATTAAAGGAGCTTAATTAAGTCGTGAGAGATGAAAATGACTAAATTAAAATGATTATGAGGTAATTGGATGAGAGACTACAATTATAAGGAAAAATGGCAGAAACTGCTAATACCTGACATTGTCCAGAAGCTTACTCTTATTAATGAATTTAAGGGTGAGCAGCGCTTGTTTATCGAAGCACACAAGGATGAATTGAACGAGTTAGTAGAGATTGCCAAGATTCAAAGTACAGAGGCTTCAAACCGAATCGAGGGAATCTTTACTGCGGATGACAGACTTAAAAATCTGGTGCAGGAAAAGACAACTCCAAGAAATAGGGATGAATCTGAGATTGCCGGGTATCGTGATGTATTAAATATAATTCATGAGAGTTATGAGTACATACCGATTAATGCAAATTACTTTCTACAATTGCATCGAGATTTATATAAGTTTATTGGTGATGTCGATGGCGGTGTGTTTAAGACCGGTGACAACATTATCCGTGAGCGAGATGAAAAGGGCAATGAAAAGATAAGATTCAAACCGGTTCCGGCATGGGAAACACCGGAGTCTTTAGATGCACTATGCGTGGCATATAAAGAAGCAAAGAATGAGGCTGATCCATTAATACTTATGAGTATGTTTATTTTGGATTTCCTGTGTATTTATCCATTCAATGATGGCAATGGAAGAATGAGCAGATTGCTGACGCTTTTGCTTCTGTATCAGTCTGATTATATTGTTGGAAAGTATATCAGTATAGAGAAGATTATAGAAGAGTCTAAAGAAACGTACTATGAAGTTCTTCAGGATAGTTCGATAAACTGGCATGAAAATGAGAATGATTATAAGCCGTTTGTTAACTATATGCTTGGAGTTATAGTAAATGCTTATAAAGAGTTTGAGTCCAGAGTAGAGCTTGTTACAAATCCGAATCTGTCAAAGTCAGATCGAATTCGTGAGATTATAAAAAATCACATCGGAACGATTACAAAGTCAGAACTTTTGGAAATGAATCCTGATATAAGTGATACAACGGTTCAGAGAACACTGGCAGAACTTCTAAAGAATAATGAAATTAAGAAAATCGGCGGGGGCCGTTATACGAAATACACATGGAATGTGGAGGATTAATAAATGATTACAGGTGAATTAAAAAATAAAATCGATGGACTTTGGGATGTGTTTGCAGCAGGTGGATTGGTTAACCCACTGGAAGTAATCGAACAGATTACATATCTTATGTTTATCAGAGATTTGGATGATGTAGATAATAAGCGTGAAAAGGAAAGTGCCATGCTTGGGCTTCCTTATCACAGTATCTTTGAAGGTGAAGTGAAGATTGGAGATCGTTCTATTGAAGGAACACAGTTGAAGTGGTCTGTATTTCATGATTTCCCAGCTGGAAAAATGTATACTGTTATGCAGGAATGGGTTTTTCCATTTATTAAGAATCTTCATAGCGATAAGAATAGTGCATATTCCAAATATATGGATGATGCTATTTTCAAACTTCCAACACCGCTTCTCTTATCAAAGGTAGTAGATTCTTTGGATGAGATTTATGAAATTATGAACTCGACACAGTCATCTGATGTACGTGGTGATGTGTATGAGTATTTGCTTAATAAGATTGCATCAGCTGGAAGAAATGGTCAGTTTAGAACACCTCGTCACATTATCCGCATGATGGTTGAGATGGTAGATCCAAAGGCAGATGATGTAATCTGTGATCCGGCTTGCGGTACTTCGGGATTCCTTGTTTCAGCTGCAGAATATTTAAAGGAAACAAAGAAAGAAGAAATCTTCTTCGATAAAGATAAAAAAGAACATTATATGAACTCTATGTTCAATGGCTTTGATATGGATCGAACTATGCTTCGTATTGGTGCTATGAACATGATGACACATGGAATTGATAATCCGTTTATCGAGTATCGTGATAGCTTGTCAGATCAGAATGCAGATCATGATAAGTATTCATTGATTCTTGCAAATCCACCTTTTAAAGGAAGTTTAGATGCAGATGCTGTTTCAGGAGATTTGCGTAAGGTATGTAAGACAAAAAAGACAGAGCTTTTATTCTTGGCTCTCTTCCTTCGTATGTTAAAAGTTGGTGGAAGATGTGCATGTATCGTCCCAGATGGTGTCCTTTTTGGGTCATCTAAAGCGCATAAGGATATTAGAAAGCAGATAGTTGAAGAGAACCGATTAGAGGCCGTGATTTCTATGCCTTCCGGAGTGTTCAAACCATATGCCGGTGTATCTACTGCAATTCTCATCTTTACAAAGACAGGGCATGGCGGAACTGATAATGTCTGGTTCTATGATATGACTGCTGATGGTTACAGTTTGGATGATAAACGTACACCGATTAGCGAAAATGATATTCCAGATATCATTGAACGTTTCAAAAATCTGGATAAAGAGGCTGATAGAGAGCGTACGGATAAGTCATTTATGGTACCAAAAGAGGATATCGCAGACAATGATTATGATTTATCTATCAACAAATATAAAGAAGTGGTGTACGAAAAGGTAGAGTATCCACCAACATCTGAAATCATGGCTAATATTCGTGAGATTGAGATGGAAATTGGCAAAGAAATGGATGAGTTGGAGAAACTGCTGAATATCTAAAATGGGGGAATGTACATGGCCGATAAGATTCAATTATACGAGGATCAACCTATTCGAACAGCATGGGTTGAGGATGAAGAAGAATGGTATTTTTCGATTGTGGATGTGATTGGTGTTTTAACTGAGAGCAAAGATCCAGCAGCGTATTGGCGTAAGTTAAAACAAAGGATGAAAAATGAAGGAAATGAAACCGTGACAAATTGTCACGGTTTGAAAATGACAGCACAGGATGGAAAGAAAAGGCTTACTGATGTAGCTAATACAGAGCAGCTGTTACGTTTGATTCAGTCAATTCCTTCAAAGAAAGCGGAACCTTTTAAAATGTGGTTAGCACAGGTAGGACGCGAACGAATTGAGGAAACAATTGATCCAGAATTAACGATTGATAGAGCTTTGGAAACATATGCAAAACTAGGTTATGATGCAGATTGGATCAATCAGAGATTACAAACGATTCGAGCACGAAAAGAATTGACAGATCAGTGGAAATCTCATGGCGTTGAGCAAGGAAAAGAGTTTGCGATTCTTACAGATGAGGTCACAAGAGCGTGGTCCGGTATGTCGACGAGACAGTATAAGAATCTGAAAGGTCTAAAAAAAGAGAACTTGCGGGATAACATGAGTACGCTGGAGTTGGCGTTAAATATGTTAGCTGAGGCAACAACTACAGAGCTCACAAAAGCTTCGAATCCAATTGGTTTAAGCGAGAATCGGAAGGTGGCGCAAGAAGGTGGAACGATTGCCGGCAATGCCAGAAAAGAGATTGAAGAACGAACAGGTCAGCCGGTGATTACTTCTCAGAATGCAAAACAACTTCAGAATCTAGTGACAGGATTAATTGAAGGTGTAGTGGTTGAAGAGAACGATAAAGAATGAAAGGATAATCTCATCAAATTGAGATTTGTAGGGATGATAGATGGAAGCTTTTAATGATATATTTGAGGACTGCACAAGCCTTGGAACAAAGATTCCGAAAGACAATTATTTGTCTGAAGGGAAATATATTGTAGTGGATCAAGGACAGAACATTATTGCTGGGTATACGAATGAGGAAGATGGACTTTATGAAGATGTTCCTGCAATAGTATTTGGTGACCATACAAGAATTATAAAATATGTTGATGAACCGTTTTTCTTAGGAGCAGATGGTGTAAAGCTTTTGAAATCCAAGAAGAAGGATGCAAATTACAAATATTTGTATTATGCATTAAAAAACGCTCGAATACCTGATACTGGATACAATCGTCATTTTAAGTGGTTAAAGGAAGTAAATATCGAGTATCCAGAGCCGGATAAACAACAAAAAATAGTAGAAGTGCTCGATAAGATTTCAAGAGTAATTGAAGAACGAAAACTAGAACTACAGCAATTAGACGAACTCATCAAAGCCCGATTTGTCGAGCTCTTTTATGATAAAGGATATCCGGTATTAGGATGGAATGATGTCTTTAACACTACAACGGGCAAGCTTGATTCTAATGCAATGGTAGAAGGTGGGGAATATCCCTTTTTTACATGTGCAAAAGATATATTTAGGATTGATAAATATGCTTTTGATCAAGAAGCCCTTCTTTTGGCAGGAAATAATGCGGCTGGAAAATATGATGTTAAGTATTATAAAGGGAAGTTTAATGCATATCAGAGAACTTATGTATTAGGACTAAAGCAAGACTGGTCATATAGACTGTTTCAATATCAGTTGGAGGATAAACTCGTTTATCTTCAACAACAATCATTGGGGGGATTGACAAAGTATTTAACTATGAAAATCCTTGGCGATTTGTCATTTATTATTCCACCAATGGAAAAGCAAACTGAGTTTGAAAGCTTTGTCAAACAAGTCGACAAATCAAAAGTTGCAGTGCAGAAAGCTTTGGATGAGGCTCAATTATTATTTGATAGTTTGATGCAAGATTATTTTGGATAAATAAAGTGGTTGCAGGGATGCTGGTAAAGAAAGGATTACCAGTATGGAAGAAAAGATTGTAACTATTTTAAACGAGATGTCGGAGTATCTTTCAATTGCACAAATGAAGAAGCTTCAGGAAGTTATGTTGGATGTTTTTTCAGGAAAAATTGAAAAGCGAAAACAAATTTCAAATCAAGAATACTTGCGATTGTTCTTGGCAGCGAAAACAATTGAAGGTTGTTCGAAGCGAACAATTCAATATTATCGAGTAACGATTGAAAAAATGCTAACGGTTATGAATCAGCCAATTCGTAAGATTAGCACGGATGATATGAGAAGTTACTTGTCACAATATCAAGAATGGAATGGTTGTAGCAAGGTGACGGTTGATAATGTTCGTCGAAATATATCCAGTTTCTTTTCGTGGCTTGAAGAAGAAAATTATATTCTAAAAAGTCCAATGCGCCGAATTCATAAGATTAAAACTAATCAACAGGTGAAAGAAATAATTACGGATGAGGATATAGAGAGGCTTCGTGATAGTTGTAGCTGTAAGAGGGATCTTGCGATGATTGATTTGCTTTATTCTACTGGTATTCGTGTTGGAGAACTTGTGAATCTGAATATTTCTGATGTGGATTTTGAAGCCAGAGAGTGTGTTGTTTTTGGAAAGGGTGGAAAAGAGCGGAAGGTGTATTTTGATGCTAAAGCAAAGTTGCATTTGCAAGCATATCTATCTAGTCGTGTAGATGATAATGAGGCACTATTTGTAACGTTAGATGCTCCACATGATAGGTTGAAAATAAGCGGCGTAGAAATAAGAATCCGTTCCTTGGGGCGAAGTAATAATATGACGAGGATTCATCCACATAAGTTTAGACGTACAATGGCTACGAGAGCTATTGACAAAGGTATGCCGATTGAGCAGGTACAAAAGATTTTAGGACACTCACAAATAGATACAACGATGCAATATGCGATGGTAAATCAAAGTAATGTAAAGTTGTCGCATAGAAAATATATATCATAGTTTAGGAGAACTTTAGATGAAAAGAGTACAATGTCCAAATAGTGATGAATACTTAACTCGTGTTTTCACAGATGGTTTTCCAAATCCACATAGCATAAAGAAATAATAATACATCCTATAAATTGAGATTTGTAGGGATGATAGATGGAATATAAAGCGTTAAAGGATATAGCAAAAATTACGATGGGACAGTCTCCAGATTCATCTAGCTATAACGAAGAAAAAGAAGGATTGCCATTCTTTCAAGGTAATGCTGATTTTGGTGAGTTATATCCAAATGAAAGAGTCTGGTGCAATGAACCTAAAAAAGTAGCAGAACCGGGAGATATTTTAATTTCTGTAAGAGCACCTATCGGTGCGTTGAATTATGCTAAAGATAAATGTTGCATAGGACGAGGCTTAGCAGCAATAACTATAAAAGATGAGGCTGAGCGAAATTATGTATTTCATTTGTTAAAAGCCAGAAATAATGACCTAAATCAGAAGGGAACAGGAAGTACTTTTAAAGCTATTGGGAAAAATGTTTTAGAAGAGTTAGCCGTACCACAGATAAGCCGCGATGAACAACAAAAGTGTATGGATATGATGGATTTGTTAGAGTCCATTATAAGAGAAAGAAAGTCTCAGCTAGACAAGTTGGATGAGCTCATCAAAGCCCGATTTGTCGAGATGTTTGGTGACCCTATGTTAAATCCTAAAAATTTTGTTGTTAAAACAATAGACCAAGTAGCAGTGTTAAATAAAGGAATTACATATTCACCTAAAGATGTTGCAGATAATGGAATGATTGTTCTTAGGTCAAGTAATATTAAAGGAAACGTATTTGATTTAGAGGATTTGGTAAAAATAACGAAAAAAGTATCTTCTGATAAATATGTACAAGAGAATGATATTTTAATGTGCAATCGTAATGGTAGTGCAAGATTAGTAGGAAAAGTAGCAATGATACCAAAGCTAAAAGAAAATATGACATTTGGAACGTTTATGACAATTGTACGAAGTGATATTTACGAATATTTATTTGCTTTTTTTCAAACAAAAGCTTTTAGAGAGCAAATTAAATTTCAAACAGCAGTGGCAATTAATCAGATATCTTTACCGTTATTGGCTTCTGTTAAAGTACCAATACCTCCAAATGAGCTAATAGATGAGTTTGCAGATTTTGTTAAACAAGTCGACAAATCAAAAGTTGTCGCTTTAAAAGCAGCATAAATGGAGAGAGCATGGGTATTGTAGAAAAGGCTCCAAAGAAGATGAGCGAAGATATTCTGAAGATAAAGATTATCGCTGGCAAAAGGATATGAAAAGATTAAAAGCTTTTGCCAGAAAAAAGTTGAAAGAAGAATTGGTCGACGAACTGGCTGAATGTTGGTTAGAGCTGGAAGTATATCGTCGTAGAGATACATAGAACTCTAAAGGGGTGGTTATATGATAACAAATTTTGATTATTTAAAAAAAGAGCCAAAATTTAAGAGATTTGCTGATGTAGCGATTTCTGCAGAGAGAATTATTCTGATGGATCCGGAAGCAAGTATTATTAATAGCCGTCGTGCTATGGAGTTTGCTTTGAAATGGATGTATTCCGTTGACAAGGAACTTGAGATGCCATATCAGGATAATCTGCAGAGTTTAATGAACGCAGAAGAATATCGTCAGATTATTGGACCGGATTTGTGGAAGAGAATGGATTTTATCCGTAGATGCGGCAATAATGTGGCTCATAGCGGTAAGAAGCTGGGGCGAGACGAAGCGATGCTTTGTTTAGAGAATCTCTTTATTTATTTGGATTATATTGCATATTGTTATTCAGATTTATATGAAGAGCATGCTTTTGATCCAAATCTTATTACAGAAAGAGTAAAGAGAGTAAAGGAAAATCGTGAGCAGGCGGAAGCTACAAAAGCTGAACTTGAGAAGGAAATTGAAAGTTCTGCACAAAAGGATATTGATTTACAGAAGCTTCGTGATGAGAATGAGTCTCTTAAAGAGGCTTTATCCGCGCGTCGTGCAGAGAAGCAGCAGACTTATGTGCCAAAGCCTCTTGATTTATCAGAGTATAAGACCAGAAAAATCTATATAGACTCCATGCTGATTGATGCAGGGTGGACGGAAGGTAAGGATTGGATCAATGAGGTAGAACTACCTGGTATGCCAAATAAATCCGAAGTTGGTTTTGCGGATTATGTTCTTTATGACGATGCTCATAAGCCGCTTGCTGTTATTGAAGCGAAAAGAACCTGCGTGGATGTAGCGAAGGGGCGTCAGCAGGCAAAACTATATGCAGATATTTTAGAAAAAGAGTACGGCAGAAGACCGGTAGTTTTTCTTACAAATGGTTTTGAAACTCGTATTGTAGATAATCAGTATCCAGAGAGAAAAGTAGCTGAAATATATTCAAAACGTGATTTGGAGAAGCTATATAATCTCCAGTCTATGAGAACGAGCTTGAATCATATCTCTGTGGATAAAAACATAGCAGGTCGTTACTATCAGGAAGGTGCAATAAAGGCCGTTTGTGATGCTTTTGATAAGAAGAATCGTAGAAAAGCATTGTTGGTGATGGCTACCGGTTCAGGAAAGACCAGAACGGTTATTGCATTATGTAAAGTTCTCTTGGATGCTGGATGGGTAAAGAATATTCTTTTCTTGGCGGATCGAAATTCTTTGGTTACTCAGGCAAAGAGAAGTTTTGTAAATTTACTACCTGATTTGTCGTGCACGAATTTATGTGAGGAAAAGGATAATTATAATTCTCATTGTGTATTTTCTACTTATCAGACGATGATGGGATGTATTGATTCGGTAAAAGATGAGGCTGGCAAGCTTTTTACGAGTGGACATTTTGACCTTGTCATTTGCGATGAAGCACATAGATCCATCTACAACAAGTACAAGGATATTTTTACATATTTTGATGCGCCACTAGTTGGATTAACTGCGACACCAAAGGATGAAATCAATAAGAATACGTATTCTGTTTTTGAGTTGGAAAATGGTGTGCCTACATATGGATATGATTTAGCCCAGGCTGTAAAAGATGGATATTTAGTAGATTACATGTCTGTCGAAACAAAGTTGAAATTCATTGAGCAGGGGATTAGTTACGCAGAGCTTACGGAAGCAGAGAAGGAAATCTACGAAGATACATTTGAAGATGAAAATGGAGAACTTCCGGAAAAGATAAATTCTTCTGCCTTAAATACCTGGCTGTTTAATGAGGATACCATTCGTCAGGTGCTTCATATCGTAATGAGAGATGCGTTGAAGATTAATTATGGAGAAAAGATTGGTAAGACAATTATTTTTGCCAAGAACCATGCGCATGCAGAAAAGATTTTGGAAGTGTTTAATAAAGAATATCCAAATCTTGCCAGTGGAGCAAACGGTCAGGCTTTTGCTAAGGTCATTGATAATTATATGACCTATGCTCAGAGTGCAATAGACGAGTTTTCTGATGCGAAGAAGATGCCTCAGATTGCGATATCGGTAGATATGTTGGATACAGGTATTGATGTACCGGAAGTATTGAATCTTGTATTTTTCAAGAAAGTAATGAGTAAAGCAAAGTTTTGGCAGATGATTGGTCGTGGTACAAGACTTTGCCCGGGACTTGTAGATGGAGAAGATAAGAATAAGTTCTATATCTTTGATTTTTGCGGGAATTTCGAATTCTTCCGAATGGGAGAAGGACGTCCAACAGCTAATATGATTGCTTTACAAGGAGCAGTATTTAATTTGGAATTCCAGATTGCGTATAAGCTTCAGGATATTAATTATCAGGTGGAACGACTGATTACGTATCGTAATCAGCTGGTTCAAATGATGACGGGTAAAGTGAAAGAATTAAATCGCGAAAACTTTGCGGTTCGTCAGCATATTAAGTATGTGGATTTATATTCCTCTGAGAGTAATTATCAGACGCTTACATATGAGGATACATTATTGGTTCGAGAAGAATTGGCTCCGTTGATTTTGCCGGATAGTGATGAGGCTTCAGCGGTTCGTTTTGATGCATTGATGTATGGATTAGAATTAGCACAGCTTGCGGGGAAAAAGTATGGCCGGTTGAAATCTGATTTGTTTGATAAGGTTGGCGGAATAGCAACTGTTGCAAATATTCCGGAGATTCAGGCCCAGAAAGAGCTGATAGATAAAATCCTTAATACCGATTATGTAGAACGTGCAGGAATCGAAGATTTTGAACATATAAGAGATAGTCTGCGTAATCTGATGAAGTATTTACCTCATCGAAAGGTTCGTTATGACACAGATTTTTCGGATGATATATTGGATACACAGTGGAATGAATCTGAACTTGAAAATGATGAGTTGAAGAATTATAAGGCGAAAGCAGAATATTATATTCGTCAGCACCAGGATAATATTGTTATTGCGAAGTTGCGTACAAATCAGCCTCTTACACATTTGGACGTTGAATCTTTGGAAGAGATTCTTTGGAAAGAAGTGGGTACGAAAGAGGACTATGAGCAGGAGTACGGACAGAAACCTCTGGGTGAATTTGTTCGTAGCATAGTAGGTCTTGATATGAATGCAGCAAAGGAAGCTTTTTCTGAATTTCTCGACAATACAAACCTGGATAGCAGACAGATATATTTCGTAAACCAGATAGTAGAATACATTGTACATAATGGCATGATGACAGACCTTTCTGTGCTCCAGGAATCACCGTTTACAGATCAGGGAAGTGTAGTTGATATATTTACTGATTTAACGGTTTGGAGCACTATTAGAAAAGTAATAGAGAAGATAAACGCAAATGCGGTAGCGTAAAGAGTTAAGGGGGAAAGAATGAATATTGAACCAGGACGAATAATTGATGATTTTTTTGAAAAGAAAAAGTGCCAATATGCAATACCTGTGTTATACGAGGAGGAGTACATATGCAATTACCATATTCCGAAGAACTGAATATTGAATATCTTGGTCGTCTTTTTGATAATACCAGTGAATGCTATAAGTTCTTTTGGTTTAAGGCAATTGTTGCAAAGGTTACTGAAGGAAAACAAGAGATATCCTATGAGGAACTTGTGGATGAAATGATCGCAGATGCTTGGTATATGGTCACAGAATATCATCTTAATCTTGGACCGAAGGATACCTTGGAAGCTGTTGTAAATCTGATTAAACAGAAATATTCTGAGTTAAAATCATGTGAGAAAAAGACAGCTATTTTAGATCTGCTAAAAAACACTCAAGACAGAGAGATAAATAGCAAGAAGCGAACGCTTACTTATAATGTTCCATATCGCTTGCAATCACCATTTATGCCATCTATGAAGGGAAAAGAATGGAATGTGTCAGAAAGCAATTTGATTGCAAAGATAAATCAAGAGCAAAGACTAATGTATTATTTTACAGCTTTGAATGGTTTATCAACATCAATTATTGTAAACGACGATTGGGCTAGTTACATAAATAAGAATCAGGAAATTATCAGAGGTTGGTTAGAATACAATATGATTTTATATATTCAGAAGAGAAATCCAAGTGTTCCAGGGATAGCAGACAAACTGTATCCACCTCAGGAGCGTAAGCTTGAAAAGGTTAAGAAATATTGGAAGCTTATTATTGAGTTGCAACCTGTTCGTGAGATATATGGAAATGAGATTTTGACAAAAAAAGATATTTCTATCGATCACTTTGTTCCATGGTCTTATGTGGCACATGATGAGATGTGGAATCTCAATCCTACGACAAAGAGTATCAATAGTTCAAAAAGCAATAATCTTCCAGATTGGGAGATTTACTTTGAGCGATTAGCAAAGCAGGAATATCAATCTTATCAATTGATGTGGAAGTATGATCAGGTTCATAAGGAATTTGAAAAGTGTGCAAAGGAACATATTAATAGCGATGATATTAAATATCGCGTATACCGTAAGGGTCTAGAATATAACGAATTTGCTGGGCAACTGGCATCGATTATTTTGCCGGTATACCAATCAGCTCAAAACTGTGGATTTGGTAGCTGGCAGTATCAGAAGGAGGAGTAAATGAAGGTTTATAACAAATTGGTAAGAGATAAAATTCCAGAAATCATTGAAGCAGATGGGAAATATTGCAAAACAAGAATTCTTTCAGGAGAAGAATATATAGCAGCCCTTGAAGCAAAGCTTAACGAAGAGGTTGCAGAGTATCAGAAAGATAAGAATCTAGAAGAAATAGCAGATGTGTTTGAGGTATTACAAGCTATTTGCATAGCACGTGGATATTCATTAGAAGAATTGGAAGCACTTAGGGCAAAGAAAGCCAGTGAAAGAGGTGGATTTGCAGATAAAATATTCTTAGAATACGTGGAGTAAACTATGGAAAATTTTAAGGAATTCCAGGAGTTTTAAAAAGAAAATGACATAGACTACGAATTGTATGGATGTGAGGTTGATGGAAAAAAAACAAAATAGAAAACAAAACATCAAAAAATCAGGTCCTACTCTGCGCTTAAAGGTCAGCAAAGAGAGGACCTGATTACTTAATGCATATTAAAACTATATAGTGTATATTAAGATTTATAAAATCCAAACAAAAATCATAATAACAATCCTACTACAGTTTAAAAACATTAACAGATTCGTTTATTGTATCGGCACCTGAAGAAACGATAACAGCACTGTCTTTAACTTTCATACTTGACTCTGATACATTTTGTGCACTAACTGCAAGTTTTTCAAGAGTAGAAGTAACTTCTTGCGAACTTGCTGCCTGTTCTTCTGAAATTGAAGCTAAGTTCGTTGCAATGTCATTAATGTCGCTCATTGAAGTAATCATATCTTTTACAATAAGACCTGTTCCTTCAAGATTATTGAAAATCTTTTCAAAAGTTTTTTCAGCAGTTTCTACGGATTCAGTACTCTTTTTAATAGCTGAAACGTTTTCTGTAGATTTTTGAGATAAAGATGAAATCTGGTTTGCAATGTCTCCAATAATTGTTGCAATTTCAGTTGTGGCGTTAGCACTATCATTTGCAAGTTTACCTATTTCGTCAGCTACAACAGCAAATCCTTTTCCAGCCTCACCAGCACGAGCAGCTTCGATAGATGCATTAAGTGATAAAAGATTAGTCTGGCTGGCAATAGAATTAATCATTTCAATAATATTGTTTATCTGTTTTGCAGATTCATCTACATGTTCAACAGCACTATTAACATCAGACATAGATTTTGAAATTTCATCCATACTGTCTGTAACCAGTCTCATGTCATTTTGACCTTCACTTGCTATTGAAACAAGATCATCCATAACCTGATTAGTTTCAGTTCCTTGTTCAGTCAGGGTATTAATTTTTGATGCAAGTAAAATAGCATCACTTGAAAGGTTAGATACAGCTTGAGACATACCCTCCATTGTGATTTTTATGTTATTCATAGAATCCGATTGTTCACTGGCTTCGCTGTACATAATAGTAGACTCATCACGGCTGTTTTCGGCTTCGGCTGAAAGTTGGTTAGTGACGTCTTTCATAGTACTTAAAGTTGAATGCATATGTGAAATGAATTTTCGCATGTTGTGATTCATTACCCCTATTTCATCGTTGCTATGGTCAGGAATGTCTAGTGCAAAGTTTTTATTTGTTATTTCAATAATAATATCTGTAAGGTTTTTAACTGGTTTAGTAACTATAGTTTTCATTAATGCTATTATGACCACAACAATGACAATAACCATAATAATTGCAATAATCCCACAAACGACCATAAAGTGATTAAGTTCAGCAATTACATCTGCTTCATTTACATATGAAATCAAAGTCCAGTTAGTTTCTGGAACTTTAGCATAATATACGTAGTATGTTCTTCCTTTTCCTTGTAGTTTCTGAACTTCAGAAGGATTTTTCTTGTGGGTTTCATATATATGTGTTAAAAGTAAGTCATCAGAGTGTTCTGTAACTTTGGTGCCATTATATTTTTTATTTGAATAAGAAATAATCATGTCATCGTTCAAAAGTAAAGTAGAACCCGATCCCATAGGTTTTAGCTTTAACGTTTTTTCTGTAATAGAAGCAAGCGACATGTCTGATGCAGCTACACCTTTTCGGCCATCTTTTAATTCTATTTTTCGTGCAATTGGAACAACTAAGCTGTTTGTAACCGAATCAAGGTAAGGGCTACCTAGCGCAAACGTTTTATTTTTTAAACCATCTTGATACCAAGGTCTGTCTGCAAGTACATAATCAGGACCAGGTTTCCAACCAGATAAATCAAGAAAATCTCCGTTATCTAATCCAAGGTAAATACCATTTGTAGCGTCACTACTAAAAGTTTTAGAATTTTCAAGAAAAGCAAACAAATCATCATCATCTTTGAATGTACGGTTCTCTAAGGCAATGGTAAATGCATCAGATTTTCCAATAAATTTTGAAATATCCGAACCAAACGCATTAGAATTAGCCAAAGTTTCTTGCTTTAATGAATTTTCGGCGGAGTCGAGAATAATAGTACGAGCATTATAAATTAGAATAAAAATAATTATAGCTATAGAAAAAATAATTAGTGGGACAATGCATCGTATTAATTTACCACTAATAGTTTTATGCTTCTCGTTAAGAGAAGGGGTGTTTTTTGATTTGTTAGTTTTCAAGAAAAATACCTCCTTTATATGTAAATAGTCAGATTAACTGTTATGTGCATAAGGTTACACTATATTTATCGAATATTAATAAAACAGATTACAACAGTTTAATAAAAAAAATAAAAAACAGTTATTTTAACTAAAATATAAAGGAGATATAAAAAAATATAAATTTTTTAAAATATAAATTAAACAGCCAACTTAAGAGAAGGAGTAACTATTTGCTCTATAAAGTATCTATGAAGATAGTTTTTATCAGAAAGTTCTGGGTGAAAAGCCATAGCTATCTGATTATTGTATTGTACAGCAACCGGATTGCCATCATTTTCGATTAAAACTTCAACATCGTTATCAATTTTGCTTATGTAAGGCGCGCGAATAAAAATAAGTGGAAGTTCTCCAACATTTTTAAATTTTTTATTAATAACAAAGCTTCCAAGTTGGCGTCCATACGCATTTCGCTTTATTTTTACGGGAAGTGTGTCTAAATATGGTGAAGATTCACCTTCAATTACATGACTTAAAAGGATTAAGCCAGCACATGTAGCAAAAACAGGAAGACCGTTATTTATCTTATCTCTAAGAGGTTCTAGCATATCATATTCTTTTAATAAAAGGCCTTGGACGGTACTTTCTCCGCCAGGAAGAATAATGCCATCTATGTTTTCAAGATCTTCTTTTTGTTTTACTTCTATGCAATCAACGCCAAGAGATTCAATCATTTTTTCATGTTCAATAAAAGCACCTTGAAGTGCAAGTACACCTATTACCATAAATTACTGTCCCCTTTTTTCCATAATAATTTCGATTTCTTCAGCATTAATTCCAACCATTGCTTCACCTAGATTTTCTGAAAGTTTAGCAATTAATTTAGCATCAGTGTAATTTGTAACTGCTGAAACGATTGCACTTGCGCGTTTGTAAGGATCGCCGGATTTAAAAATACCAGATCCAACGAATACACCTTCAGCACCGAGTTGCATCATAAGAGCGGCATCAGCAGGAGTTGCAACACCACCAGCTGCAAAATTAACAACTGGTAATTTACCGTGTTTGTGAACGTATAGAACCAAATCATAAGGAACTTTTAATTCTTTAGCAACTTCAAAAAGTTCATCTTCTGCCATAGAATGGATTTTTCTGATATCAGCATTGATTTTTCTCATGTGTCTGACAGCCTGTACTACGTCACCAGTTCCAGGCTCACCTTTTGTTCTGATCATTGCAGCTCCTTCATTAATTCGACGAAGAGCTTCACCTAAATCTCTGGCACCACATACAAAAGGTACTTTGAATTTTGTTTTATCGATATGATAGATGTCATCAGCAGGTGTTAAAACTTCTGATTCATCGATGTAGTCAATTTCAATGGCTTCAAGAATTTGAGCTTCTACAAAGTGGCCAATTCGACATTTTGCCATAACAGGTATACTTACTGCATCCTGAATTTCCTTAATCATTTTAGGGTCGCTCATTCTTGAAACACCACCGGCAGCACGGATATCCGCTGGAATTCTTTCAAGAGCCATAACTGCACAGGCACCTGCTTTTTGAGCAATTCGAGCCTGTTCAGGAGTTGTAACATCCATAATAACTCCGCCTTTTAACATTTGTGCTAAACCTTTATTTAATTCATATCTTGATTCTTTCATTTTAATTACCTTCAATTGCACTTAATCTATTTTTCAGTTTGATGTCGAAAAAATTTATAGAAAAATAATTTCGTAAAAAGTTAAGTACAGTATATTCCTTTCTTATTAATTTCATTCATTATTTTTTTTACGTTGTTTTGAACTTGAAAAAATAATATAATATATCTGGATATAATAAAATATCCAAAAAGAAAATAAAAAAAAGTCCAGATTACATAATAAAAGAAGGAATAAAGAGGAGAATATGATTACATACGATTTTGAAAAAGCAAAGGGACCAATTTATTTATATGTTTATGAATGTCTGAAAAAAGACATTATTGAAGGAAAATTACAAGAAAATGAGAAACTTCCATCTAAAAGAACTTTTGCCAGAAACAATGGAATTAGTACCATTACGATTCAAAATGCATATGACCAATTGATAAGTGAAGGA
Source organism: Lachnobacterium bovis DSM 14045 (assembly GCF_900107245.1). Taxonomy (GTDB): domain Bacteria; phylum Bacillota; class Clostridia; order Lachnospirales; family Lachnospiraceae; genus Roseburia; species Roseburia bovis. Next base: position 22,476 of record NZ_FNPG01000024.1, read on the forward strand.
TATATATATACAATTCCTAAAAAAGGATATTATGTAGCACATATTGAGCATATTTCTAATGAACCCAAGGATATAGATGTTCAGTATAAGATTAAAACGATACCTAAATCTCGATATAATATAGACCTTTCAGATAATAGTATCAATTCAGACAATTTCCCGTTTTCAGTTTGGACAAGACTTTCTCGTGAAGTTATGTCAAATAAAAAAGATGAGCTTATGACTATTTCACCGGTGAATGGAGTTTATGAGTTGCGAGAGGCGATAGCCAAGTATCTTCAGTCATTTAGAGGGATGCTTGTTGATCCTAATCAAATTGTTGTAGGAGCGGGAACAGAGTTTTTGTATGGAATAATTATGGAACTTTTAGGGAAAAAAAAGATATTCGCAATCGAAAATCCGGGTTATAAAAAGTTGGAAATGATTTACAGACAAAAGGATATCTGTTGCCGTTATGTTCAGATAGATGATGAGGGAATGACTATAGAAAGTCTAAAAAAATCAAAGGCGGATGTTGCTCATATGTGTCCGAATCATCACTTTCCAACAGGCATAACAATGCCGGCGAGTCGTAGATATGAAATATTGGCATGGGCAAATGAAAAAGAAAAAAGATATATAATAGAAGACGATTATGACAGTGAGTTTCGTACGAAAGGTCGACCATTACCAACACTTTTTTCAATTGATGGATGTGAAAAAGTAATTTATATGAATACTTTTTCCAAATCACTATCACCTACAATAAGAATAAGTTACATGGTTTTGCCTATTCATTTAGCAAATATTTTTTATGAGAAAATGTTTTTTTATTCATGTACAGTATCTAATTTTGAACAGTATACATTAGCTGAATTTATAAAAAGAGGATATTTTGAAAAACATATTAATAGGATGAGACTATATTATGCCCGTCAAAGAAAAACAATGATTGATATTATCTGCAATTCCAGTTTGCACGATAGATGTATGGTCAAAGAAAATGATTCAGGATTACATTTTTTGCTACGTTTAGACACAAATATGGAAGATAGTGTTCTAAAAGAGGAACTGGCAAAACATAGTATAAAAATCCGTTCACTATCGGATTATTATTTTACCGAGGATGAAAAAAAGGAGCATTTATTCATTATTAACTACTCAAATATTGAAAAGAGTAAAATAAAAAAAGCACTAGAGGTAATTAATGATATAATATAAAAAAGAGAAAGATTTCGAAGAATTAAAAAATGGAGGGATAATATGGAATTTTCTAAAGTAGTAAAAGATCGTTATTCATGTAAAAAATATTCTGAAAAGAAGGTGGAAAAAGAAAAAGTAATAGCTATACTTGAGGCTGGACGTCTTGCTCCAACAGCTAAGAATCTTCAGGAACAAAAGATTTATGTACTTGAAAAACCGGAGTCACTTGCAAAGATTGATAAAGTGACACCATGTCGTTATGGCGCTCCAACATGTCTTGTCGTAGCCTTTAATAAAGATGATGTGTATACTTATCCAGGTACAGAAAGAACATCAGGAATTGAAGATGCAACAATTGTTGCTACGCATATGATTTTAGCTGCTGCAAACGAGGGTGTAGACAGCTGTTGGGTCAACAATTTTAATCCGATTGAGTTAGCAAAAGAACTAGATCTTCCAGCTAATGAAGAAATTCTTATGATAATGGATCTAGGTTATGCAGAAGAGGAATTTAAGCCATTACCTAACCATATGTCAAGAAAACCGTTGGACGAAACAGTTACATATATGTAAGTTAAAAGGGGGGGAATATTATGTTAGTTTTATGTTATCCAAGATGTACAACTTGTAAGAAAGCCTTGAAATGGCTTGATGAAAAAAACATAGAGTATACAACAAGACATATAGTAGAAGAAAACCCAGACTATGATGAACTAAAAAACTGGTACGAAAAAAGCGGATTACCACTAAAACGTTTTTTTAATACAAGTGGTAATGCATACAAAGAGATGCAATTAAAAGATAAGTTAAAAACAATGACTGAAGAAGAGCAACTAAAACTTCTAGCAACAAATGGGATGTTGGTCAAAAGACCATTGTTAATAGAAGATGATAAGGTTTTAGTAGGATTTAAAGAAGCTGAATGGGAAAAATTAATATAATAACTCCGCTAAGAACTAAGACATAATTTTTTAAAAAACTTAAATAAATTATACAAAAAAGTATCGTAAATGTTTATCAACTGGCAATTTGAACAATTTGAACCAGTTGATTTTGAACACATTTACGATACTTTTATTTCTTTTTAATGCTAAAATGTGAAATACATTTCATACAATTCACTCAAAAATCCATTAATTTTCGTCTAAATGAGAAGTATTATAATTTAAATGAAACTAGTTTCATTTGTTCTATAATTTCTGTTTATAAAACATTAATATTCCCCGATAAATCGTGTGCAAACGGTTTCATAAATATGCACAAAAAAAATGTTTTAATATTGGAACATATGTCAATTTACACCAAACGTAAACATGATATAATAAATGTATCAATTGAAAACGGTTTCACACGAGAAAACGTGAAATTAGGAAATAAAAAATAAATTATTATGAAGAGCAGGGAGGCTAGGAAGATGGATTATAAGAAATGTGCCAGTGAGATTTTACAAGCAGTTGGCGGAAGAACAAACCTAGTAAGTGCAGCACATTGTGCTACAAGATTAAGACTTGTTACTGTAGATAACAGTAATGTAAATGTTAAAGAATTAGAAAACATCGATGGCGTAAAGGGTGTTTTCGAAAGTAACGGACAGTTACAGATTATCATCGGAACAGGAACAGTTAACAAAGTATATGACGAGTTCCTCGCAGTGAGCGGAATGTCAGCAGCGACTAAAGATGATGTTAAAGCAGCAGCAGCAGCTAAACAGCCAATCATCAAGAGATTAATTAAAACATTAGGTGACGTATTCGTTCCAATTTTACCAGCAATCGTAGCATCAGGTCTTATGATGGGACTTGTAGAAGCATTAGGTAAGATTCCAGGACTTGGATTTGCAGGAACAGATTGGTATCAATTCCTTGATATGGTTGCAAATACAGCATTTGCTTACTTACCAGTTATCATCGCAGTTTCAGCAGCCAGAGTATTTGGCGGTAACATTTTCCTTGGTGCTGTAATGGGATTATTAATGATTCACTCTAACCTTACAAATGGTTGGGCAGCAGCAGATGGATATAAAGTTTGGTATTTACTTGGCCACTGGGGCAAAATCGGTAAGTACACATTTGGACAGATTAACCAGTTAGGTTATCAGGGACACGTTATACCAGTAGTTATTTCGGTATGGATTATGTGTCAGATCGAAAAGAAATTACACAAAATTGTACCAGAAATGTTAGATTTATTCTTGGTACCACTTGTTACAACACTTTCAACAGCATTAATTACTTTTATGTTTATTGGACCAGTATTCTCAACAGCAGAGACATACTTATTAAGAGGGGTACAGGAAATCGTTAAAATTCCATTTGGAATTGGAGCATTTGTTATCGGATTAATTTATCCAATAACAGTAGTTATGGGTCTTCACCATATGTACAACGTAGTTGAAGCAGGTATGCTTGCAAGTAAAGAATTCCATAATTTAAACATTTGGATGCCAATCGCATCAGCTGCTAACTTTGCACAGTTTGGTGCATGTCTTGCAGTAGGTGTTAAAACTATCAGCGCAAAAAGAAGAACAGTAGCAGTTCCTTCAGCAGCATCAGCTTCTTTAGGAATTACAGAACCAGCAATTTTCGGTGTTAACTTAAGACTTATGAAACCATTTATTTGTGCTATGGTCGGTGGTGCATGTGGTGCAGCATTCGGTTCAATTGCAGGACTTGGCGCTAAAGCTTATGGTGTAACAGGTATCCCAGGATATTTAACAATTAACAACATTCCGCTTTACACAATTGAATTACTTATCGCAGGTGGAGTAGCATTCGTAGCAACAATTCTTTTCTGGAACGAAGATAAATCTGAACTTTCAGCTGAAGAAGGAAATACAACAAGTTCTAATCAGCCAGCACCAGTAGCATGTGATGATGTTGCTGAAGCAGTAATCGAAGCACCAGTAACAGGTGAAGCAGTAGCTAGAGAAAATATTCCAGATCCAACATTCGCATCAGGAGTTATGGGCGACGGTGTTGGTATTGTTCCAACAGAAGGTGTATTAGTAGCACCATGTGACGGTACAGTTATTTCTGTACAGGATACAAAACATGCAGTAGCAATGGTTGGACCAAAAAATACAGAGATTTTAATGCACATCGGTGTTGATACAGTTCAAATGAACGGTGACGGATTTGAAGCATTAGTGGCTGATGGAGCTCAAGTTAAAAAAGGACAAGAATTAATTCGTTTTAATATCGAAAAAATTAAAGTAGCAGGATTTAATACAACAGTAGCAGTATTAGTTACAAATAGTGACCAGTATTCTAATTTTGAAGTTAAAAACTTAGGTTCAGTTGTAAAAGGTACAGAAGTTGTTGTTGCAAAATAATCTATTGATAAGCTTTGAATTACTATAAGGTTTATATAGCAAGTAAATAGAATAAATAAGATTTTATAGTATATGTAATGACTTAAACTTTTTCATAATATTCAAAAAAAATCGGATGGTGGTTGGACATCATCCGATTTTTGTTATAATATATAGAGGTTAAGGACAGGAGGAAATGAATGGATGAATATTAGAGAAATCGCAGAATTAGCTGGTGTTTCTAGAGCAGCGGTTTCACGCTATTTTAATAATGGATACTTATCAGTAGAAAAGAAGGAAGCAATAAAAAAAGTCGTAGAAGAAACAGGATATAAACCATTACTTCAGGCACAGACATTACGAACCAAAAAAACCAAAATGATTGGTATTATAATGCCAAAGCTAGCGTCTTCAGCTTTAAGTCATGTAATTAATGGTGTTTTAAGTGTGTTGAATGATAGTGGTTATAAATGTATTTTGGCAGATACCCAGAATGAAGTAGATAAAGAGTTAGAATATTTGAGATCGTTTAATAAAAATCAGGTTGATGGAGTTGTTTTTATTGCAACAATTGACACACCTAAACACCATGAACTTATAGAAAACAATGGTGTGCCTGTTGTAGTAGTTGGGCAGGATTTCAAAGGATTGTGCAGTATTTATCATGATGATTTTAATGCAACAAAGGAATTAACAAAATTGGTTTTGTCAAAAGGTCGTAGAAATATAGCATATATAGGTGTCACAGAACGAGATATTTCAGCTGGAAAAAACAGACATGATGGTTTTTGCGCAGCTATACAAGAAGAAAAAGATGCAAAAATGGAATATTACGTTGGAGATTTTAGTAGAAAAGCAGGAGAAGAAGGTGCAAGAGAACTTTTAGCTAAAAATCCGGCTATAGATGCTTTTATTTGTGCAACAGATACAATAGCTCTTGGTGTATATAAGTATTTAAAAGATTGTAAAAAAAGAATTCCAGATGATATTTTAGTAGCGGGTCATGGAGATTCTGATTTTTCAAATGTTATTACACCCGAGCTTACAACAGTACGATATTTCTTTGAAGAAAGTGGAGTAAAAGCAGCCAAGCAGTTATTATCATTGATGAAAAGGAAAGAAAATGATAAGAGTAAATTGTTAGAAATAAAAATGGGATACGAAATTGTTGAAAGAGATTCAACTAAAATGTCATAGGATAATAATTTTTTCACAATAATGATTTTACAAATGAATTTATATATTTTTATATTTACCCTATTCGATAGTGGTAGATTCTTTGTTGAAAAGGGTTTACTATATTGGAATAGGGTATTTTTTCTGTACAATAAAAGTCGTAAAGTATATAATAAGAAGAGTAATCTTAATTTTGGATTTAAATTTTTAAGGAGGAATGGAATGAAGGATATTAATGAAGTAAATTTAGACTTAGATATAGATAATTCAGATGAAAAAACAGATTCAAATAAAAAAACTGTTTTGAATAAAAAATCGAAAAATAAAGATAAGGCAGTTGAAGAAAAACCAACAGTAGCGCAAGAGGTTTGGTCATGGATTAAGACCATAGCTATAGTTATTTTTATTGCTGTTTTTATTAATAAATTTATAATAATTAATGCAACAATTCCATCGGGTTCAATGGAAAACACAATTATGACAGACAGTCGATTAATAGGATTTAGATTATCTTATATTTTTTCAAAGCCAAGTCGAGGAGATATAATTATATTTAAATATCCAGTAGATGAGAGTCAGCTATACATTAAGCGAGTTATTGGCTTACCTGGCGAGAAAATTACCATAAAAAAAGGAAAAATATATATAAATGATTCTAAAACACCGCTTAAAGAGAATTATCTTAAAGAAAAGTGGGTTTATAAAAATGATAATATTACGTTTAATGTTCCAAAAGATTCATATTTAATGTTAGGTGATAATAGAAATGGATCTAGTGATGCTAGGGAGTGGGCTGATTTGGCTCTTCAAGAAGGTAAGGCTGAAACAAAAAAACAAGCCAAAAAATATTCATATGTTCATAAGGACAAGATTATTGGACGTGCTATTATTAAATATTATAAAGGCGTTGAGGTTTTGCTAGATAAGTAAATATTTACTTAATAAGTAATTATAAGTGATTCAGGAAGGTTTTAAAGACAGTGAACTATCAGTCAGATTATGAAAAAGTAATCAAAACAATTGAAAATAGCCGTAGATTTGGAAACGACTATGGAGTTACAATAACAAAAAAGGTATTAGAACAATTGTCTAATCCTCAAAAAGATTTAAAATTTGTTCATATAGCAGGAACAAATGGAAAAGGCTCAACTGCATCTGTAGTTGCTAGTATTTTAAAAGAAAGTGGTTTAAAAGTTGGTCTTTTTACATCACCACATCTTATTGACTTTGAAGAAAGAATCAGAATAAATGGTGAATATATTTCAAAAGAAGATGTAACAAGACTTGGAAATTTTTTGATAGATACAGATTTTAACATAGGACTTACTATGTTTGATTATTGCCTTGTTATGGCGGTATTGTACTTTAAAGAACAAAATGTAGACATTGCTATTATTGAAACGGGATTAGGTGGCGAATATGATTCTACAAATGCATTAGGAACACCTTTAGTGTGTGGGATTACTAAAATTGGCTATGATCACATGCAGATTTTGGGAAATACTTTGGCAGCGATTGCTTCGTCTAAAGCAGGAATAATAAAAGAAGAGACAAACGTTATTACACAAATGCAGGAAGACGAGGCATTGTCAGTATTAATTAAGACTTCAAGAGATAAGAAGGCAAAGAGCTTTCAAGTAGTATCACAGGATGAAATAGATGAAATAAAAAAATACAACAGAGAAATGATAGGCGATTATCAGCTTGAAAATATTGCAACTGCTAAGAAAATTGCTCAAAAGGTATTTGAAGAAATTGATTTTCCTATAAAGGAAAATGAAAAATTAGAGAAAATATTAAAAAAGGGCATAGCTAACGCTAAATGGGAAGGCAGGATGGAAATTTTACAAAAAAAACCATTTTTTATGATAGATGGAGCACATAATTCTAATGGAGTTAAAGCTTTATGCAAAAGTTTAAATAATTTATATCCAGGTGAAAAATTCCATTTTATAATGGGAGTATTAGCTGACAAGGATTATGAAGAAATGGTCAAGATTTTAGCACCATTTGCAATAGATTTTAAGACAATAACCCCAGACAGCAGTAGGGCATTGCAGAATGATAATTTAAAAAAATATATTAATGAATTAGGAATTTGCGCAAGTACTTTAGATAATCTAAACGATATAAAAGATAATCTTTTAGATGATGCAAAAAATATTGCGTTAGGTTCACTTTATTTTATAGGAGATATAAAAAAACTATGGTAAGTATTACATTTTTTTATAGCGCTTATAAAATATTACTATAAGAAAATGTTCTAAAATCAGTAGACAAATATAAAATAAAGTAATAGAATAAATTTAAATTCAACGTATTTAGGAGGAAGAGCTAATGGAAAAAAAGAATCTAGATTGGCAAAATCTTGGATTTGGATACATGGTAACAGATTATCGTTATGTATCTAATTATAAAGATGGAAAATGGGATGAAGGAAAAATTACTTCTGACGCTAACATTACATTAAATGAGTGCGCAGGTATTTTTCAATATGCACAGTGTTGTTTTGAAGGATTAAAGGCATATACTACTGAAGATGGTAAGATAGTGTGCTTCAGACCTGATTTAAACGCACAAAGAATGGCTGACTCCGCAAGAAGACTTGAGATGCCAGTTTTTCCAGAAGATCGTTTTGTAAAGGCCGTTGAAGAAGTTGTTAAAGCAAATGAAGCATGGGTACCACCATTTGGTTCAGGTGCAACATTATATATTAGACCTTTTATGATAGCTACAAACCCTGTAATTGGTGTTAAACCAGCTGATGAATATCAGTTCCGTATTCTAGTAACACCAGTAGGACCATATTTCAAAGGTGGTGCTAAACCTATTACTATTAAAGTTTCTGATTTTGATAGAGCAGCTCCACATGGAACAGGTAACATTAAAGCAGGACTTAATTATGCAATGAGTTTACATCCAATAGTAAAAGCTCACGAAGAAGGATTTGCAGAAAATCTTTATTTAGACCCAGCTACTAGAACTAAAGTAGAAGAAACTGGTGGCGCTAATATGATTTTCATTACAAAAGATGGTACAGTTGTAACACCAAAATCAGACAGTATTTTACCATCAATTACAAGACGTTCAATTATGTATGTTTGTGAGCATATTCTTGGAATGAAAGTTGAACATAGAGAAGTATTATTTAGTGAAGTAAAAGATTTTGCAGAATGTGGATTATGCGGAACAGCAGCAGTTATTTCTCCAGTAGGTAAGATTTATGATCACGGTGAAGAAATCTGTTTCCCTTCAGGAATGGAAGAAATGGGACCACAGATGAAGAAAATCTATGAGACATTAACTGGAATTCAACAAGGAAAGTTAGAAGCTCCAGAAGGATGGATTAAAGTGATTTCAGAATAATATGATTCTGATTAGTAAAAAATATTTAAGGCAGATTTTGAATTTATTCAGAATCTGTCTTATTTTTGTGCTATAATATAAAAGTTATAAAATAGAGTAGTAAGTTTAATTTTATAGGAGCATGGAATGAATATTTTTGATATAATTGGACCTGTTATGGTAGGACCATCAAGTTCGCATACGGCTGGAGCGGCTAGAATCGGACTTATTTCAAGAAAGTTGTTTGGAAAAGAAATAAGAGAAGCTAAGATTTTTTTCTCTGGATCTTTTTTAGATACAGGAAAGGGTCATGGAACAGATAAGGCTCTTTTGGCAGGACTTTTAGGGATGAAGGTTGACGATGAGAACATACCTAATAGTTTTGAAATCGCAAAAGAAAGAGGAGTAAAGTTTTCTTTTGCAGGAATTGATTTAGGCGACGTACATCCTAATACAGTTAAGATAATTTTAATAGGTGATGAAGGGGTTAATCCACTTGAGATAGTTGCTTCATCGATAGGTGGAGGATGTATTCAAATTAATGAATTAGATGGAATACAGGTTAATTTTTGTGGTGATTATCCTACGCTTATTGTCCATAATGTTGACAAACCTGGACATGTTGCAGATGTCACATCTCTTTTGGCTCATGAGCAGGTTAATTTAGCAACTATGCAATTATATCGAAAAAGTAGAGGCGGCAATGCTGTAATGGTAATTGAATGTGATAGAGAAGTACCAGAACATATTATTTCATATTTACGATATATGAGTGGAATTTTAAAGGTAACTTACCTTAGTATGGAGGATTAATTAAGATGTTTGAATCAATTGCTAAGATAATAGAATATGAAAAAAAAGATAATATTCCATTTTGGAAATGTATACAAAATGACGATTGTAAAGAGAATAATATGTCAAAAGAAGAATCATTTACCAAAATGCTAAACATGTATAAAGTGATGAAAGAAGCTGATAAAAATTATAATGATAAGCTTTATTCACAAAGCGGATTGGTTGGAACAGATGGTAAAAAGCTTAAAGATGCTCGTGAAAGAGGCGATTTAATCTGTGGCAACTTCATTGGAAAAGTGATGGAAAGAGCAGTAAAGATGGCTGAATCTAATGCGTGCATGAAAAGAATAGTTGCCTCTCCAACTGCGGGTTCATGTGGAGTGATTCCAGCGGTTTTTATTACAGCACAAGAGACTTTTGGGTATTCTGATGAAGAAATGACAAAGGCTATGTATGTGGCAGCTGGAATTGGAGAAGTAATTGCAAGTAGAGCATTTTTAGCAGGTGCTGCAGGAGGCTGTCAAGCCGAAATAGGTTCTGCTTCATCGATGGCAGCGGGAGCTTTGTGTTACTTAAGAGGTGGAGATGGCGTTATGATTGCTAATGCAGCAGCGCTTGCAATGAAGAGCCTTTTAGGATTGGCATGTGATCCTGTTGCTGGTTTAGTAGAGGTTCCATGTGTAAAAAGAAATGTAATAGGTGCAGTTAATGCAATGACTGCATCTGATATGGCGTATGCTGGAATTGAAAGTAAGATTCCACCAGATGAAGTTTTTGATGCAATGAGGACAATAGGGAAAAGTCTTCCGGAGGATATCAAAGAAACTGGTAAAGGTGGTTTGGCGGCAACTCCGACAGGAATAGCTATTAAGAAAAAGATTTCTTTTTAAATTTAAGTATAATGATTTGATAAAAAGTTAGTTGTTGTATTATTAATAATAAAGTTAATCTTATTAGTAGTTTGCAATATTGAGGAGGCTTGAGAAAATGTTTTCTGATTTTAATGGGGAAAAAGAAGCAAAACATAATTCAAAAAAGAAACGAATAATAATAGGCATAATAGTTGCAGTATTATTAATCGGAATTGTATTGGGTGTATTTTTATTCAAGGTATTAAGAAAGAAAAACACACCGGATAAAAAGGTAAAAGATAGGCCAGATTTACAGGTTATGCTGTTAGAACCTAATCCATATTCGAGACCGCAGATACCTTTAGTCAAAGTTAATGGCATTGTTATTCATTATACAGCTAATCCGGGTGCAACAGCAAAACAAAATAGAGATTACTTTAATGGATTAAAAGATTCCAAGAAAACAAAAGCAAGTTCACATTTTATCGTTGGTCTAGATGGTGAAATTGTGCAATGTATCCCTTGTAAAGAAATCTCGTATGCATCTAACAGTAGAAATAAAGATACAATTTCTATTGAGTGTTGTATTGAAGATAACACAGGTAAATTTAATAAAAAAACATATGATTCGGTTGTAGAGCTTACGGCATGGTTGGTAGGAAGATACAATCTTTCATGTGATGATATTATTAGACATTATGATGTAACGGGCAAGTTATGTCCTAAATATTATGTTCAACATCCAAGCGCATGGAAACAATTTAAAAAGGATGTACAAGACTATATTGATAAGCATGGTGTGAAAAACACAAAATAATATGCCGATAAAAGAATTAGTATAGGATACATGTCAAGCCATTGGCATGTACCTGTATTAAGCAACACAAGAAAGGAGAGTCCATCTAAGCATAAAGATGGCGTAGAATATTGGAAAATACATATAAGAATTTATTAGAAAAAGAAAATATCAGAGAAAATCTTAGTCAATTAAGAAAATTCATTAAAGATGAAGAAAATAAAAATCGTTTGAGAGAATTAATAGTAAACGTAGAGGATATAACTCAATTTTTAGAGAATGAAGATCCTAAGAGTAGAAAAAATGCTGCATTATTATTAGGCGATTTAGAGCTTCAAGAAGCTAAAGATGCTATTTATAAAGCTTATGTTCAAGAAGATATTCTTTTTGTTAGATCACATTATTTGGCTGCGTTAAATCAATTAGATGTCCAGGATTTAGTTCCGGAGTTTATCGATATTTTGGATGAAAAACTACATGAAGAAGTTGAGCCTGATAATGAAAAGCATATAAATAGTGAGATTGCAGCTTTAAGAAAAATAATTATTAGATATCAAGGCATTACAAGACATAGATTTGTAGTAAAGGAAGATAAAACTAAAGTAGTTTTAACCTGCAATCGTGGAGTTAGACAAATCGTTAAGCAGACGCTTGGCAATGTTAGAACAGGATTGCATCCTTTAGGAGTTCTTACAGAAACTGCTGATTTACAAGGTTTACTTCAAAATAGAAATTATAGAGAAGTATTATTCCCATTAAGTCTTAAATCACTTTTGCCAAATGAACCAAGAGAGGCTGCAAGAATGCTTTATGAAGCAGGAATTTATGATTTTATCAGAAAATATCATGAAGGACCAGAAGATTTCTATTTTAGAGTTGAATTGAGAAATCACATGAATCTTGATGAAAGAAGTCAGTTTAATAGAAAATTCGGAACAGAGTTAGAAAAACTAACAAAAAACAGATTAGTAAACTCAGCATCTGACTATGAAGTTGAAATCCGATTAATTGGTACAGCTGAGGGTAAATTATATCCATCATGTAAGTTTTATACATTAAAAGATACAAGATTTAATTATAGAAAGAAAGCTCTTTCTTCCTCAATTCATCCATCAACAGCTGCTTTAATTATGAAAATTACGGAGAGATATCTTAAAGAAGGAGCACAGATTCTTGATCCATTCTGTGGAGTTGGAACTATGCTTATTGAAAGAAATAAATCTGTTTATGCTAGAGAAATGTACGGTATAGACACTTATGGTCAGGCTGTAGAATATGCAAGGGAAAATGCATATTGTGCTCAAGAAAGAATTAATTTTATAAATAGAAATTATTTTGATTTTAGACATGATTATTTATTTGATGAAATCATTACAGATATGCCAGTTAGATCACCAAGAGTTACAAGACGTGATTTAGACTTTATTTACGGTAAATTCTTTGAAAAATCGCGTGAAGTTCTTACACGTAATGGAATAATTGTAATGTATACAAATGAGATTGGATTAGTAAAGAAAAATCTTAGATTCCATCATGAATATAGAATGTTGCAAGATGTACCAATGCAAGATAGATCCGATTATCATGTGGTTGTATTAGCAGTCGTTATGTAGTATTATATATAGGCTGTTTATTATGAATAGCTTTTATGTTAGGCATAAAATATTAGAATAACAATTAAACGAAAACCCCTGCTAGGATGCAAAATGAGTGACCTCAAAAAGCATATTACCTAGTAGGGGGTTTTTGTTGTAGAGCGTAGCTCAGTTTAAATATCATTTATTAAAGTAATCCGTGTTTTAAATATATTTATCGTGTCAATACTTTTTTTAGAACTAGAGTTATTGTTGTTGCAACACATGTACAAACTACAGCTTCAATCAAACCTTGAATTCCAACGAATCCAATAACAAATAGAAATGGATTTGGGAAATTTCCTTTTTTAACAAAACTTTGAATGAAACTTGTATTATAGTAAAATGCTACAAGTGAGCTCATAAACAATAATGTATTAAGTAAAGGACAAGAAAGACTTGCAAGTATAACAGATAAATTTTTATTAGCTTTAACTTTACATAATAGTCTATAAAATAATCCTGTGAAAAGTCCAACCAATGCACGTGTTACAATAGTTGTTATAAAAAATCCAACAAAATTTATATTTAATAATGTTGCTGAAAAGGGATTAGTTCCCATCATACCGATAGAAAAACTGGTTATACCAAAAGTGATACCACATACAAACCCAGCTGTAGGTCCAATGACTATTGCTGCGATTGCAACAGGAACTGTTAAGAAAGTAATTGATAAACCAGGAAGATTAAGGTAGCCTAGTGGCGTAAAAGCCATAACAATAATTATACCCATCATTAGTGCTGTTTGAACTAGTTTTAATGTTGGTTTTGAGTTGACATTTTGTTGATTCCTAGAAAGAGAATCAGTTTTTAACATATTATCCATAAATTCCTCCCATATATCAGTTTTAACTGATTTTCTAATATAATATATGAGCGCAATATTGTGTAAGTTTATATAAAAAAATTTTATGATAAACGCTCAAGGCATATATTAGCATAAAAAAAATTAATTAACAAGACTTGAAATTGTTTAGCTTATACAAAAAACACTAAACGAATAAAAAAAACGAAAAAATCATATTATTTAATTGTGTAATGTGCTAAACTATATTGTAAATTTAATAATAAAAAAGGATTTTTTTAAATGAAGAATTTTAGATTAAAAATTAGATATGATGGAACTAGATATAATGGTTGGCAACATCAGAATAATACTCAAAACACAATTCAAGGGAAATTAGAAACCCTTCTAATGCGAATGACTAATAAGAATGAAGATGAACCAATAACAGTCATAGGTGCAGGAAGAACTGATGCAGGTGTATCTGCATTGGCGATGACAGCTAATGTTTATCTTGATACAGATTTTTCTGAAAAACAGGTCCAAGAATATATGAATAAATATTTACCAGATGATATTTCAGTTGACGAAGTAAGCGTGGTAAAAGAAAGATTTCATAGCAGATTTAACGCAATAGGAAAGACATATCGCTATACACTTTGGTGTGGCGATACTAAACCGGTTTTTGATAGGAAGTTTTTATATGTAATAGATAAGATGCCTGATATCAATAAAATGAGAGAGGCAGCTGAATATTTAATGGGGACAAATGATTATAAGAGTTTTTGTGGAAATAAAAAAATGAAAAAATCAACTATAAGAACTGTCGACAAAATAGAAATAGTGCAGAAAGGCTCATATATTTATTTAACTTTTCACGGAGATGGATTTTTACAAAATATGATAAGGATATTAGTAGGAACTATACTAGAAGTTGGATGGGGCAAAAGAAATCCAAAAGAGATGATTGAAATTTTAAAATCAAAAGATAGACAAAACGCGGGATTTACAGCACCTGCAAATGGTTTATGTTTAATGGAGGTTGACTACTAATGAAAAAAGAAAATGTTTATTGGTTAAAAAAGGGACTAAAAGATGCGGTCCCTATAGGATTAGGATATTTTGCGGTTGCTTTTAGTGTAGGTGTTATGGCAAAAACAGCACAGATGTCTTCCATGGAAGCGGCATTAATGTCGGCTGGTATGGTGGCATCTGCCGGTGAAGTTGCTGCATTGCAACTTATTATGACAAAAGCTGGTGCTATAGAGATGATAATGACAACACTAATAGTTAATCTAAGATATTTTTTGATGGGAGCATCTTTATCACAGAAGGTTTCAGAAAAAACAAAAATACGACATAGATTTTTCATGTCATATTGTATTACCGATGAAATCTTTGGAATATCAAGTGCTATAGAAGGTGAACTCAATCCATTTTATACATATGGAGCAGCATTAACTGCTGTTCCTTGTTGGACATTAGGTACTGTTTTAGGAAATGTGTTTGTTAATCTAGTTCCGGTATTGGTAGAAAAATCACTTACTGTAGCTATTTATGGTATGTTTATTGCTATTATTATTCCGGCTTCAAAGAAAAGTAAAGAAATTGGATTATGTGTTGCATTTGCAATGATTGTAAGTTTTCTTACAGAATATTTACCATTAGTTAATAAGATTTCACAGGGAACTAAGGTTATAATTATTACTATTGTAATTGCAGCAATTGCAGCAATTGTTAAACCAATCGAAAATGAAGAAGATTTAGATCAAGAGGCTAAGCTAAAACAAGAAAAGTTAGTCCAATAGGCTAAGTGAAAGTAGGAAAAATAAGGAGAATAAGATGAGTAAGTTAGTACCAATTTTAATTATGATAGCAACAATCTATTCTGTTAGATGTATACCAATGCTAGTATTTAGACATAATATAAAGAATAAATTTATTAAATCATTTTTGCATTATGTGCCATATGTTACACTTGCTGTCATGACATTTCCGGCAATAATATATGCTACAGACAACAAATTTGCTGGTGTTGCGGCACTGATTATAGGTGTGATTCTAAGCTATATAACAGAAAACCTGTTTGTTGTAGCAACAATGTGTTGCGTGACGGTTTTATGCATTAATCTTATTGGATAAATTGCCTCAATTGGCAAGAAAAATCCTTACTTTTTTTTAACATAAAGTGAAATTTTGTGCTAATATAGTACGTGGAGTCTAAATGGTTTTGAAAATTTCTATTTAGTTTAATTAATTTAAAGGAAAAGATATAGGTGAGGATATTATAATGTACAATATAGCTATTTGCGATGATGAAGAAAAATCTATAAAAGAAACAATGTCTTTATTATCTTCTTATAAGAATGACAATTCAGGCATAGATTGGGAGATTGATGTCTTTAAATCATCTTTAGATCTGCTAGATGCTATGGAAAAAAAGGCATATGATGTTTATGTTTTAGATATTTATATAGATGAGATTAATGGTATTGAATTAGCAAAAATGATTCGTAAAAAAGATGAGAACGGAGCTATTATTTTTGCAACGTCATCAGATGGATTTTATAAAGAAGCATTTCATTTGAATGCAATCCATTACCTTGAAAAACCAATTTTAAAAAGCGAATTCTACGATGCAATAAAACGTATTTTTGAGTCGAATGAAATGCATTATTTAGTCATTAAGGAATCGGGCATGATGGTTAAGATTCCGGTAGATGATATCATGTATATTACTTCAGAAGATCATTACAAGAGAATTACTGAAAAAAATGGTACCCATTTGATTAGAACAACGATGCAGGCGATAGTAGATGAACTTAACGAAGAATATTTTTATGTGCCAAATGGTAAAATGATAATTAACTTAAAATACATCTTAAAAATTTCTAAAAAAGAAATAGTAATGGAAGATGATAAAGTTTTTCCTATGCCTCGTGGCGCATATAGAATAGTAGGAGAAAAATTTGTTAAGTACTCTATGTAAACAATTTTATAATATTATGAGGAAAAATAAGAATGTTGTATAGTATTAAACAATTAAGAGAATTAGAAAAAGAATCTTTTGTAAGAGAAAAGAGAATAGAAAAAGCATTAGTTTTTTTGAGCTTGATTGATTTATTTTGTTTCTTTTTTATTTTTCTTAATTTGCTTCAGGATGATATTGTTTCAGCCTTGACAAATACAGCTCTTTTCCTTGTATTGTTAGTATTTATTTATTTCTACAAAAAAAGAAAAAATCATATTGTTCTAACGATTATATTGTCTTATATATTATGTTGTATAATTTTTGTTTATTTTTTTATAAAAAAATCTTTTGGTAACATAAGTATAAGTTCTTTTTGGATTTGGGTTCTGGTTATTCCCTATGTTTCAATTCATATTTCAGGTATTTTATATGGATTAATTGCTAGTAGTAGTGGCCTGATTATGTCTATTGCTTTTATGCTATGTAAAATATATATTGGACAAAATAACATAGCAGGCGCGTATCCGTCTTTATATATTTTTATTCAGATCCTTGCTACTATTATTGAAAATAATTTTACCAAATATTATATGGAAAAAATAAGAATAAAAAAAGAATCAGAATTTATAAAAAAACACGTTGAAGAAAACATAGAAGAGTATAGTGTCGACTATAATTTTCTCAGAAAATTCAACGAAATATATGAGCAGAAGATGAAGCGTTTTATGAATACTGTTGAAAATTATATTCAAAATGATGAGATCGATGTTGCGTATAATTTTTTGTGCGAGATATATAACGAGAAAAAAACTGATATTTCATTAGTTGAAAAATATGCTGATAACGAATATGTTAATTTTATTATAGAAAGCTATTTATATAGATTAAAAGGTTTATGCAATAAAATTAATATAAAATGTGAAACAATTAAAAATATAGAAAAACGTTGTAATATTAATAAATTAATCGAGTTTCTTTCTATTTCATTTGAAATGCTTGAAAATGAAATAAAGTATCTAAGTGATAATAAAAGTGGACTAGAGAGCGAGGAAAACTCCACTTTTAAAAAAGGATCAAATTGTAACCATGGTTTAAATGAAGTAATAGATGGATTGGATTCTCTCAAAGTTTGGTTAGATATTAAAATAGACAAAAACTATATCAAAATTAGAAAAGTCGGTATTAAATTTAAACTTGGATCAAATCATCCTTTTTCAAGTGTTAATTTTTGCGTTAATAAAAAAGGAAAGTTAGAAGCCTATAGAGATGGAGAAGATTTTATAAAAAATATAGTTTCCAATGAGGGTAAACTGAAATATTTGTATAAAAACGGGATAATTCCATTTGATAATTATGAAATCCTTCAAAAAATTTATAAATATTTTATAAAATATAACGGAAAGTATGACGTTATAAAAACAAAAAACTCATTTTATACAGAACTTGTAATGCCACTTAAATCATGTAAAGACTAGAAACGATTATTTGCTTAGTGTAAAAAAAAAAATAAACGTCATTTTTATATTTTTTATGAAAATGAAATAGAATAATAACAAAAAAGGATGACAACTCTAAAAAAATCGAAACAATCAGTTTAACGACAAAAACAATCAGTTTAACGACAAAAAAATTAATAATTCATTAACTATGATATATTAATTACAGATAACAAATTCTTGGTTATTAAATTTCGAAGCGAAATGGGGGTTTCATTTCGAAATTAATATACGGTCGAAAAAGTAAGGGGTGCTTTTTTCAGGGGAGTAGGACTGTATATCGAGGCTTTTTTAGGAGTTTTTTCTTTAAATTGGCTCAGGACAAGAAGGAAATATATCTTGTTAAGAGATATGTACAAAATAATGTCACTGGGGAGAGACGAAAATTTTGTGCAGGGTGCTAGAAAGGAGAGTCTAAATGAGAAAGAAAGGGTATAGCATTATAGTGAATTGGAGCGACGAGGAGAACTGTTTCGTTGCCCAATCACTTGGGAAAACAGGTTGCATATCAAAAGGGAAGTCAGTTTCAGCAGCAGTTATGGATGTGCAATCGCCAGTAATAAAAAAAGTGAGGTTAACAGCTGGATGGCAAAAATCGTAGGCTATAATAATGAGGGGTATAAAATAGTTAGTGAAGGTGATTTTTGCGAACACTGGGAGCCTGAACATGGAACTTTAGTTCCGATGAAGGAGTGTTGGTGTTGCAAATGGTCAGATTTTAGGAGCAATTTGAATAACTGCAAATCGGAGAGTGTTTGTCGTTATGAAGGAAATCGTTGCAATATCGCGCAAAATGATAGAGTGGAGAATAATAATTAATAACGGGTACAAGAAGTAAATTCTTTGACTTCCTCTTTTTTAGAAAGGTTGGCTTATGCTGGCCTTTCTTTTTTGTGTTCATTTTATGAAAAAAAATAAATAAGGGTGTTTTTCTATCTGGAAACTTGCTATAATGTAACTTGAGTGCTTTTATATTTTTAAGGCATAAGTAATATTGGAGGAATTTTATTGTGGCAGATAAAAGTATTAATACAGAAATAACAGTTGGTGGAAAAAAATATAATCTTTGTGGCTCTGAGAGTGCGGAATATATGCAGGAAGTAGCCACATATTTAAATAAAAAATTAGCAGAAATAGATGGAAGTTCAGCATATTGGCAGTTGCCAACTGATGCAAAAAATGTGATGCTTCAAATTAATATAGTGGATGATTTGTTTAAAGCATATACTAAAATTACAGATTTAGAAGATAGAGTTAAAGACAAGGAATCTAGTGCAAGTGCAGCAACTATCGAAAAGAAAAAACTAGAAGAAATGGTTGCAAATCTTGAAGGTCAGCTTGGACTTGTTAAAGAGAATTATAAAGAGTCAAAGGATAAGGAATTAAGTACGAGCGAACAACTTGATGTTACAAAAGTCAGATTACAGGAAACTCTTGAAAAATTAAAAATAATGACAGAAGAGGTAAAGGACTACCATAAAAAATTAGATGAGTCCAACCAAAAATCTAAGGAAGTTGTAAAAGATAAAAGAATTCTTGAAGATCAAATAGAACAAAGTAAGCAGGAAAATACTAGGAAATCTCAACAGATTCATTCTTTGCAGGAAGAATTATCTAAAAAAAGTAAAGAATTGTATGATAGCAATGCTAAATTAGTTAATAATGATAAGGAATTAGAAAAGAATAAAGCTGATATTTTGACTTTAAAAGGTGAAATACAAAGAGCTAAAGAGAATATAGAAGCATTGCATAATGAGTTATCTGGAGTTAAACATGATTTAGAAGTCTCAAATAAAACTCTTAAAGCAACAGAAGATTCTTTACAAAAAAAATCTTTGTCAGAAGAACAAAAGATTGAAAAAATTAAAGAATTAGAGCAGAATCTTGCAAATGTTAAGGCAAAACTTCATGATGCGGAGATTGATTTAAAAGCTAAAACTGATGAACTTTTATCAACAATAAACAGTTTAAAAGATAGTAATCAGGAATTAGAGAGCATTACATTGCAAAATAATGCTAACAAGACAGAATTAAATACAACTAAAGAGAGCTTAAATCAAGCAGTAAATGAGCTTAAATCCATAAAAGAGGATTATCGTTCACTATCAGAAACATACAATAAAACAAAGGCAGATTTAGAACAAAAAGTTTCTACGCTTAGCAAAAATTTAGAAACTATTAAAATTGATTTTGATAAAGCTAGTGCAGAACTTTCAGATATAAAAAACTATAAAGATGATAGTGATTATCATGTTTTACTTTTACAGGAAGAATTAAAAGATTTAAAAGAAAAACATCAGACAGTTGTTGTTGAAAGAAATAATTTATCAAAAAATTATGAGACATTGATAGAAGAATCAAGTGCAACATCGCTAGAGTTAAATAGTGTTAAAGAACAACTTAGTGCGGCTGAAACAAAACTTAGAAGTTCAAAAGTTACAACTGAATCGCAGGAAAAAACTATAAATGAGTTAACTGTTGCGTTAGATGAAGCAAAAGATGAAGCTAGAAGAGAGAGTGGCAAAATTAAAATTGTTAAAAATGAGTTAAATGAAAAAGGTAAAGAACTTGCATTCATGAAGGATCGTGTTATGTCTAGTGAAAAAGAGCTTAACTCAACAAAGAACTCTTTGGCTGCATTAAATCGTGAATTTAGCGAAGTAAGAGCACTTAAGGATAATCTCGAAATCAGAGTAAATAAACTTGAAAATTCATCAAAAGATGCTAAAACTGCAGCCAATTTAGCAGAGAAAAGATATGATGAAGTAAGTAAAGAATTAATTGCTGTAAAGAGAGATTTAACTAATGCTCAAAAAGAATATCAAGAACTGGAAAACACTAAGAAAGTTTTAATGTCACAGGTATCTGATAGTGATGAAAACGTTAAATCATTAGAGCAAAACTTAAAAGAAAAAGATATGCAGTATAAACAGCTTGCAGCTCAAAAAGATAGCGTTACTAATGAAAATACCAGACTAAATGATACAGTCAATGAACTTGCAAACAGATTAGAACAGGCAAAAAAATATTATAATGCGTTGCAGGATGAGAAAAAAGCTGTTCAAGTTAATTCTGATAAAATAAAGAGTGATTTAGAGAAAACTATGGGGCGTTTAGAAGATACAAAAACTAAAAAAGACGACTTAGAGCATGAACTAAATCAATTAAAAGAAAGCTTAAGAGTTTCAAATAATGATGTAAGAGCATTAAACGAGCTTTCTAACAATAAGGATCTTGCTATCAAACAAGAGCAAGAAAAATATAAAAAACTTCAAGATGAAAAAGATAACAGCGATTTTAAAATTCTTGAGTTAGAAGAACTTGTAAAAAATTGCGAGGATAAAAATAAAGCATATAATGATAAAAATCGCCAGTTAGAGCAAACGCTTGAGTTAACTCAAAATAGATTAAATGAAACTACTCAAAAGTTAGCTGATGCTTCAAAAGAAGTTAAAGCTATAAGTGATGCAAAAGATGATAGTGATTTAAGAATTATGGAATTAGAAGAAGAACTACATAATTTGAGAAAAGAAAATGAAACAGCTGTTGCTAAGGGAAATGAAGCATTAAGCCAACTTGAAAACGTAAAACTTGAGTTAAATGCTGCTAAAACAGCTTCGAGTGATTCTATTGAGAAGCATCAGGGACAGGAAAATGAATTTAATAGAATTATCAAAGAGTTACAAGAAAAGATTAATGCGCTCACTGTTGATAATGAAAAACTTAAAAGAAGTTATAGAAATTTAATGGCTTCAACAATGGAAGAAGAATTATATTAAAAAGAATTGAAGTGAAAGAGTTGTTTTAGAGTAAGTTATTAGCTGTCGCAGACCAAGGATGGGGGTATAATGGAGCTAGTATATTTTAAAAAAATAAACTTAAAAAAACTATTTTTAATAGGTTTTGCAATACTGTTATTGTTAGAAACTATTTTAATAGTAAAAATACCAACAGCTATACATGCTGAATCTTCTAAGAAGGTAATTAGGTTTACAACGCATAAATCTGTTGATTTTATGAAAGAATATGTAAAAGGTTTCGAAAGACAGCATCCAGATGTAGAGGTTGAAGTAAATTGTCTCGATGATTATAGTAATAAATTAAGGGATGAAATTTATAATAATACGGCACCGGATGTTATGTTTATTCCAGAGGGTCTTTCTTTGAATGATATACAACATTTTTTTATGAAAATAGGGAGACAGTCGAAATTAGAGGATAAATATAATTATTTAGATCAAGCGGTAAAAATTAATGATGATGTTTATGGCCTACCATCAAGTATGTATTTGGCTGGATTCGTTTATAATAAAAAAGTTTTTGAAAAAGCAGGTATTACTAAATTGCCTACTTCGATAAAAGACTTTTTAAAAGATATGTCGTATATTAAAAATAACACAGGTAAAATACCTTTTTATAGTGGTTATTCATCTATATGGGGGCTAAATATTTGGGAGTATTTTTCATTTATTGAGATGACAGGTGATGAAAAATACCGAAATAAAGATTTTACCAATATCATTAATCCTTTTGGAATAGGTTCCACGCATGAGAAGGTATATAGTTTTTATTATAATCTTATAAAAAATAATTATTGTGAAGATTCAATCAAAGATTACAGTTGGAATCAGGCTATAAGGGATTTGGGCAATGGTAATCTTGGCTGTATGGCAGTTGGTTCGTGGGCTGTTTCTACAGTTCAAGATGTTTCAACGAATCCAAATGATATAGGATATATGCCGTTTCCTAACAAAATAAATAAGCAACAATATGCCTCAATAATTGCTGATTATTGTATAGGAATTAGTAGAAATACTAAGTATCCTGAATTAGCAAAGGAATTTGTAGAATACTTTCTTGATGAATCAAATTATAATTCAGATATGCAATGTATTTCCATTGTAAAAGGACGTGAAATTCCTGAGATTTATAAAGCAATAAAGAATTTGCATATTTTACAAAATAGTACAGTATCAGATAATTTGCAACAACAGTTTAATATACTAGAAAAACGACTCAATATGTATAGCGGTATGGAGCAAAAACGTATAATTGAGTCTGCGGTAGGGTTATCATCTGAAAAATTATATGATATTTATAATGATTGGAACAGGCGTTGGGAAAAATCAAGAACAGAAGATATGAAAAAAAATTCTGGAAAAAGCATTTTTTCATTTCAATCAGACAATATTACGCAGCACTCCTTAGATTTGACGTATGAAGAGAAGAAGTTTCTAAAAAAACGTCCAATTATAAAGGTTGGACTTTTAAGGGAAAGCCCGCCTTTTTCGTACATTGAGAAAAACAAAATCAAAGGGATGTCAAAACTGGTTGCAGATGATATATTTAAGAAAATTAAAGTTAAATGTAAATTTGTTATTTTTGATGATGAAATGAAAATGACAAAGGCGCTTGATAATAATCAGATTGATTTAATTATGGGACTAGAAGATACTGAGGAAAATAAGGAAAAGTATCAGATGACTAAGCCATATATTGAGTATAATAATGTTGTTATTAGAAATAAAATGAGTGATAATATTAAAAAACTGAATCTTGCAAAGGCAAAAGCAGCGATTGTTGAGAATTCATCATGTGATTATTATCGTGGAGTAGACAAAAAATATAAATGCACTTCTGTTGAAAGTGCGATGAAGTCAGTTGATATGGGCTTATCGCAATACACGATTACTAATTATTACTTAGCCAATTATTATATAAAAAACGATCAATTTGATAATTTAGAAGTAGTTGCTACTTCATCTAAGAATTCCCTAAGAATTGCATTTAGAAGTGATGAAGACGCAAGAATGATATCGGTTTTTAATAAATGCTTATATGATATTTCAGATAATTCACTTGCTTCATATCTGGTAGAGGCAAACGAAAATGAGATAACTAAAGTAACTTTAAAAATGCTTTTAAAACAGTATCCTGTACATTTTATAATAGGAATTTTGTTTGTATATCTTATTGTTTTAGTAGAAATCTGGTTTAGCGGATACGAAAAACAAAAATATTTACATAAGCAAGAATTTTATGCCAAAAGATATGCTCTTTTAGCAGAAATGATGGATGAATATATTTTCGAATATGATGTTTCTGATGGAGTATTGACGATTGACGAGAAATTCAAAGATTTTTTTGGTTGTTTAAAAAATAAAATTGAATTAAATAATATTGAGGAAAAAAACGCTAAATTAAATCAGTTTATTGAAGTATTAAAACATATGGTTCAGAATGAAGAAAAAGAAAAACGTATGTATTTTGGCAATATGAGAGATCAAGATGTTACATGGGTTAGGATATTTTTATCTCCAATCGAGAATGAAGAAACTCATAAAATTTTATATATTGGGAAAATATCGAATGTTCAAAATGAAATGGAAGAACGCCAGGAATTCCTTAAAAAAACTGCGCTTGATACACTCACTAAAGTATATAATCGTTTAGGTTTTAATAAGATTTATGCTGATCAATTTAGTTCGAATTGCAAATATAGACAATCAGTTGTTGGTATTTTAGATTATGATAATTTTAAAAGTGTAAATGATACACTTGGTCATCTAGGTGGCGATAAAGCACTAAAAATGTTGGCAAATGAAATAAAAAAAACATTTGGTGATTTAGCCATCTTTGCAAGATATGGTGGAGATGAATTTATTTTTTACATTCCTGATGGTAGAAATGTAGAAAAAATAAAAAAAATGCTTTTGAATTTAGTTCATACAATGGATACAAATATAAACTATGAAGATAACACAGTTAAAGTGTCGATAAGCATAGGTGCAGTTATTGTTTCATCAAAAATGGACATAAATGAAGCATTTGATTTAGCTGATCAAGAATTGTATAAGGTAAAGGGCAGCAAAAAGAATTCATATAGTTTAAAAAATTACTATAAAAGAATATATGAGGTACAAAATGAAGTTTTATTTAGCACCAATGGAAGGTATAACCGGACATATTTATAGGAGACATTTTCATGAATTATACAAAGGAGTAGATAAGTATTTTACTCCTTTTATTGCAACTAATCAGACTTTTAAGTTGAAAAATCGTGAAAAAAGAGAAATCGATCCTAAAATTAACGAGGGAATGTATGTCGTTCCTCAGTTGTTAACTAACAATGCACAGCAGTTTATCTGGTATGCAAGAGAAATAAAAAAACTAGGATACAATGAAATTAATTTAAATGTTGGCTGCCCATCGGGAACAGTTGTTTCAAAACACAAGGGTGCTGGAATGTTGCTTGATTTAGAACAATTTGATTCTTTTTTGGATCAAATCTATACTGAACTTTCAGAAAAATTAACAATTTCAGTTAAGACGAGACTAGGAATAGAAAATTTTGATGACTTAGATAGAATAACAGAAATTTACAATAAATATCCATTAAATGAATTAATTGTACATCCTAGAACGAGAAAAGATTTTTATAAAAATAGTCCTGATTTTAACGCATTTAGAAATGTTTGTGAAAAGGCAAATATGGATATTGGTTATAATGGTGATATAAAAACTTCAGATGACATTATAAAAATAATTAATGATTATAACGATTATAATGTTAATAGCATTATGATTGGTCGAGGAATTTTAACTAATCCATTGATGCTTGAAAATTATTATGAAAATAAACCTCATAATAATATCGACTGTGATAGATTGAAGGAATTTGTCTCTCGACTATTTGCGGATTATGTCAGCGATTATACAGCTTGTTCAGATGCGATAAACAGGATGAAAGAATTATGGTTTTATATCTTAGAACCATTTGATAATTGCAAAGAAATTCATAAAGAAATGAAAAAAATAAAAAAAGCAAAAGATAAAGAGGTTTATGAAAGCGCGATTAATAATCTTTTTGAAATATTAAGGGAAATTGAAAAATAAAATGGATTTAGAATGAGGTGGTTTTATGGAACGTGATATGACACAGGGAAAGCCATTTGGTTTAATTGCTAAATTTGGAATACCATTATTTTTAGGAAATGTTTTTCAACAGCTTTATAATGCAGCAGATTCTATTATTGTAAGTAGATATGTTGGCAATGATGCCCTTGCAGCAGTAGGCTCGACAGGTACTATAATGTTTTTAATCATTGGTTTTGCGCAAGGAATAACAACAGGTTGCACGGTTTTAACGTCACAAAGGTATGGAGCCAAAAATGAAAAAGGTGTAAGAAGAAGTGTTGCAAATGCTATATTGTTGGCAATAATAATAATTGCGCTTACGACATTGGTGAGTATTTTGGCAATGAAAAATATACTTATTTTGATGCGTACCCCAAAGGAGATATTTGGTCAGGCATATACATATATAACAATAATTTGTGCAGGTTTGGTAGCGTTGGTTTTTTATAATTTATTTTCAGCATTTTTACGAGCCGTCGGAAATAGTGTGATTCCATTAGTGGCACTTATTTTTTCATCGGTGCTTAATGTTGTATTAGATTTAATCTTTATAAAAAACTTTCATATGGGAGTAGCTGGTGCTGCTATTGCAACAGTCAGTTCACAAGGTATATCTGCAATTTTGTGTTTGATATATATAATAAAAAATGAAAAACTGTTGTGGCCTAAAAAAAATGAATGGTTCTTAGATTCAAATGATTCGAAATTACAAATCGGTGTCGGCTTACCAATGGCGATACAGTTCGCAATTACAGCATCAGGTACAATGGTAATGCAGACAGCAATAAATAATTTTGGTGTTGTAACGGTGTCGGCTTTTGCAGCAGCATCCAAATTACATGGTCTGATGTCACAGGCTTTTCCGGCAATGGGACAGGCAATGGCGACATATAGTGGTCAAAACTACGGAAAAGGGAATATCAAACATTTGCGAGAAGGCGTAAGAGTTGCAACTATAATGTCAACAGTTATGGCTATTGTAACAGGAATTTTAGCAGTAGTCCTGGTAAGACCAACAATGATGATTTATTTCAGAACAGCTAAAGAAGTAGCAGATGCTTTTCCAGCAGCGCAGACTTATATTGTATTAAGTGCATTATTTTATGTGCCTTTGTCATATATTTTCATTTATAGAAATACAATGCAAGGTTGTGGCTATGCATTTTTACCATTAATGGGAGGCGTAGTAGAGTTGGTTTCAAGAACAGTTTGTGGAATAATATCAGTTTGTTTGCATAATTCGACACTGGCATTTTTCTGCGATTCATCTGCATGGATTACAACGGGAATATACGTTTTGATAGCGTATAATTTTGTAATAAAGGATATTCTAAAAAAATGTGATGAAAATCAACAGCTACAAGTTAAGAGATTATAACAAGATATTGAATTCAATTATGCATAAAGGAGATAAAATGCAAGAACTATTTCAAAATGAAGCAGAGTCAAATAAAAAAAGGTTATTTCAAGATAAAGCAAGTTCTGATAAAAATGCTATCTTTCAGGACGAAATAGAGATAAGCGATGATTTTGACTTAAAAAAAATAGAAAATAGTGGTGAAGTATTTAGGTTCAATGAGATAGGCAATGGTATTTTTTGTACCATTGCCTTTGGTCGTATATTATATATTAGAAAAAAACAAGATAATTCAAATCCTTTGTTATATGAGATTTCGTGCTCAAAAAAAGAATTTGAAGAGGTGTGGTATAATTACTTTGATTTAGGTACAAATTATGAGAAAATTCGTGGTATGATACCTAAAGAAGATGATTTTTTGTATAAGGCAGCTAAATATTCTAAAGGTGTAAGAATTCTGAGTCAGGATCCGTGGGAAATGATAGTATCATTTGTTATTTCTCAAAGGAAGAATATTCCAGCCATAAAAAAAGCTGTAGAAACACTCTGCGAGTGTGCAGGAACATTAATCGATGACCATAAAAGAATATATGCTTTTCCGACACCGGAACAAATGTATAAAATGTCGGATGAAGATTGGAATAAATGTGCTTTAGGTTACCGTACAAAGTATTTAAAATCTATAGTAGAGCAGTTTTACCATAAAGAAATAACAATTAAAAGTCTTCAAAATCTAGAGGATGAACAGTTATATAATCGTTTGTTAGAATTATATGGAGTTGGTCCAAAAGTTGCATCATGTATTATGCTATTTGGTTTTCATAGACTTAATTCGTTTCCAAAGGATGTATGGATTTTGCGAATATTAGAAGAAAAATATAATAATAAGTTCGATTTGAATACATATGCGCCGTATAACGGTGTCATTCAACAATTTATGTTTTACGGCTCTATAGAATTAGGACGTAAAGTATAATTTTATAAAACACTACAAAGTACAAATAACAAAGTGCAATGATGTTTTATACAGAAAGCTATAGGAATAAAATCCTATAAGATAGAAAGGAATTTTTAAAATGCAACAAAACAGTAACAATCATATTTTTACAAACAGCGTAGATAAATCAAATAATTTAATTGACAAACATTGGGCAAGTATTTGGGGAAATGCTGTATCGATTGGCGAAAACAGACCAGAAAGTTATGGAAAGAATATTACTTTTAGATACCCAATTTATTCACAATTTTCCGGAGAAGGAATGAAATTGACTTTTGATAACTACTGTGGAACGGAACCTATAACAATATCGGAATGTAGTGTTTATGTAAATGGAGAATTCTATGATGTCACATTCGAAAACGGAAGTAAGTCGGTTACAATTCCTGCAAAAAAGAATATTGTATCTGATCCATTAATGTGTAAGATAGAGGCAAAATCACAGTTTGATGTTAATTTCTATTTAAAAGATTTTACGCAAATGCGTTCAACAGTTTATGTAAGCGGACCATTATCTAACAGCGCAATCTATGCTATTGGAAATCAAACTCATAACAGAGATATTTCAATTGATATAAAAAGAGGAACAAATTTATATTATTTTTTAAGTAATATTTCAATTTTAACAGATAAAGAAAATAGAACAGTACTTTGCTATGGTGACTCAATTACTGCTCAGGATTGGCCAGATTATTTGCAACTTAGATGTAAAGAAAATAATTTTAATAATACAGCAGTTATTAGAAGAGCAACAAGTGGTTCTCGAATTTTAAGAGAGTATAGTTGTATAAGATATGAGTCGTATGGATTAAAGGGAACAAATAGATTTGCTCATGAAGTGCCAACAGAAGGTGTTGATACAGTAATAATTCAGCAAGGAATAAATGACATAATTCATCCGGTTGGAACAGACGTAAACCCATATCGTCCAATGAGTGATTTACCAACAGTTGATGAAATGATAGATGGTATGAAGTATTATATTGATTTAGCTAAAAGCTATAATTATAAAGTTTATGTTGGAACATTATTACCAATTGAAAACTGGAGAACTTATGCTGATTTTAGAGAGCAAATGAAAAATGAATTAAACGATTGGATTAGAAAAGCAGAGTGTTTTGATGGATGTATTGATTTTGAAAAAGCAGTAAGGGATTCAAAAAATCCAAAAGCTTTTGCAGAGGGAATGGATAGTGGTGATCATTTACATCCAAGTGGCTTAGGTTACAAAACTATGGCAGAATGTGTACCAGATATTATTTTAAAATAGGGTCATAGTTATAAAATGGATAATGTTTTTAAATAAAGTAAAAATGAATTAAAAGTAGAGCTTATAATTGTCTATAAGTTTTAATTAGTTGTAAAAATCGTACAAAAGATGTATACTCTTTTTGTGTATTATACATCAAAGGAGAAATTAAAGTGAAAAATGTTATTCAAATGTCAGAGTCAATCGAATTGGGAGTTGTTCTTGCAATGTCTGGTGGTTTCATGGATGCATATTCTTTCGTATGCAGAGGTGGAGTTTTCGCAAATGCGCAAACAGGAAATATTCTTTTGTTCGGGGTACATTTGTCAGAAGGAGATTGGGGAATGGCATTAAGATACTTTTTGCCAATAATATCCTTCGCAATTGGAATCGCTTTGGCAGAGATTTTTAGAATTTTATTTAAGGAAAAAAATACACTTCATTGGAGACAGTTTTCAGTTTTTGTTGAAGCGTTAATTTTATTTGGAGTATGTTTTTTCCCACAAAGATATAATCTTATTGCCAATTCATTGATATCTTTTGCATGCGGAATACAAGTGGAAAGTTTTAGAAAGATTTTAGGAAACAATGCAGCAACAACTATGTGCATTGGTAATTTAAGAAGTGCAACACAAAACATGGTTTCATATTTTGAAACTAAGAAGATTCTGTTTTTAAAGAAAAGTTTATTATATTTTGGAATAATAACATCATTTGGAATGGGTGCTATTATTGGAAATTTTTTCGTTAAAATGTTTCAGGAAAAATCAATTTGTATGTGTACATTATTTCTAGGAATTGCACTTGTGATGATGTTTGTAGATAGAGAATTACAGGCTCAAATGAAAGAGCAATAATTTTAAAATGTTTTTTTAGGAGGAATATTATGGAAAAAAATGTTAAATCATTGAGTACTTATGCTTTGTCAATAGCTATTGTTATGGTAGCTACTTTGTTTTTAAAAGTGCCTACACCAACAGGATATGATAATCTTGGAGGATGTTTTATTTTAGTTATAGCGACGTTTGTTAATCCTATAGGCGCTTTATTAGCAGGTGGAATTGGATCAATGTTAGCAGATATTATGAGCGGTTACGCAGTATGGGCAATTCCAACATTGATAATAAAAGGAAGCATGGGATTTTTAGCCGCAATACTATTACGAAAAGAATGTTGTAAAAAGAAACTTCAGATTAAATCAGTTAGAGTATATTTGTTTGCAATACTAATGTCTTTATATGTAGTAGCAGGTTATTTAATAGCGGGAATTTATGTAATAGGTACTATTCCAGGAAGTTTAGCTCAGACACCAGGATTATTAGTTGAGGCTGTAGTAACAGTGATTACTTATATTGTTGCGGCATCAGCTCTTGAACAGGTTAAATTTAGAAAATTGGTTGATTTATAGAAAAAAACGACTTAGGATTGGTGATATCATCAATTCCTGAGTCGTTTTTTGAGTCTTAAATAATAAAATGTTTAATATTCTATGATAAATGTGAATCACCGGTCTTATAATCTATTATAACATTAGGTTGAACGTTATAACAAAAAACATTAAACATAATTCCTTTACCATTATCTTCAACAGATTTAGCTTCTATAAGTACGCCTTGTGCAACAAGGTCATCACCATTAAATATTGGAGTAACACGATATAAAATGTGATTATTTGTTTCTTTAACATAATCTGCAACCATGTTTTCAAAAGGCAACATTCCGTCAACATTTAAGTATCGTGTGCCGGTAATTAGATTTTGTTTGTTTGCATTTTCTGCAGTTAACTGATATCCAATCAAATGACATCTATTATATAAGTATTTACCATCCACGTGATTATATTTAACAGTATGCCATCCAGAAGGCTTAACACTTCCAATAGGACCACGTTTTTCAGTAGGCATTAAATCTTGCCCTATAGAAGCAACGGCAAATCCACAACGCCCTTTTGAATCTAATGGACTATAGTATTCAAAAGAATTTTTAGTAAGCAATTTATCATCAAAAAAAGGTTTGTTATCATTTATAGCGACATAAGGAGAATCTGAATATGCAGGTATCTGTGATGCGTTAAAAGTAACACTATAATTTTTCGCAATCTCAGCCTGTTGTGCATTGCTTAATTTTGAATTACCATCAGATTTTCCGTTTGCTCTTCAATGCCTTCTTGATCTATGTCTGAAAAAGCTATGTCTTGATGAACTATGAGAGCTAGAACTACTATAGCTTTTATTCTTTTTTGAAGATGATTTACCAAATCCACCCCAAAAAGATGATTTCTTTTTTGAACTGCTACTACTTGAAGAGTAGTGTTTATATTTGTTATAGTTATATCCTTTATTGTAGCGATTAGAACTACTATATCTAGTATTGTATCTGTGATTATGGTAAGCTCTATGGCTTTTATTACTAATAAATACAGTACAAAAAACAATAATACATGCTGCAACAGCAAATATTAGTAGACGCGCAGCAAATCTGCCACGTAAAAAATTAAGAATTTTTTTCATTTTTATAAATTTCCTCCAGTATAGTTGAGTGAGAATGGCCAATATGTTCAGTCATTGTTTGTAAAACAAAATTTTGCGCAAAATCAATCGGCAAAGATAAATAATAATCACATGGGTATGTTTTGTCCCATTTATAAAATATAGTTCCGGTAACGTTATTATTATCAAAAAAAGACAAAACATCATTATTTTCTACAAAACAAAAATCATATTGTTCAGCTTCAAGAAGAAACGAATCAGATACTATTATTGATTTTATGAAAATGTTGTATTCACAATACTTTAAATTTGACTCTAGGTTATTCAGATAGAATAAAAATAGAGAATAAGAATAATCATTCATATAAAATTTTATATTTGAATGTTCTTTCTTAAAATTGATAAATTGATTATATATTAATTTTAAAATAGCTCGATCTTGTGATATTCTCCTATTATTAAAAAGTAACCCATAAGTCTGAGTAATACAAGAAACTATAATCATAAGGCCCTCCCGTGTTCAAATAACATTTTCACATAGATTGTTAAAAAAATCAAGTTATGATAAAGATCTTTTATTATTGAAATGAATAAATTACATACGATTTATCCTTAGGTTTTGGCATTATATAAAGAAAATAAACATTCGATAAAAAAAATAAAAATTTTTTCAAAAAAGTTGTTGACAAAAGGAAACAAAGATTGTATTATATTACATGTGCCACGGATGAGGGCAACAAATTAAAAAAGAAATGCGACAGTGGCGTAGTTGGTAACGCGCGACCTTGCCAAGGTCGAGACCGCGGGTTCGAGCCCCGTCTGTCGCTCTTATCGGAAATTTCATTTTTGATAAA
>NZ_FNPG01000029.1 GCF_900107245.1 Lachnobacterium bovis DSM 14045
TAAGTGTGGTAAGTGATATTATACTACATGTGCCACGGCGATGGGCACAAAACGAAAACTTAAAGATAACACTTACGGGGTGTGGCTCAGCTTGGCTAGAGCGCCTGGTTTGGGACCAGGAGGTCGCAGGTTCGAATCCTGTCACCCCGATTCTGCGGGTGTAGTTCAATGGTAGAACACCAGCCTTCCAAGCTGGATACGTGGGTTCGATTCCCATCACCCGCTTAACTATAGAAATAGTTATGTGTTCGTAGCTCAGCTGGATAGAGCAACGGCCTTCTAAGCCGTGGGTCGGGGGTTCGAATCCCTTCGAGCACATTTGATACATAGTTATCATGGTGGGTATAGCACAGCTGGTTAGCGCGTCGGATTGTGGTTCCGAAGGTCGTGGGTTCGAACCCCACTTCCCACCTTAGTTACAGGAATGTAACATTAAATAAAGGGCTATCGCCAAGCGGTAAGGCACAGGATTTTGATTCCTGCATTCGCTGGTTCGAATCCAGCTAGCCCTGTTATATGGGATATTAGCTCAGTTGGTAGAGCACTTGACTTTTAATCAAGTTGTCCGGGGTTCGAATCCCCGATGTCTCATTTGTCGAGTCACGCTGTAGGGTGTGACTTTTTTTTTACTTGAAAACAGATGACTCATGATGAAAGGCAAAAGTAAGGTGAATAATGATGGATTGTACAATTTATAACAGTAAGATTGTTTTACAAGATGAAGATGGACAAATAATAGCGGGAATTGAATTTCCAAGAGTAAAGAGTAATGTTTGTAAGATCAATAAAGTTTATAGTGCAAAAGAAAAGAATGGAAAAGACTATATTGATACATTAATGAGAAAAGCGGTAAGACATTTTAGATCTCAGAGAATTGAAGTTTTATTAGATAACAATTATGCAAAGAGATGGTTTGAAGCACATCCTGAAATGCAGGATGTATTAGCAGCACAGGCATTGAATAATGGTGCTTCTAATAATGCTAAGATAACTAATAAGAATACCACAAAAAACAAAAAGAAAACTAAGTATGTTACAAGACATAAAAGAAAATTTGGAAATGGATCAAATGATGATAATTCAGACAATAATAGAGGATTTGGCTTGAAATCATTAGAAGAGAATGCTGGTAAAACGGCAAATGTTGGATTAAAGCTTGTTTGTAGAGTGCTTCAATTATTATCTGCGGCTGCACTTGTTGGAGTATGTATATTGTTTAGTTATGTAGCGGTTGGTAAGATTACATATTTTGGTGATCCATTAGATCCAAATAATAAGAGTTCAGTTGCATTCCTATCAGCTTGTGGTTTGTTTTTAGTATTTTGTCTTATTGAATTTAATTGGATTTTATCAAGACCAAGATTTGCAAACAATGGAAGAGTTGTTAGATTAGATGTAGGACGTGGTGTTTTTGTATTTATAGTATTTATTTTAATGGCTTTTACATCTTCATTTATTGTTGATAAGAGCGTTCTACTAGACCAATCTGCAAATATGAACGTTAAAAGTATAAAAGATGGTGTCGTCCTATTTATAAAGTGCTATGGAGTGAATTCTGATAATATAACAAAGATATCAGTTGTAGGGTTAATAATGTGCGTTATTAGAAGATTTATAGGAAGATAACAGTATCAAATAGGTATAAGTAATCGATTATGTTGAAATGTTCAATATTAAGTAATATATAATTATTTAATGCCCGTGAAGCCTGTATTTATTATTAAGTTGGCTTCATGGGCATTTTTTAATTAAATATAGTAACCTTAAATAGGTTAAAAAGATTAATTAGTGGCTTTTTTTTCAAGTTCTGTAATTAGTTTTATATTTTGTTTTTCGTAAGTATTTAACGATGATTCTTTAAAGTCTTTACTTGGCGTTGTTGGAACGTACCAAAGTCTTGTAATAAAATAGTTGAATAGTTTTTGATCATCAAAAATATATCCATGTCTGGCAAAGATTTCATTTCTTAATATCTTTAAAACAGTTTTTGAAGCGCCTTTAAAATCTTCAGCTTTATATAATCTTTCATCAGTGTCAAAAATAGGTGTGATTATAGGTCCAATATCAGTTATTAAGAGTTCTTTCTCACAAAAATCGGTCATGACTTTGTTATAGGAATCTTCTGTTGCAAAAGCATTTCTGAGAATACTTTGTTCTTTAAAAAGATTTTCATTTTCATCAATATTTGGATTATTTATGTCGTATTTTTTGAATTTTTTTAGATCTATTGTAAACTTTGAAGAAATGGAATTTGAGTTTTTGTTAGTTGCTTTGTTGCCTTCTGTTGATTTTTCTGTTAATGTTGCAGGACTTGAATCATCATTTTTTGAAGAGTCCTTTTTGAATGAATTTTGCGTAGAAGTGTTATTCTTATTTGATTTTTGCGTGGAATAATGTTTTGATGTGTTATTTTTTTCAGTTGTTCCATTATTTGAAGAACAACCTAAGATTGATACTAATGTAATACATAGAATGGTACAAATACAAAGATGTTTTTTTGACTGCATTTTTATTTCCTCCTCTTTATTAAATAAATGTTATAAAGTTGTTTGTTAAAATCAAATTGAAAAAAGTAAATTGTATATCTTATAGAAAAATTATAGCTGCATTCTAAAAAAATACATATTGTTTATTTGTTGCAAGATAACTTTCATAATAATAATATCATATTTTGATAATAAAGATACTAAATGTTTATTTGTAAAAAACAGTTTCCATCGTAGTGTGAATTATAATTATAACTAATATAAAGAGGCATTATATTAATTAAAAATTATAATAACAAAAATTGTTCGCCGGTGAAAGACGATTGTACGTGAGAAAAAACAAAAAAATCTAAATTTAATTTTAGGAAACTTTAAATTATATTATGTTCAGTGAAAATAAAAGAATAATTATGGAAATCTTAAAAAAGCCTTAAAATAAACGTTATTTACACTTGTATACAATAATCTTGAAATACAATAAGGGAAACAAAATGAAAAAAGCGCAATTTTTCAAGCTTTTTTCGCCTTTTTCTGACTAATTTTTAGTGCTTTAAAATGTTGACAAAATGAATAATCATAGTATAATAACTTCAGAGAATGATAGTTTTAAATTAATAAAATTGGTACAAAGACGTACACGGGTACACATTGTGGACCTGTGCATTTTTTATATATTTGTAATCAATAATTTATTTTCTTAAAGCATCGATAAACATTTCAATATATATTAGGAATAGGAGTGAATATATTAATGATTTATACTTTGAAAAGAGTATTACTTGCGATAGTTTCCATTGCTATTGTTAGTGCAATTACTTTTTTTGCAATGGAGATGGTTCCAGGCGGTCCATTCAACAAGGAAAAGGCAACAGATCCTGCAACTTTAAAAAAGTTAGAAGAAAGATACGATCTTGATAAACCGATACTTGTTCAGTATGGAAAGTATATGGCTAAGTTTTGCAAGGGTGATTTAGGAGTTTCATTAAAAACAGGAAGAGAGATTGCTCCAGATCTTATGCAGAAATTTAAAATATCTGCTGTACTAGGTGCATGCGCAGCGATAATTGCGATTATAGCTGGAATTGTTTTGGGAAGTATAGCAGCATTAAATAGAAATAAATTACCAGACAGGCTGATAGTGTTCTTTACGACGTTGGGTACGGCAATGCCATCGTTCGTCTTAGCAACATTGTTGTTATGGTTCTTCTGTCAGGAATTAAATCTTATACCTGCATGGTCAAAAGATTCACCTAATTATGTATTACCAATAATTGCTTTATGTGTTTATCCAATGGCATACATTACACGTTTAACAAAAACAAGTATGTTAGATGTTTTAGGACAAGACTTCATCAGAACAGCAAAAGCAAAGGGTGTTAGAAAAAACAAAATAATTTATGTACATGCCTTAAAGAATGCATTAATCCCAGTTATTACATATGTTGGACCTATGGTTGCATATATTTTAACAGGATCAATGGTTGTAGAAAATATTTTTACAATCGGTGGTTTAGGAACAGCGTTTGTTACAGCAATTGTCAACCAGGATTACACTATGATTATGGCTATTACAATATTCTTGGCAATATTGATGGTTGTAGCTAACTTAATCACAGATATTGTTTATAAAATGGTTGATCCAAGAATTGAGTTTAATTAAACTTTGGTGTAAATTACCGAATTTAGAAAGGATAGGTACAGATTATTATGGAACAGTTTAAGAAAAGACAGTTCTTATCTTCACAAATAGATTTAAGTAAATTTAATGCAGACAGCTTTAAAAAGGCAACTGATGAGGAAAAGAAACAGCAAGATGTAATGGGTGAGTCTACTACATTCTTTAAAGATGGAATGAAGAGACTTAGAAAGAATCCACTTGCTATGGGAAGTATTATTGTATTACTTTTATTGATTGTTACTATTTTTGTTGCGCCAATGATTTGCCCATATAAATACTCAGATTTTACAACTGTAAATGGTCGTAGAGATGGTACAGCTACAAATCTTGCACCATTTGAATACTCAGAAAGAGAAATGCAATATATGGATAAAACTGGTAAAGATTTATTCCCACATATTTGTGGTACAGATAATTTGGGACGTGACTATTTTATCAGAGTTATTTATGGTACAAGAGTTTCGCTTGCAGTTGGTTTTGTTTCGGCATTCATGGTATTGATAATTGGTCTTATATATGGAGCAATTGCGGGATATTTTGGTGGAACAATTGATTTGGTTATGATGAGAATTGTAGATATTATTTATTCTCTACCAGATATGCTTATCATTATTCTTTTATCTGTAGTACTTACTCAGAGATTAGAGCCAATGTTGGCAGGAACTATTTTAGCTAAATTAGGAACTAATATGATTTCAATGTTTTTAGTTTTTGCTCTATTATATTGGGTTGGTATGGCAAGATTAATAAGAGGTCAGATTCTTGCAATTAAAAATAATGAATATGTTTTAGCTGCGAGATGTATTGGCACTAAAAACTCAAGAATTTTAAGAAAACACATTTTGCCTAACTGCTTATCAGTTATTATTATTACAACAGCATTACAGGTTCCAAGTGCTATTTTCACAGAAAGTTATTTAAGTTTCTTAGGTTTAGGTATTGCGGCTCCGTTGCCTTCACTTGGAAATCTAGCAAATGATGCACGTTCATCAATTATGTCTTATCCTGAAAGATTAGTTGTTCCTGCTGTTGTGATTTGTTTAATTGTATTAGCGCTTAACTTAATCGGTGATGGATTACGTGATGCATTTGATTCAAAATTGAATTAAGGAGATTAGGAAGAATGAGTATGGAAAATAAAAATATTTTAGAAGTAAAGGATCTTCACACTAGTTTTTTTACAGACGCAGGTGAAGTATGTGCTGTAAATGGTGTTTCATTTAACCTTCAGCCAGGTAAAACACTTGGTATTGTAGGTGAGTCTGGTTCAGGAAAATCAGTTACATCATATTCAATTTTAAGAATTTTAGCTGAAGCTGGAAAAATTACTAGTGGAGAAGTTTTATATAAAGGTGAAGATATAACGAAATGGCCAGAGGATAAAATGCAAAAATTTAGAGGTGAAAAAATCTCTATAATTTTCCAAGATCCTATGACAAGTTTAAATCCTGTTTTTACAATTGGATATCAGTTAGAGGAAGCAATTTTATTACATACAGATAAAACAAAAGATGAGGCTACAAAAAGAGCAATTGAAATGCTTACTTTGGTTGGTGTAAATGAGCCAGTGTCAAGAATGAAACAATATCCACATGAGTTATCTGGTGGTATGAGACAACGTGTAATGATAGCTATGGCTCTTTGTTGTGAACCAGACATCCTTATTGCGGATGAACCTACGACAGCACTTGATGTTACCATTCAGGCGCAGATTCTTGAATTAATGAAGAAACTTCAAGATGAAATGGGAATGGCTATTATAATGGTAACTCATGATTTAGGTGTTATTGCTTCTATGTGTGATGAAATCATGGTTATGTATGGTGGAAGAGTGTGTGAAAGAGGAACAGCTGATGATATCTTCTATAATCCAAGCCATGAATATACAAAAGGTTTATTAAGATCAATTCCAAGAGTAGAAAATATGAATGAAAAGTTAGTACCAATTGGAGGTACACCAATTAACTTATTGAATATGCCAGAAGGTTGCGCATTTTGTCCAAGATGTGATGAGGCAATGAAGATATGTCTTAAAGAAAAACCAGATGAATTGAAAATCGGCGAAGGACATTATGCAAGTTGTTGGATGAATATTAAGAAAATGTACGAAGCACAGGAGGACGTAACAAATGAGCAATAATGACGAATATATTTTAAAGGTCGAACATTTAAAACAATATTTTCCTGTGAAAAAAGGTTTTAAGAAAACAATGCTTAAGGCTGTGGATGATGTTTCTTTTGCAATTAAGCCAGGTGAAACATTAGGATTAGTAGGTGAGTCTGGTTGTGGTAAAACAACAGTTGGACGTACATTGTTAAGATTATATGAGCCAACAGCAGGTAAGATTACATTTAATGGTGAAGTTATTTTTGATACTGGTGAACAGTATGACGAAAACGGAAAAATAATCGTTGATGCAAATGGTAAACCTATTTTAGGTGAAAAAATCAATCATAAGATGTTGCCTTATAGAAAAGAAATGCAGATGGTTTTCCAAGATCCATATTCTTCATTAAATCCTAGAATGACTGTCGAAGATATTATTGGTGAACCACTAGACGTTCATAAAATGTATGCAACAAAGCAAGAGAGAAGAGACAGAATTCTCGAACTTATGGAAATCGTAGGTCTTAATGCTGAGCACGCTATGCGTTATGCGCATGAGTTCTCAGGTGGACAAAGACAAAGAATTGGTATTGCACGTGCACTTGCAGTTAATCCAAAGTTTATTGTTTGTGATGAGGCCGTATCGGCACTTGATGTATCTATTCAAGCTCAGGTAATTAATATGTTTGAAGAATTACAAGAAAAATTAGGTGTAGCATATTTATTTATTGCACATGATTTATTAGTAGTTCGTCATATTTCAGATAGAATTGCAGTTATGTACTTAGGAAAAATAATGGAAATTGCAGATGCTGATGAATTAAATGAAAATCCAATTCATCCATATACTTTAAGCTTATTATCAGCGGTTCCAATTCCAGATCCAGAAACTGCAAGAAAGAGCAAGAGAATTGTTTTAGAGGGTGATGTACCAAGCCCATTAAGAATGCCTACAGGTTGTCCATTTAGAACAAGATGTAGATATGCAACAGAAAAATGCGCTATCGAAAGACCAATTTTAACAGATAGAGGAAATGGTCACATGGTAGCATGTTGGAATAAATAATTTTTTTAGAATATTATGTTGCTACCTATTTAAAAGGGTAGCAACAGGAAGAGTTATATGATTTTGTTAACCCACCCATAATAGGGGTTAAAATATAAAAAAAATAGGAGGATTTTATTATGAAAAAAAGAATAGTATCATTACTACTCGTTGCTGCAATGGCATTTAGTCTTTGCGGATGTGGCTCTAGAGCTAGAAGTAAAAGTGGATCAGATTCAAGTACTAGCTCAAACTCAAACGTAACAGGAAAAGATACAGGCAAAACAACTAAAACAAATAAAGAGAAAGATACATTGTTTGTTAACCTTGCTTCAGAACCAGCTCACCTTGATCCAGCATTAAATAGTACAGTTGATGGAGCATGTTTAGCAGTAAACTCATTTGTAGGTCTTTATACATACGATAAAAACCAAAAATTAGTTCCTGCAATTGCTAAAGGTATGCCAGAAGTATCTAAGGATGGTTTGACATATAAGGTTAAATTAAATAAAACTAAATGGAGCAATGGTGAAGATTTAACAGCAAATGACTTTGTATATAGCTGGAATAGAGTTGTAAACAAAGACACAGCAGCTGATTATGCATACTTATTTGATGTAGTCGCTAAAAAAGATGATGGAACATTAGATGTTACAGCAGATAATGATTATGAACTTACAATTAAATTAGTTAATCCATGTCCATATTTTAACGATTTATTAGCATTCCCTACATTCTTACCAGTTTATCAAAAAGGTGTAGAAGCAGCAGGTGGAACAGAACCAGGTAAGTGGGCTCAAGAACCAGGATTTGTAAGTAATGGTGCATATACTCTTAAAGAGTGGAAACACAATGAAAGCATGGAATACGTTAAAAACCCAAATTATTATGATGCAAAAAATGTAAAAATTAAAAAATTAAGCTTTATGTTAAGTGCAGATACAACTGCTACATATACAGCTTATAACAGTGGAAACGTTGACTTTATCGACGACGTTCCAACAGCAGAAATCAAAACTGTAAAAGATAGTTGTGAATTCCATGTTGCAGATCAATTAGGAACATATTATGCTTGCTTTAATGTAGGTGCTGATCTCTTTAAAGATATGTCACCTGAAAAAGCTGCTAAATTTAGAAAAGCTATCTCACTTTTAATTGATAGACAGTACATTGTTGATTCAGTTGGTCAGACAGGTCAAAAAGAAGCAGATTCATTTGTACCATATGGTATGACAGATGGTAATGGAAAGAAATTTAAAACAAGTAAAGATTCGTTCTATGACTTAGACAAAACAGGTCAGTATGGAGTTAAAGAAGCTAAGAAATTATTAGAACAGTGTGGATATAAATTCAAAAAACAAGGTGAAGATAAATATTCAGTTACACCAGCAATTTCATTACAGTATCTTGTAAATGAAGGTGGCGGACATAAACAAATTGCTGAATGTATGCAACAGGATTTAGCAAGACTTGGTATTGAATTAAATATCAAATCAGAAGATTGGAACGTATTTGTACAAGATCGTAAAGATGGTAAGTTTACATTTGCAAGAGAAGGATGGGTTGCAGATTATAATGATCCAATCAACATGTTAGAAATCTTCACATCTAAATCTGGTAACAATGATGCTCAGTTAGGAAAGACAGATTCTAAAGCAGCTCCAGATTGGAAAGAATATGATGAGCTTATCGATAAAGCGCATAATGAAAAAGATTTTGGTAAACGTGCTAAATTATTACATAAAGCAGAAAAAATGTTAATGGATACTAATGCAGTAATTCCAATTTACTACTACAATGATATTTACATGCAGAAAACAAACGTATCAGGTGTTTATTCTACAGTATTTGGTATGAAATATTTCATGTATGCTACAAAGAAATAATATGGTAGTGTTTTAAAAATCAAAAAGTTCGAAGTTTAATATATATATTTAGAAGAGACCATGTATGCATTGAAGCGCAAGCGTACATGGCCTTTTTTTATTTTATAAAGTAAGAATGAATATATAAAAGTATATACGGAAAGATAAGAATATATAAAAAATAAAAAAACACTTGCATTTTATAAAAAACTATAGTATACTCTAATAGTCGCTTGGCGATGACAATTAAATGTCTGCGGGTGTGGCGGAATT
Organism: Lachnobacterium bovis DSM 14045; assembly: GCF_900107245.1. Lineage (GTDB taxonomy): Bacteria > Bacillota > Clostridia > Lachnospirales > Lachnospiraceae > Roseburia > Roseburia bovis. Next base: position 9,455 of record NZ_FNPG01000029.1, read on the forward strand.
GGCAGACGCGCCAGATTTAGGTTCTGGTGGGAGACCGTGCAGGTTCAAGTCCTGTCACCCGCATTATTAAGAAGTGTGAAGTTGAGTATATCTCAGGTTTGCGCTTTTTTTATTTACATAAATCTATTCAGGATCTAAAAATGTATTTAAAAAGAGGATGTTTTTCAATGGAAGCTCCTATCGGTATAATTTATAAAAAAATTATATTTTTTATAAAAAATTTTGATTTTTTTCCAATATATGATAATATAAATATATATGTTTTAAATGTCTCAAAGCATGTTTTAGAATATGTATGTTATTACGTAGACAAAAAAATAGCATGGAGGATACTAGATTGCAGACAGTAAAAATTAAGAGTAACAGATATGGTATCAACCTTGTATTAGATGAACATGTGGCTTTTGAGGAGCTTTTAAAAGATGTACAGGTAAAATTTGAGGAAGCTGCTAAGTTTTTCCAAAATGCCAGCATGGCACTTGAATTTGAAGGAAGAAAACTTACGCAGAAGGAAGAAAATCAGATTTTAGAAGTCATTAAAAAAACATCTGCGATTAACGTGGTATGCGTTGTAGATCGTGATGAATCTAAAGAAGCTCTGTATAGACAGCACGTAGAAGAGGCAATTGGACAAGCTAGTACGCAATTAAATGGAAAACAATCGAAGCGTTTAGCAACTAGATTACAGGCTGATAAAGGGGTTATTTCAAAAGTTTCACAAAGTGAATCAGAAGGTGAATTGAATCAAATAGAAAGGGCAGAAGGCTTTTACAGAGGAACATTACGCTCAGGACAGGTTCTCGAGAGTCAAAGCGGAGTTGTTATAATTGGTGATGTAAATCCAGGGGCAAAAGTTATTTCATATGGAAATATTGTTATATTAGGTGCTCTAAAGGGTGTAGCATTTGCTGGTGCTGGTGGAGATGATGAGTGTGTTATTGTAGCATTGAACATGCAGCCATTACAAGTACAGATAAGCAACATTTTAGCTAAGAGTCCAGATGAACAGAAACCACGTAGAAGAGGACGACCTAGAAAAAAACAAAAAGAAATACCATATGATCCACAGATTGCTTTTGCAAAAAATGGCAACATCTACATTGAATCAATTTCAAGGGATGTTATCAAATCATTATTAAGTGATTAATGTTTAAAGAGTATTAATACTTAGAAGTTATATGTTTAAATAACAACACGATTTAGGAGGGAATTCGCATGGGCGAGGTTATCGTTATTACTTCAGGAAAAGGTGGAGTAGGTAAGACAACAACTACAGCAAACGTAGGTACAGGTTTAGCACAACTTAATAAAAAAGTTGTTTTAATAGATACAGATATAGGATTACGTAACTTAGACGTAGTTATGGGACTAGAAAATAGAATAGTATACAATTTAGTTGATGTAGTAGAAGGTAATTGTAAAGTAAAACAAGCTTTAATTAAAGATAAGAAACATCCAGAGTTATTCTTATTACCTTCTGCACAGACAAGAGATAAAACATCTGTAGCACCAGAACAGATGAAAAAGCTTACAGACGAGCTAAAAGAAGAATTTGATTATGTATTGTTAGATTGCCCAGCAGGTATAGAACAGGGCTTTATGAATGCAATTGCAGGTGCAGATAGAGCATTGGTAGTTACTACACCAGAGGTGTCAGCAATTAGGGATGCTGATAGAATTATAGGTTTATTAGAAGCCAATGAAATTAAACAATCACAATTGGTTGTAAATAGAGTAAGAATGGATATGGTTTCTAGAGGCGATATGATGTCTGTTGATGATGTTTGTGAGATTTTAGCAATACCATTAATTGGAGCTGTTCCGGATGATGAGAATATCGTTATTTCAACTAATCAAGGTGAACCTCTTGTTGGCTCGGATTGCTTAGCGGGACAGGCTTATTCGAATATTTGTAGAAGAATTCTAGGGGAAGAAGTACCATTCCTTGATTTGTCAGAATCAAAAGGAGTGTTTGGTAAGTTAAAAGGTTTATTTCATAAATAATTAGGAGGTGGCTATTATGGCTTTAGCAGATCTTTTTAAGAAAAAGAGCTCAGGAAATGTAGCAAAAGATCGTTTGAAATTTGTATTGGTTTCGGATCGTGCCAATTGTTCACCGGATACTATGAAACTTCTTCGCGACGACATTATTAAGGTGATATCAAAATATATGGAAATCGATCCAGAAGGGTTGGATATTCAAATAACAGAGACAGAATCAGAAAATAGAAACGGAAGAGTTCCAGCATTATATGCTAATATTCCAATAAGAGATATGAGACATTCAAGTAGATAAAAAAAAACCATTTTTGCGTATGTTGATGAGACGTAGCAGAAATGGTTTTTATATTATTGTGTAAAGTGTCGCAATTTTTTGAAAGGAAAGTGGCAAAAAAAGCATAAAAAACAAGCAATAACGTGATTGACCGTGTAAAAAAATGATGCTATAATAAAAAAAGTTTATATAATAAGGACGTGATTAGGCATTTGTTGTTAGATTAGAGGGGGCTAATATCAGCGGATGCTATTTTTGTACTATAATTAAGAGTTGGAATAAAAGGAAAATGAAAGACAAGATATATGAAATATTTCAAAGAATTGGTCGGAGTTTTATGGTTCCGATTGCAATTTTACCTATTGTTGGATTTTTGCTAGGAATAGGTAGTTCGTTTACTAATCAATCAACAATTGATCTGTATAATTTACAGGGAATACTTGGAAAAGGACATTTTTTATATGGAGTTTTTTTTACATTTAAAAATGTTTCAAAAATAATTTTTAGTAATATACCAATTATTTTTGCAGTGGGTGTAGCTGGTGGAATGGCAAAAAAACAAAAAGAAGTAGCGGCACTATCTGCTATGATATCGTATTTTGTTATGAATAGTACTATAAGTTCTTTGCTTAGATTATTTAATTATGTTGACAAGAATAACACGCCAACGTCAGCACTATCAAGTGGAGCTGTGGATAATGTTTGCGGTATTGTGACATTGCAAACAGGAGTGTTAGGTGGAATAATTGTAGGACTAGGTGTGGCGGCTTTGCATAATAAGTTCTATAGAATTAAATTACCTAATGCAATTTCTTTTTTTGGTGGAGCACGTTTTGTACCTATAATATCAATAATAACGTATTTTTTTGTGGGCGTTATTATGTTTTATGTATGGCCAATTGTCCAATCGTGTATACTCAGTTTGGGTTACATAATAACAAAGAGCAGTTACTTAGGGACATTATTGTTTGGTATAATCAAAAGATTGTTAATTCCGTTAGGGTTGCATCATGTTTTCTACATTCCGTTTTGGCAGACTCCGCTTGGGGGAACGGTTAAAGTTGGAAATAAGATGATTTCAGGAGCACAAAATATCTTTTTTGCACAATTGTCAGATTTAAATCATGTAAGCAAATTTAGTATGGATGCGACTAGATTTTTTAGTGGAGAATACATTTTTATGATGTTTGGATTGCCAGGAGCGGCTTTGGCGATTTATCAATGCGCTAAAAAAGAAAACAAAGAAAAGGTAGCTGGAATTATGGTATCAGCGGCTCTTGCGTCAATTTTGACAGGGATAACTGAGCCAATAGAATTTGCCTTTTTGTTTGTTGCTCCAGTCTTATTTGGAATTCATGTTCTTCTTGCAGGAAGTGCATATGTAGTTGCACAGTTGTTGCACATAACGATATGTTTTACATTTTCTGCGGGAGCGATAGATTTTATATTGTTTGGCATTCTGCCAGGTAATTCAAGGACAAATTGGATTCTTGTTATACCGGTAGGAATAATATATTTTATTTTGTACAATAGAATTTTTAAATTTGTTATATTAAAATTTGACATAAAAACTATGGGTCGCGAAGACAAAAAAATGAAAGTTGATTCGTCAGAGATTATAGATAAATCAGATGATGTAAGAATATTTGAAGTAACGCAAACGAAAGAAATTGTAGCGGCATTAGGTGGAAAAAAGAATATAACAGATTTAGATTGCTGTGCAACAAGGCTACGTGTAAATCTTGTAAAGAAAGAATTATTAAATAAAAATCTATTAAAAGGAACTGGTGCAACCGGTGTGGTCCTTAAGGGAAAAAGTGTACAAATTATTTATGGACCAAGAGTTACAGTTATAAAATCAGATATTGAAGAATATTTGGAAAGATGTCCAAATGTTGAAATAAATACCACTGGGATTGATGAAGAAATACATGAAAAAAGTAAGAAAAGATGTAATAAAAAACCATCAAAGGTAGTGACAATTCTTAGCCCAATGGAAGGTGAGGCTTTAGAATTGTCAAAGTGTCATGATGAGGCCTTTGCGCAAGGAATGATGGGAGAAGGGGCATTAGTAACTCCAAAAGATGAATATGTATACGCCCCTGATGATGGATTAGTTGGATTTATTTTTGATACAAATCATGCGATTGGATTTCTAACTGATCAAGGAATCAGTTTATTAATTCATGTGGGAATAGATACAATGAAATTGGATGGAAAAGGTATAGAAATACTTGTCGATGTTGGCCAAAAAGTAAAAAAAGGTGACGCAATAATGCACTTAGATTTAGATTATTTAAAAAATCATACGGAAACGATTTCGTCACCTATAATTTGTACAGATGCATCAGATAATATGGATATTAAGCTACTTGCATCTGGAAAAGTTAAAGCTTTAGAACCTTTATTTGATATATATTTTTACAGATAATAGGAAAATGGAGTATCATTATGTTTAGGATAGAAAAAGTATTAAACCATAATGCTGTGATTGCAGTTACCAAGGAAGATGGAAAAATAAATGAATATTTAGTGCTAGGTAAAGGAATTGGCTTTGGAAAAAAAGTAGCGCAACAATTTGAATTAAGTTCAACAGACAGAGTCTATTCCTTAGAAAAAACATCAAAAAGGGGTAGAGCAAAAGAAATGATTAAAGCAATATCCCCAATATATTTTGAAATAGCGGGAGAAGTGTTGAAAGAAGCCGAAAAAAAGTTTCAAAACGTTGATAACAATATTGTTTTTCCTATGGCAGATCATATAGAATATGCTGTTAGACGAATGAAAAATAATGAGCAAATTAGCAATCCATTAACCGATGATATAAGAGTGTTGTTTTATCTAGAGTACAAAGTAGCAGAAGTAGCAAGGACGCTAATAAAAGAAAAGCTAGATGTACAAATAGATGATGACGAGGTGGGTTATATTGCACTTCATGTGCATTCGGCAATTCAAGGCGAAGATGTATCACAGTCGATGCAGATTGCAAGTGCTGTAAGACAATGTGTTTCATTAATTGAGAAAGAGACACATACAACTATAAAGGTCGAATCATTATCTTATAATAGAATGATGAATCATATAAGGTATATGGTAGCTAGGGCATTAAACGAGGAGCCGGTTAAACTTAATATGAACGATTATATTGCAAACACCTATCCGGATTCATTTTCCATAGCAACTGTTATTTGTGAAAAATTAGGAAACAGTCTTGGAAAAAAATTAGATGAGGTTGAAATAGGTTATCTTGCAATGCATTTAGAACGCGTGAAATGTGATATTAAACAAGAAAACGAATAATTTTTCTAAATTCCCCATAGTAGAAAATATAATCTACATATGGGGTTATTTATTGTTATCTACATATTTTTTTATCGTAAAAAAGTGGATTCTTTTCAAATTCAGTATTAATCCAATCTACAGTAGCACGTCTTCCATCTTCGTTAAAAGGCTCAAAATGCTCTAAAAAAGAGTCTTTTGGGGCAAGTGCAAATATGTAAGGACCTTGCCAAATCCATGCATGAAAGACATCTTCATCGTTTTCGTTGGTTTCTTTTGCAATTTTAAAGCGCATATTTTGCATCCAACCAGTGAAGGTTGTTTTTTTATAATAATTAAGATTAAGCGCATCATCATAAGAAAGCATAATAAACACCTCCAATACACCAATTTATTAAAGTATTATATCATATTTTTTCAAAAAACGTGACACATATATCTATTATGTGATAAAATGACAATAGTATGACGAAAAAGGTGAGGGCAATGAGAACACAATACGATAAAGAAATTAAAAAAATGAAAAAGGCCATGTATAGTTGCAAATGTGACAAAGCAGTTGTTAAATCGTGGCTTAAATCTTACGAAAAGACACTAAAAAATAAGGACAAAATAATTATTTCTTATAGCCAAGCCAAAATAAACCTTAGAAAAATTGCTGAAGGTTTAAGACAGCTAGATCAGGTTTTATCTAATAGAAAAGAATGGAGTCCAGTTAAAGATAATCAATATGTTAATTTGATAACAATGCTTAAAGCATTAGAAGATAAGTATTATCATGAACTATTGATAGATGAAAATGATGCAAATTATAATACGAGATATCATAGTATGATTGAGTTAGCTTTTAAATATAATGATTTTTTGCATAATAGAAGACGAAAAGATGATAGTGTTATGTTAAAGAGCGAGGTTGAGAATCTGCTTAATTTGACAGATGAAAACTTATTGAAAGAAGATTTATCAGATTTTGAAGTTTCATATTTTCTCAATAATAAGGATACAGCGGATTTAGAGGGACTTTCTGTAAGAGAGAAGCAGGAGTTGGTGTCTAGAGTTTATAGAGTTGAGTTTGTAGGTCCAATTAAGGGCGAAATTGTTAAGATGTATGAGACCCAAAAAGAAGAAGATGCAGAAAATAAAGCACTTCAATTTATTCAATTAGTTACACAATAAAGGGAGGGCAATATGAATAGACAAAAACCTATAAATGGGGAGTTATACTATCATTTTAAAGGAAAAATGTATCAGATAGTAGGAGTGGCAATACACTCAGAAACAAGAGAAGAATTAGTAATTTATCAAGCTTTATATGGAGATTTTAAAATATATGCAAGACCGCTAGAAATGTTTATGAGTGAAGTTGATTCTGTAAAATATCCAGATGTTAAACAAAGATATAGATTTACAAGAGTAAAAGTAGATGAGTTTGGAAATAAATCATTTATTGAGGAAGATTTTTCGAAAAACAAAAATACAACTATTCCAAACGTAATTGTTGCTTCAGCTACAGTTGGTGCGGATATAAACAATAATAAAGAAACTCCAATTAAAGAACTAGTTGAAGAGGTTAATAAAAACGAAGAACCCAAGTTTGCAATTAATACAACTAGTGTAGTAGATGATTTTGATGATGAAAAAGCACAATCATTCAAAAAATCAGTGATTGAAGTTTCTACAAACGTTGGAGAAACAGATAACAAAGAACATGAGTTTAAAAACAATATTGAAAAAACGGCTAGAAGAAAATCTCCGATGTTTGATTACAGCAAGAGAAGAGAAGAAGTTGTTGAAGATGATTACGTTGTTCCTGAAGGCGTAAATCCTAAACTTATTGAATTTTTAGACTCAGATTCATATGAAGAAAGATACAATATACTTGTTTCATTAAGAGATGAGATAACAGATAAATTAGTAGATGATATTGCAGTTTCAATCGATGTTGTAATACCAGAAGGACCATTATGGCAACGTTATGACGATTTAAAGAGTGCTTTAAGATTACGTCAGAAGTATGAATTTGCAAATAGACTAAGAAGATAAAATGCATATTGTGCAAAAGCAGAGTGAGTAATAAGAAGATAAAAAGTTAATAGGGTAGCTAAAAAATATAAAAAAAGCAAATACTACAGCTTATTTTAAAAGTATAAGCTTGTAGTATTCGCAGATAATAAGTTAAATAAGTTTTTTGCTAAGATTACTGTTGTGGTATTTGTTAGAAAAAGTTACATCTTCGCCAAACCATGAAGGTGGTACGAAGGCGTTTGCAGCTTCAATTGAGTCAAATTCAACTTCGACAAGCATTAAAGAATCAAGTTTTCCGTGGAAAACATCAAGCTCAGCAGTAAGATTATTTTCTAAGGGAATGAGGTATCGTGTTTTTTCAATTAAAATACCATCAATTTTCGAAGAAAGCTGATTATACGATTCTTTTGTTAGAGGAAGATTATATTCTTCTCTGGCCATCAAACCTTCGCCTTTGTATGTTAAGGTGTATTTATCATTAGATTTGCGAATTCTAACGACAGGAGAGGTACATAAATATCCTTGAGATATTTCCTTTTTTTCGAAGGAAGATAAGTCAAAAGGAATTTTAGTTAATAAATATTTTTTTTCTATTTCCATGATATGCTCCTTTAGTTTTTATATACTAATTTTAGCAAAAAAAACATATTTTTAAAAGAAAGAAGGTAGAATTATGAGCAAAATTGGAATTTTTATGGCTGATGGATGTGAAGAAATAGAGGGTTTAACAGTTGTAGATTTATTGAGAAGAGCATCTATAGAAGTAGAAATGATATCTATAGGTGATAGCAAAATGGTAAAAGGTTCTCATGGAATAAAGTTTGAAGCTGATAAATTAAAAACAGAAGTCGACATGAATTCATTTGATGGAGTCGTTTTACCAGGAGGAATGCCAGGAACAAAGAATTTAGAAAAAAATGAATTTGTTCAAGAAACATTAAAGAAATTTAATAATGAAAATAAATTGATTGCAGCAATTTGTGCAGCGCCAAGTGTTTTAGCAGGACTTGGTTTATTAAAAGGCAAAAAAGCAACATCTTATCCAGGTTTTGATGTAAAGATGCAAGAATCAGTTTACTTAGAAAATCATGTTGTTGTTGATGGCAATATAATAACAAGTAGAGGTGTTGGAACTGCAATTGAATTTGCACTTGAAATTACAAAATATTTCACAGATGAACAGACAACAATTAATCTAGCAGAAAGTATTGTTTTTCAAACAGCATAATTAAAAAATCATAATTGCAAATTATAGATACCTATGATATAATGCATAAATGACTGTAGTGGTCGCAGTATGCCCATTTTACTGAAGTGACCACTTTAGAGACACTTCTGTATTAAACAGAAGGAAATGAGCGTTGAAGCGGCATGCCGCATCGATCTATGATATATTTAAGGAGGACAATAGTAATAATGAGTGTACAGGTCGAAAATTTAGAAAAAAGCATGGCTAAACTTACTATTGAAGTTTCAGCTGAAGAATTAGAGAAAGCATTAGATACAGTATATAAAAAACAAAAGAATAGCATCAATATTCCAGGATTCCGTAAAGGTAAAGCTTCAAGAAAAGTTATCGAGAGAATGTATGGTAAAGAAGTATTCTTCGCAGATGCTTCAAATATCTTAATGCAGAATCATTATCCAGAAGCTGTTAAAGAAAGTGGATTAGATATCGTATCTAGACCAGTTGTTGATGTAGAACAAATGGAACAGGGTAAACCATTTATCTTCACAGCAGAAGTGGCTGTTAGACCAGAAGTTACATTAGGAAAATATATGGGAGTTACAGTAACAAAGATTGATACATCAGTATCAGACGACGAAGTTGCTGAAGAACTTGAAAACCAAAGAAATAAAAATGCAAGAACTGTAGATGTTACAGATCGTGCAATCGCTGAAAATGATACAGCAGTTATCGATTTCGAAGGATTTGTTGATGGCGAAGCTTTTGAAGGCGGAAAAGGAACAGATTATGAATTAGTAATCGGATCTCATTCGTTCATCGATACATTCGAAGATCAGTTAGTAGGTAAAAACGTAGGAGATGACGTTGAAGTTAACGTAACATTCCCAGAAAAATACCAAGCTGAAGAATTAGCTGGTAAACCAGCATTATTCAAAGTTTCAATCAAAGGAATCAAAGCCAAAGAACTTCCTGAATTAAATGATGAGTTTGCTCAGGATGTATCTGAATTTGATACACTTGATGAGTACAAAGAAGATATTAAGAAAAATTTACAAGAGAAAAAAGATAGCGAAGCTAGAAAAACAAAAGAAGACGAAGCTATCAAAAAGATTATTGATAAATCAAAAATGGAATTACCAGAAGCAATGGTTGATACACAGTGTGAAACAATGGTTGAAGAATTTGCTCAGAGAATTCAGCAGAGTGGATTATCAATGGATCAGTACTTACAGTTCTCAGGTATGACATTAGATAAATTAAAAGAACAGGTTCGTCCAGAAGCTGTATCTAGAATCCAGGGAAGCTTAGTATTAGAGCAGATTGCTAAAGAAGAAAACATTGAAGTATCAGATGATGATATTAATGCAGAAATTGAAAAAACAGCTAAAATGTACAATATGGAAGCCGATAAACTCAAAGAGTATATGTCAGATGATGACAAGAAATCTATGAGCAATCAGATTAAAATCCAGAAAGCTGTTGAATTAGTAATGGATAATATTAAAGAGAGAGCTAAAGCTAAAACAAAAAAAGAAAAAGAAGCTGAAGCAGCTGCAGCAGCAGAAAAAGAATCTAAATAATCTTTCATATAAAAGCTTAAGCAATAGACTGGTTCTTAGGGACCGGTCTATTGGACTATAAAAAAGGAGGGGTATTTTATGAGTTTAGTACCTTATGTCATTGAACAAACAAGTAGAGGCGAAAGAAACTACGACATTTATTCTCGTTTATTAAAAGATAGAATAATTTTCTTGGGTGAAGAAGTTAATGAAACTACAGCAAGTTTGGTAGTGGCTCAATTATTATTCTTAGAATCAGAGGATCCAGGAAAAGATATTCACTTGTATATCAACTCTCCTGGTGGTATGGTAACTAGTGGAATGGCAATTTATGATACAATGCAATATATTAAATGTGATGTATCAACAATATGTATTGGTTTAGCTGCAAGTATGGGTGCATTTTTATTAGCAGGTGGAGCTAAAGGAAAGAGATTTGCACTTCCTAATGCAGAAATTATGATTCACCAACCTTCTGGTGGAGCAAAGGGACAAGCAACAGAAATCGAGATTGCGGCAGAAAATATCCTCAAAACTAAGAAAAAGTTAAATGAGATTCTTGCTGAAAACACAGGAAAACCATATGAACAAGTAGCAGCAGATACAGAACGTGATCATTATATGACTGCTCAGGAAGCATTAGAGTATGGATTAGTTGATGAGGTAATTACAACTAGAAAATAATAAGCAATATTGTATTTTGAGAGGGTACCCTAATTTTGAATTTTAGGATGCCCTCAAAACGTTTATTATATGATGAGTAATTTATTTATAAGAAGATATATTATGGAGAGGTAATATGGCAGGAAAGATGGATGATAAAATAAGATGTTCTTTTTGCGGAAAGACACAAGATCAGGTTCATAGATTAATATCGGGACCAAATGGCGCATTTATTTGTGACGAATGTATAGATATTTGTGCAGAAATATTAGATGAAGAAGGTTATGGCTCAAATGACCTAGGAATTAGTGAAGTTTCGGAAGATATTAATTTATTAAAGCCAGAAGAAATCAAGAGCTTTTTAGATGACTACGTAATCGGTCAGGAAAGAGCAAAGAAGGTTTTATCAGTAGCTGTATATAACCATTATAAGAGAATTATGAATGGTAAGAAATTAGATGTCGAATTACAAAAGAGTAATGTTTTAATGTTAGGACCAACTGGTTCAGGTAAAACATTATTAGCACAGACATTAGCAAGAATTATAAATGTTCCATTTGCAATAGCAGATGCTACTTCATTAACAGAAGCAGGTTATGTAGGTGAAGATGTAGAGAACATTTTGTTAAAACTAATTCAAGCAGCAGATTACGATATTGAAAGAGCACAATACGGTATAATTTATATCGATGAAATAGATAAGATTACTAAAAAATCTGAGAACCGTTCAATAACAAGGGATGTTTCTGGTGAAGGTGTTCAACAGGCGCTTTTAAAGATTTTGGAAGGTACAGTAGCTTCAGTTCCTCCACAGGGTGGAAGAAAACATCCACAGCAGGAATTAATTCAAATTGATACTACAAATATTTTATTTATTTGTGGTGGAGCGTTTGATGGATTAGAAAAAATTATTGAAACAAGAAAAGATGAATCTACAATTGGATTTAATGGATTTTTAAAATCAAATACAAATCTATCAAGATCATTCAAGAGTGCATTGCCACAGGATTTCGTTAAATTTGGTTTGATTCCTGAATTTATTGGTCGTGTGCCAATTACAGTAGCTTTAGATGAGCTTGATAAAGAAGCATTGGTAAGAATAATAACAGAACCAAAGAATTCATTAACAAAACAGTACCAGAAATTATTTGAACTTGATGATGTTCAATTGACATTTGATGAAGATGCAATTGATGAAATCGCAGAAGCATCATTAAAAAGAGCAACAGGTGCACGTGGCTTGAGAGCTATTATGGAGAATATAATGTTAGATATTATGTATAAAATTCCATCAGATGATAGCATTAAGAAGTATAACATTACAAAAGAAATTGTCAAAGAACGTTTAAAAGAAGCAAGCCAGGATGAACCAAAGTTTGTTTTAAAAAAGACATCGTAGTATAATAAGTTATAAATGGTAAAGGGGGTTCAAATAAAGACCCCCTTTTTGTTTTATGTAATGATAGAAAAGTTTATAATAAAAGAGAGTTATATATGAGTATTATATAAGAGAAAGTTTTTGGAAAAATCAAGGAGATAAAATGGAGAAAATAGATTTTAATGAAGCAGAGTTAATTGTTAGTAAGGCAACTTTACCGACAATTACTCTAAGAGGAATTGTAGCATTTCCAAGTACAGTGGAATCATTTGAATTAATTAGAGAAACTTCTAAAAATGCAACTAAAAAGGCATTAGAAACCAATAGTCAAGTGTTTTTAGTTACACAAAAAAATGCATCAGAAGAAGATCCAAAACAGGAAGACTTATATCAGATAGGTGTAGTTGCAAAAATAGAACAAAAAGTAAAAATAGATGATGATACAGAACGTATTATTATTTCAGGGTCATATAGAGCAAAGATGACTGAATTGAAAGAAGCAGAAGGTTATTTAGAAGCGACAGTTGAAGAAATTCAGGAATCAAGTTTAGAAGATTCTGTTAAGAATGAAGCATTAATTGAGGGCGTAGTAAGTATATTTTACAAGTATGCATCAACAATAAATAAAAAAGTTGATGAAATAAAAAAAATAATAAGTGTATTTGATAGTATTGGAGTTTTAATAGACAATATAGCGTATTCTTTGCCAGTTAGACCTGAGAAGAAACAAGCTATTTTAGAAGCAATAGATATAGATGAACGCTATGAAGAAATTATAGCGTTGTTTGTAAATGAAATAAATAAACTGGAAATTCTTAATGAATATAAAGAAAAGGTTAACGAAAAAGTAGACAAACATCAAAAAGAATATATTTTAAGAGAACAACTTGCTGTTATTCGTTCAGAATTAGGCGAAGATTTAACAGAGGATGTTATAGAGAATTACAGAAAAAAATTAAAAAAATTAAAGCTTAATAAAGAGATAACAGATAAAATTAACAAAGAAATATCAAGACTAAAAATGATGGGCCCAGGTGCACCGGATTCAGCTTTACAACGTACATATATTGAAACAGTATTAGATTTTCCATGGAAAAAGAAAACAAGAGATAATAAAGATATCAATCATGCCAAAGAAGTTTTAGATAAAAGACACTATGGAATGGAAAAAGTAAAAGAAAGAATTATAGATTATTTAGCTGTCAGAAATCTTACTCAAAAGGGTGAGGCGCCAATTATTTGTTTGGTAGGACCTCCAGGAACAGGTAAAACAAGCATTGCAAAATCAGTTGCAGAAGCACTTGGTAAGAAATACGCAAGAATAAGTTTAGGTGGAGTAAGAGACGAAGCAGAAATTCGAGGACATAGAAGAACTTATTTAGGCTCAATGCCTGGTCGAATTATTACAGCAATTAATACCACACAATCAAGAAACTCTTTGATTTTGTTGGATGAAATTGATAAAGTAAGCAAAGACTTTAAGGGTGATACATCAGCTGCACTTTTAGAGGTTTTAGATCCAGAGCAAAATTCTAAATTCGTAGATCATTATATAGAGGTACCGGTTGATTTATCTGATATTTTGTTTATTGCTACAGCCAATTCATTACAAGATATATCACGTCCATTATTAGATAGAATGGAAGTAATTGAAGTTTCTTCATACACAGAAAATGAAAAATTGCATATTGCTAGAGAACATTTATTAGGTAAACAAATGAAAGTAAATGGTCTAAAAGCCGAAAACATGAATATAGATGATGATGCTTTACTTTTGTTGATAAGAAGTTATACAAGGGAAGCTGGCGTTAGAAATCTTGAAAGACAAATTGGAAAAGTTTGTCGAAAAGTTGCAAGAAAAGTTTATAATAATCAAGAATTATCCATTAAAGTTGGAACTGATGAAATAAAAGATTATCTTGGAAAAGAAATTTATACATTTGATTCAAAAAATGAAGAAGATGAAGTTGGAATTGTTCGAGGTTTAGCTTGGACAGCGGTTGGTGGAGATACTCTTGAAATTGAAGTTAATACAATGCCTGGTAAAGGTACATTCAAGTTGACGGGACAGTTAGGCGATGTTATGAAAGAATCTGCGCAGGCGGGTATAAGCTATATAAGATCAATGAGTAAAGAATATGGTATTTCAGATGATTATTTTGAAAAAAATGATATTCATATTCATATTCCTGAAGGTGCTGTTCCTAAAGATGGTCCTTCAGCAGGCGTAACTATGACAACAGCAATGTTATCAGCAATAAAAAAAATACCTGTTAGAGCGGATGTTGCTATGACAGGAGAAATAACTATCAGAGGTAGAGTATTGCCTATAGGTGGTTTAAAAGAAAAAATCTTAGCAGCAAAGAATGCTAGGATTAAAACAGTATGTGTTCCAGAAAAGAATAAAGCAGATATTTTCGAATTGTCAAATGAGATAACAGATGGAATAGAGATTGTTTTTACAAAACATATAAAAGAAGTACTTGATGTTGCATTTGTAAAATAAAAATATGCATAAATATATTTATGCCGATAAATAGAGGAAAAAATATGGTAATTAAAAGTGTTGAATTAGAAACAGTCTGTGGAGTAACAAGTGTTCTCCCGGAAAATACATTGTTTGAGGTTGCTTTTGCAGGAAAATCAAATGTAGGAAAGTCTTCGATGATTAATACTATTTTGAATAGAAAAGGTATGGCTAGAATTTCATCTCAGCCAGGTAAAACTCAAACTATTAACTTTTATAATATTAATAACATAGGATATTTAGTTGATTTACCTGGTTATGGATACGCTAGAGCAAATGAAGAGATTAAAGCTCAGTGGGGCGTTATGATAGAAAACTATTTACATCAATCAGCTAAATTACAAGCAGTATTCCTACTGATTGATATTAGACATGAGCCATCAGAAAATGACTGCCTAATGTATGATTGGATTAATTCACAAGGATTCAAACCAATTATAGTAGCAACAAAAGCTGATAAATTGAAGCCTAGTCAGATTAATTCCCACGTTTCAAGAATAAGACAAATACTTGGAATGGGTAAGGAAGATGTATTAATTCCTTTTTCTTCAGAAACTAAATTGGGAAAGAATGAATTGATGGATCTTATAGATAATTATTTATTAAGAAATCCAGATCAGACTCCTATGACAAAAGAGCAATTAATCGAAAGAAAAGTATTAACGGCTAGAGAAGAAAAAGAATATATTCTTTCTAAACAAGGTGAAAAAAAAGAAAAAACTAAAAAAGAGCGCTGGAAAAAAATTGGAAAAGAGACTAAAGCACAGCGTCAGAAAAAAGCTGATAAAAAAGAACAAAAAAAAGCAGTGGCAAGAAAGCATAAGAATAAAATAAAAAACAGATAAACTTTTTCGTAGAAAGGAATAGTTTAAAAATGAAAAACAGATACGTAACATTAGGTGCCATTCTTTTAGCAACATTTTGTTTTTTTGTGTCTTGTACAGTAGCCTACGTTATGTGGGAAACGCCTCAAAAAGTCACTAAAAATAAAACAATAGTTACTTCTTTTTATCCGGTATATATAGCAACGATGAATATAGTTGATGGTGCAGATGTTAATTTAAAAAACTTAAGTGAACCCAAAACAGGTTGTTTGCATGATTTTCAATTAACTACACAAGATATGAAACTTATATCTTCTTCAGATATTTTTGTTGCAAATGGTGCGGGAATGGAATCTTTTTTGGGAACCGTTGTCAAAGAATATAAAAATGTCAAAATAATTGATTCTAGTAAAGGGATTGAGTTGATTAAAGAAGATGGCGAAAAGAATGCACATACTTGGATGGGGACGTATACCTATAGACAGCAAGTAAAAAATATAGCAAAACAGCTGGCTAAGACAGATCCTGATAACGCCAACGTATATTTAAAAAATGCTAAAAAGTATGATGAAAAATTAAAGAAGATACAAAAAAGAGAAAAAGAGCTTTTGGCTAAAAATTCAGCAAAAAATATTATTGTATTTCATGAAGCATTTGAATATACAGCTAAGGGATTAAATTTAGATGTTAAATATGCATTAGATTTAGATGAAGAGAGACAAGTTAGCGCAGGTGAGATTGCAGATGTTTTGACGCATATTAAAGAAAATAACGTGAAATATATTTTTGCAGAAAAAAAATATGCTAAAAGTGTTGGCGATGCTGTTGAAAGAGAAAGTAATGTAAAAGTTATTTATCTTAATCCTTTAAACAGAGGCAAATATGAAAAGGATGCCTATATAAAAGGTATTACTCAAAATCTGGATAAAATAGAAAAAATAATGATTAACAATTAACAAAAGCATTATGGAAGGAAGAAATTATGCAAAAAATAATCAACCCATGTGGTTTCCATTGCATAAAAATTAAACATCTCGGAGTTAAATTCGGAGAACAAGAGGTGTTAAAAGATATTAATTTACATGTTCATTGTGGATCTTTAAATGCAATAATTGGTCAAAATGGTGCAGGTAAATCAACCCTTATACGTGCAATTCTAAACGATATTCCACATTCTGGAAGTATTGAATTTAGAGATACCAAAGATGGACATATAAAAAAATTAAAAATTGGTTACGTTCCTCAGGCAATTAATATTGAAAAAAATACACCTGTTTCTGTATTTGATTTGATAGCAAGTTATCAATCAAGATTTCCGATTTTTCTTTATAAAAAGAAAAAAATTTATAATAAAATAAAAAAAGTTTTGAAAGTATTTGAGGCAGAAGAATTGATAGATAAAAAGGTTTGTAATCTATCAGGCGGTCAACTTCAAAGAGTTTT
The DNA here is from genome assembly GCF_900107245.1 of Lachnobacterium bovis DSM 14045. Taxonomy (GTDB): domain Bacteria; phylum Bacillota; class Clostridia; order Lachnospirales; family Lachnospiraceae; genus Roseburia; species Roseburia bovis. The sequence goes on from NZ_FNPG01000029.1 coordinate 26,617, forward strand.
GCTTTCAATGGCAATAATGGATAATCCTAATCTGTTATTGTTAGACGAACCGGTTTCGGGAATAGATCAAAACGGAATGAAGCTTTTTTTTGAAACTATGGAATTTTTAAAAACACATTATGATTTAGCAATAATTCTAATATCACATGATTTAGATTATGTAAAAAAATATGCAGATCATGTAGCACTGATTGATAAAACCATAGTTTGTCAGGGAAATCCAGAAAAAGTATTTAATAGTCAAGAATTTGAAAGAATATTTAAGGGTGATGTTAATTCTTGGTTTGATGTGGAGCAGGATGTAAAAGAGAGAAGCCTTGATTACGTCGCTGAACAATTTGGCACAAAGGAGGATTAAAATAATGAATTTTACGAACTGGTTAAATTTTCAGTTTATGAGAAATGCAATACTAGCTATACTAATAATCACTCCTTTATTCGGAATTATTGGAACAATGATAATCAATAAGAAAATGGCATTTTTTTCTGATGCACTTGGGCATTCAGCATTGACAGGGATTGCAGTTGGAGTAATATGTGGTATGAAAAATTTGAATATTTCAATGATTATTTTTGCAGTGATATTCGCTCTATTACTCAACAAGATAAGTAAAAACAGTAGTGCTTCAAAAGATACAATAATCTCAGTATTTTCATCGTGCTCGGTTGCAATAGGGCTTGCAATATTGAGTAAAGGTGGAAATTTTAGTCAGTACTCAAGTATGCTTGTAGGAGATGTATTAAGTATAACTTCAAAAGAAATAGTTTACCTTGCTGTTATATTTTTATCAACAATAATTTTTTGGATATTTGCGTCAAATGAATTAAATGCAATAGCAATCCACAAGACATTGGCAAAAAGTAAAAATATAAAAGTAGAATTATTGGAAAACTTATTTGCGGTATTTGTTGCATTAATAGTAACTGTATCAATAAAATGGGTTGGGATATTAATAATAAATGCTTTAATTATTTTACCAGCAGCAGCCAGCAGAAACATGGCGGAAAATCTAAGAGAATATCACTTGTTTTCCATTATAATTGCTTTATTTTCTGGAGTGTTAGGATTGTGGTCATCTTATTATACTAATGTTGCAACTGGGCCAATGATAGTGATTATAGCGTCAGTAATCTATTTTCTGACATATATTTTTGGAAAAAAGAATAAATAAAATATGTATTTATAATATAAAAAAGCCGAGGGCATTAGAAGAGGAGGGAATGCCTTCGGCTTTACAAATATGAGAAGACATAAGAGGACATGGGATAATTATGCCTTCTCATTGGTAATTTCCAAAATTATATCTCTCAAGTTTCAGTTTTTGTATCGGTAGAAGTTTTACCTTCATTTACCCATTTGTCAAATTTTTCTAAGACTGCATCATAAGTTTTTTGGCAAAGTTCTGGCAAATCTTTACCCCATGTGCCTGTTGCCTGTTCGAATCCTCGTTTAAAAGCATCAAGAAGTTCTGAGGCAGCAGAAGGATCGTTGTTAGCTAAAGCTTTTGCAAAAGAAAGAATTCGGTCAGAAGTTTGTTCAACACCCCAATATCCATCTTCAGCTATATCTTTTTGTGCTTGTGCTTTAACTTCAGGAGTAACGGTAAAGTCGCCTGAAGCTAAGAATTTCCATATATCATCAGTTGCAGCTAAGGCTTTGCCTTGTCCACTGATTGTTTGCTGTACAATACTAATAAGTTGTTGTTTGCGTGTTTCTGCGTCAAGCTTAAGCTGTTCTATAATAGCCGAATTATCAGTTTTTTTAACTGAGCTATTTTGACTAGAATCACTTTTTTCATATACAGCAGCTTCCTCAGAAAATCCACTTTTATTAGTTTTCTTTTCCTCTACAGTTTCATTGCTTTTTTTTGAAACGGTAGAAGCGGCCATTGTTGTAGCCTGGTTGTTGGTGATCGCTCCTATACTCATAAAGATACCCTCCTTGGTAAAAAATGCCGTGTAAAATCTGTCAAAAGTCATATCCTATGAAATACGACAGAATGGCATGTGTAACATAAAGTTCTGCAGTATTTATCGGCAAAAATTCATAAAGAATTAACAAATTTTTCAAGAAATAAAAACGCGCAAGAGTTGACCTTTTTTTGAAATGATGTTAAGATTTTTTTGTATACAATAAGGAGAAAAATCATGGACAAAGTAGTATTAAAGGCATTAGCCAAGATTAATCTTGGGCTAGATGTTGTTGGTAAAAAAGCTAATGGTTATCACGAAGTAAGAATGATAATGCAAAATATTAATATATATGATAAAGTCTGCATGAAAAAGTTGGCTGAAGATGAAATAAAACTAGAGACTTCGCTATCATTTTTACCAGTAGATGATAATAATTTGGCTTATAGAGCTGCAAAGTTGATGAAAGACGAATTTGGCATCACACAGGGTGTATCAATTAAAATTGATAAAAGAATACCTGTATCAGCAGGGTTGGCAGGGGGAAGTTCTGACGCTGCTGCCGTAATGATAGGTATGAAAAAATTATTTGATATTGATGTGACCAAAGAAAAACTAAAAGAATTAGGAGTGCGCTTAGGTGCAGATGTACCATTTTGCATTCAAAGAGGAACAGCCTTAGCGGAAGGAATAGGTGAAGTATTAACAGAATTACCACCAATTAAGCGCTGTAATTTGTTAGTCGCCAAACCTAAATTATTTGTTCCAACAAAGGTTATATATCAAAATCTAAAATTAGATGAGAATACTATTCATCCGGATATAGACGGATTGATGGAAGATATGTCAAATAACGATTTATATGGTATGGCATCTAAAATGGGAAATGTTTTAGAGAGTGTTTCGATTTCAATGCATCCGATAATTCAAGAAATCAAAGATAAAATGCTTGAATTAGGTGCTGTTAATTCTTTAATGAGTGGAAGCGGACCAACAGTATTTGGCATATTTGATGATGAAGATAAGCTAGAAGAAGCTTATAAAAAATTAAAAGAAACAAACTTAGCGCCATATGTGGTTACAACTCATACATACGACGTCAAAAAATAAAGGTACAATAATGTTACAAAAGGAACTTGTAAGCTAAGCAGGAAGGGGCTTAGATATTGTGGGGTCCTTTGTTTTAGGAAGGTTTAGAATAGGAGAAAGTGAAAATTATGACAGAGGAATTAGACTTAAAATTAAATACAAGTGCATATTTACCACTTAGAGATATCGTTTTTAACACATTAAGAGAGGCGATTCTAAGAGGAGAGCTACGTCCGGGGGAAAGATTGATGGAAGCTCAACTAGCAACTAAATTGGGAGTAAGCAGAACTCCAATCCGAGAAGCAATTAGAATGCTTGAACAAGAAGGTTTAGCAGTAACAATACCTAGAAAAGGTGCAGAGGTTGCTAAAATGACTGAGAAGGATATGGAAGATGTTTTAGAGATTCGAGAGGCACTCGATGAATTAGCAGCTAAAATTGCATGCAAAAAAATGACAGAATCTCAATTAACACATTTAAAAACTATAGGAAAAGAGTTTGAGATAAGTCTTGAAACAAGTGACATTACTACAATTGCAGAAAAAGATGTCGAGTTTCATGATACAATTTATGAAGCAACAGAAAATCCTAAGTTAGTTATTTTATTAAGTAACTTAAGAGAACAGATGTATAGATATAGAGTAGAATATATCAAAAAACCAGAGAATTATCCTAAACTTATAAAAGAGCATAACGCTATAGTAAAAGGTTTAGAGGAGAGAGATGAGTCATTATTGACGGTAGCTATGCAAAAGCATATTAAGAATCAGGCATTGGCAGTTAAAGAAGTAATTCGAAATCAGGAAGATTAGAGGTGAATAGATGGCAAGAGATATATTAGTGACGGTTCGAGGAAAACAAATCAATCAAAAAGAACCAGAAGATACTAATACATCTGAAATTGTAACTAATGGTAAATTTCATTCAAAAGATGAAAATTTTTTCATAAGTTATAGCACAATAGAAGAAGATAAAAGTGTCACAAATAACCTTATTAAAGTTGAAAAAGACAAAATAGAGGTCATAAAAAAAGGATCAATAAATTCAAAAATGGTGTTCAAAAAAGGCCAAAAAAATTTGACAAATTATGTAACCACTTTTGGAACTATAGAAATTAGATTTATTACGAATAATATTCTAATAAAAGAGACAGATGCTGGATTACAAATAGATTTAGATTATGTTTTAGAATTTACTAGAGACTACAAATATGACTGTAAAATAAATGTTGGAGTACAATATAAATAATTAATTTATCAGTTGTATTATGAAAAAACTGTGCAAATAATTTTTGCACAGTTTTTTATATATATTTTATTTTTTCTTTTTGTTATTATTAAGTTCTTTTGAAGCTTCATTATATTTTTCAGTCATTTTAGCTCTGAATCCTTTTTTCTTTTGATTCTTTTCAATAGGTGTTCTAAGTCCTCGAATATCTGTAATATAAAGACCACAAACACTTGCTCGAATTTCCGTTCTAATAGGAATATCATCAAAAATAGATTCATCAGCAATAAAAGATATAATTTTTGGACCAACTTTACCTTTAACAATTGCTAATTTTTTGAAACGACGAAAAGCTTTTGGAAGTGTTTGCTTAATACTGTTAGGCAAACCTGAGTCACTAGCCTTACATCGTTTTTTCTCGATGACTAATAATGTAATCCATTCGGAATTCTTTGAAATGAGTAAATCTTGTTGTTCTTTTGCTTTTGAATATTTTTTGTTGAGAAAAAATAATGCGATGAAAGCAGCAAGAAGAACAGCTAAGAAAACCCATAATATAATTGTAATAATGCTCACTGTTGGGAATCCTCCTTTATTTCAATAAACTAATTCTATCATTGATTTTAATAAAAATCAATGAAATACATGTGGTATATGTAAACAATTTATGACTTTTTTGAGTAAAAACTTTTTTTTTTGCTGTAAATGTGGTATGTTTAATAAGTTAATGAAATTCCTAATAGGAATTAAGAAAGGGATAAAGTGATGAAGAAAAAGATAATTGTAGTATTATTAGCATCAATGTTGGCAAGCCAGACAACAGCTTGCTCAATTAATTTTTTTAAGGGCTCTGAACAGACTGAAAAAAGGAGTGGAGAGTATAATATTAATGCAAATAAGCTAGTTAAAAAGCTTGCAAATTATAAAAAGATACCTGTAACAATTAATAGTTCGCAGTATACATTACCAGATGGTTATTTAGATCAACAATATGAATCAATTATCCAAAACCAAGGTTTAAATAGACAAGAAATAAAAGATCGTGACACTGTAAAAGACGGTGATTTGGTAATGGTTGATTACACAGGATACTTAAACAATAAAAAATTTCAGGGCGGAGAAGCGACAGATGTTTTATTAGATGTTTCAAAGAATTCGGATCCTACTACTGGAACTACATATATTGAGGGCTTCACAAACGGTTTAAAAGGTGCCAAGGTAGGTACTACTATAAAAAGCAACGTCGTATTTCCTAAGGATTATTCACAAAAAAAATTAGCAGGAAAAGAGACAACATTTGAATTTAAAATAAAAGGTATTTACAAGACAGTTGATAAAGATCATGTTACAGATGAGATGGTAAAAGAAAAATTCGGTTCAACATATAATATTAATTCGGTTGCTGAATTAAAGAAGGCTATTTCTGATCAATATGAAGAACAAGTAAAACAACAAAAATACCAAGAAAAAATGAATGCAATCAAAGATTATGTAATTAAAAATAGTGATATTAAGATTCCAGATGACTATTTAAAAACAAGAATTAAAGAATACAAAGATGCATTTGTAAAAGAAAATTGCAAAGGTAAGAGTATTACAAAATACTTGAAAGATAACAATATGTCTTTAAAAGATGCAAAAAAACAATGGAAACAATTTGAAAAAGAGCAGATTTCTTTTGAACTTGCATTCACAAAGATTGCTGACCAAGAAAAGATTACAGTTACAGCTGATGAAAGTGAGAGATATATTAAAAATTTAATTCAAAACTCACAAGGTATATTCAAAAAAGATAACGATGTATACAAATATTTTGGGGCTGATAACGTAAAAGAAGGCAAAAAATATATTAATATGCTTTTAAGAGCACAAAAAGCAGCAGATAAAGTGGCTTCAGATGCAGAAGTTACTGAAAAATAAAAAAGTTCACATATTAAATATCTAAAGTTGAAAGAGATATTTTTAGAAGGGAGATATTATGAACTTAACAAATATTAGAGATATTTTTAGAAATAAAGAAGAATATTATGACCAGAAAATAACAATTGGTGGATGGGTTAGAAGTAACCGTAATTTAAAGAATTTTGGTTTTATTGTATTAAATGATGGTACATTTTTCGAGCCTATTCAAGTTGTATACGGAAATGGTATCGAAAATTATGAAGAAGTTGAAAAAGTGAATGTAGGTGCTGCACTTGTTGTAACAGGTGTTTTAGTTCCAACACCAGAAGCAAAACAGCCGTTTGAATTACAGGCAGAAACAATTGAAATTGAAGGTGCATCAACACCAGATTATCCATTACAGAAAAAAAGACATACAATGGAATATTTAAGAACTATTTCGCATTTAAGACCAAGAACAAATACTTTTGAAGCAGTATTTAGGGTTCGTTCTTTATGTGCCTATGCAATACATAAATTCTTCCAAGAAAGAGGATTTGTTTATGTACATACTCCATTAATTACAGGAAGTGATGCCGAAGGTGCAGGTGAAATGTTTCAGGTAACAACACTTGATCTTAATGATGTTCCAAAAACAGAAGATGGAAAAGTTGATTATTCAAAAGATTTCTTCAGCAAACCAGCTAATTTAACAGTATCAGGTCAATTAAATGGAGAAACATATGCTATGGCATTTAAAAACATTTATACATTTGGACCAACATTTAGAGCTGAAGACTCTAATACAACAAGACATGCAGCAGAGTTTTGGATGATTGAACCAGAAATTGCTTTTGCAGATCTTGAAGATGATATGATTTTAGCAGAAAGTATGTTAAAATACGTAATCAATTATGTTTTAGAGAATGCTCCTGAAGAAATGCAGTTCTTTAATAAATTCATAGATAAAGGATTGTTAGAGAGATTAAACAACGTTGTAAGTAACGATTTTGCAAGAGTAACATATACAGAAGCAGTAGAAATCCTTAAAAAACATAACGATAAATTCGAATATAAAGTTGAATGGGGATGTGATTTACAAACAGAACATGAAAGATTCTTAACAGAACAGATTTACAAACGTCCTGTATTTGTAACAGATTATCCTAAGGATATCAAAGCATTCTATATGAAACTAAATGATGATAATAAAACAGTTGCTGCAGTTGACTGTTTAGTTCCAGGAATTGGAGAAATAATTGGTGGTAGTCAAAGAGAAGATGATTACGATAAATTAATTACAAGAATGAAAGAATTAGGTTTAAATGAAGAAACATATAAATTCTATCTTGATTTACGTAAATATGGTACAGCTAGACATGCAGGATTTGGCCTTGGATTTGAGCGTTGCGTAATGTATTTAACAGGTATGGGAAATATTCGTGACGTAATTCCATTCCCACGTACAGTTAATAATTGTGAACTATAAAAAGTTCTTTCCATATTTTATTCCCTATGTTATAATTAAAGAAGATAGGCGAATTGTCTTTTGTTTGTCAATACAAAGAAAAGGAGATAATTAATATGAAACACGTAAAAACTCTTAAAACAAGAAGATTACAAAATACAATTAAAAAAGGTGGCTGTGGTGAGTGCCAGACATCATGCCAGTCTGCTTGCAAAACATCATGTACAGTAGGTAACCAGACTTGCGAACAGTGCAAATAATTTTGTGACTGTTTAGATAACAGAAAAAACCGCACGAATTAAGAGACGTGCGGTTTTTTCTATGAATAAAAAATCTACACTATGAATAAAAAAATAAAAGCCCATAAGAATCATATTTATACGGGCTGATTTAATAATTAAGTTACAAAGAAAGAGAGGAATATTATAGTGGTTCATCAATTTAAGAACAATGGCTATGATATTGTTTTAGATGTTAATAGTGGAGCAATCCATGTTGTCGATGATATGACTTATGATGTAATTGCGTTATTTGAAGATAAAACATCTGAACAGATTATCGAGGAATTAGGAGATAAATATTCTAAAGAAGAATTAAAAGAGGCAATTGAAGAAGTTCAAGAGCTTAAAGATAATGGGGAATTATTTACTCCAGATAATTATGAAGGATACATTACAGATTTAATAGATAAGAGACCTACAGTTGTTAAAGCTTTATGCTTACATATTGCACATGATTGTAATTTAGCTTGTAAATATTGCTTTGCTGAAGAAGGTGAATATCATGGAAGACGTGCATTAATGTCTTATGAAACAGGAAAACAGGCACTTGATTTCCTTATTGCAAATTCAGGTAATAGAGTAAATCTCGAGGTGGATTTCTTTGGTGGAGAGCCACTTATGAACTTTGATGTTGTAAAACAATTAGTTGAATATGGTCGTTCACAAGAAAAAATTCATAATAAAAAATTCAGATTTACACTTACAACAAATGGTGTATTGTTAAATGATGACGTTATGGAATTTGCTAATAAAGAAATGAGCAACGTTGTATTAAGTATTGATGGAAGAAAAGAAGTTCATGATAGAATGAGACCTTTTAGAAAAGGTGCAGGAAGTTATGATTTAATAGTTCCAAAATTCCAGAAATTAGCAGACAGTAGAGATCAGAATAACTATTATGTAAGAGGTACATATACTCATTTCAATACAGATTTTTCTGAAGATGTTTTACATTTGGCAGACCTTGGATTTAAACAGGTTTCAGTAGAGCCAGTTGTAACAGATCCAAAAGAAGAGTATTGTTTAACAGAAGAAGACTTACCAAAATTATTTGAACAGTATGATAAACTTGCAGCAGAAATGGTTAAACGTAAAAAAGAAGGAAAAGATTTCAACTTCTTCCATTTTATGATAGACTTAGAGGGAGGACCATGTGTCGCTAAGCGCTTATCAGGCTGTGGTTCAGGTACTGAATATCTTGCTGTAACTCCTTGGGGTGATTTATACCCATGTCATCAGTTTGTTGGAAATGAAGATTTCTTATTAGGTGACATTTGGAAAGGCGTACAAAAAACAGATATTGTTAATAAGTTTAAAAAATGTAACGTATATTCAAGAGAAAAATGTAAAAATTGTTTCGCAAGATTTTATTGTAGTGGAGGATGCGCAGCTAATTCATACAATGAAAAAGGAACAATCAATGATACATATGATTTAGGATGCGAACTTCAAAGAAAACGTGTTGAATGTTCAATCATGATTAAGGCAGCAGAAGCAGACATGGAATCAGGAACTGAAGAAGAGTAATTGAAATTATTAATTTCAAAAATATAGTGTATTGGTTTTTTTATGAATCTTATTAGTTTAGGGTTAAACTAAATAAGCATACGGTTTTACACTTGAGTAAAACATACTAAAAGGAGATAGGAAGGTAAAGAAGATGAAAAAAAAGAAAGCTGTTATCATTCTTGCTTTTGTCCTTGTTGCAATTCTAACGTTGGGTGCGTTTTCAGGGATTGTAATTAAGGATACGGGAGCAAAGAATAAAAAGGGTAGTAAATATCCAATCAAGTTGGGTCTTGATTTAGCAGGTGGTGTATCAATTACTTACGAAATCCAAGATAAGAATCCTTCGAAAGAAGATATAAATGATACAATTGCTAAATTAGAACGAAGAATCGAGAACTATAGTACTGAGTATTCAGTGTATAAAAGCGGTTCAGACAGAATTGCAGTAGAAATTCCAGGAATTAAAGACGCAAATAAGGTACTTGAAGAATTAGGTAATCCAGGAACACTTTATTTCATTAGACAAACTGGAAAAGATGGACAACAAAACTATTCAAGGGTAAACCAGACTGGTGATAGTGAAAAAGATTATAAATTAAATGTTAGCATAGACCAATTGAAAAAAGATGGTTCAATCATTATGACAGGTTCTGATGTTGCACAAGTACAGGCAGGATATTCAGGAAGCGATTCAGTAGAAGGAAAATCCCCTGTTGTTAATCTTGAATTAAAATCAAAAGCAACTAAAGTTTTCGCAGAGGAAACTGAAAAGGCTAAAGCATCAGGTCAGTCAATTGCTATTTATTATGATGGAAAATTTTTGAGCGTTCCAACAGTTTCGGCTGTAATTAAAGACGGTAAATGTGAAATTAATGGTTTCACAAAAGCAGGTCGTTCAAAAGATGAGAACTTCCAAGATGCTAAAAAACTTGCAACATTTATTCGTGCAGGTGCAATTAACCTTAAATTAAAAGAGATAGAGTCAAATGTTGTAGGAGCATCACTTGGTGGAAAAGCTCTCGAAAACAGTTTAATTGCAGGTGCGGTTGGTTTAGCATTAGTTATTATATTTATGATTGTTGGATATAAAGTTCCAGGTTTTGTAGCCAGCTTAGCATTGCTGATTTATACAGGTTTAGTAATTTCAATTGTACAGTTATATGATATAACGTTAACATTACCAGGTATTGCGGGTATTGTTTTAGGTATAGGTATGGCAGTAGATGCGAATGTAATTACTTTTGCGCGTATAAAAGAAGAGATAGCATCAGGAAAATCTTCTGGCAATGCGATTACAGAAGGATATAAAAAAGCTTTATCTGCAATTATTGATGGAAATGTTACTACAATGATAGCAGCTCTAATCTTGATGGCATTAGGTAGTGGTACTGTAAAAGGTTTTGCATATACATTAGCAATTTCAATTGGAGCATCAGTATTTACAGCAGTATTTGTTTCAAAACATATCCTTAGAGCAATACATGCACTCGGTGTAAGAGATGAGAAATTTTATGGCAGAGCAAAAGAAAAGAAAGTATTTAAATTTATCGAAAATAGAGTTAAATACTATGTTTTATCATCATGTATTATTCTAGCAGGTATTGGTGGAATGATTTATTTCTCATTAAATTCAGGAAAAGCGTTAAACTATAGCTTAGAGTTTATGGGTGGTACATCTACAACTGCTGATTTTGGTAAAAAATACACAATTGAACAGATTGAAAAAGATATTGTTCCAGTAGTAAGAAAGACAATTTCAAAAACTGATATTCAGGCAACAGCTGTTGAAGGAAACAATAACGTAGTTGTTAAAACACGTAATTTATCGCTAAATGAAAGAAAAGCATTAGCAGCTGCATATGATAAAGAGTTTGGTATTAAAGAGAATAGCATACAAACACAAAGTATTAGTTCAACAATTAGTGGTGAGATGAGAGCTAATGCCATAAAGGCGGTAGTTGTATCATGTATTTTTATGTTGATATACATTTGTATAAGATTTAAAGATGCAAGAATGGGAGCAAGTGCTATTATAGCCTTGATTCATGACGTATTAGTGGTACTAACATTGTATGCATTATCTAGAATTACAGCAGGAACAACATTTATTGCCGTAATGTTGACAATTGTAGGTTACTCAATCAATGATACTATAGTAATTTTTGATAGAATTCGTGAAAATCTACATTCTACAAATGTAGTTTCAAAAGAGAAATTAAGAGAAGTTGCTAATATTTCATTATCACAAACATTAGCAAGATCAATTAATACATCAATTACAACATTCATTATGGTATGTTCATTATACGTTTTTGGAGTTCAGTCAATTCGTGACTTCTCATTACCATTAATGATTGGTTTGATTGCAGGTTCATATTCTTCAATCTTTATAGCAACAGAGATTTGGTATGAATTAAAATCAAGAAAACTAGATAAAGATGAAGAAACAAAAAAGAAAAACTTATCTAGTTCAAAAAAAGGAAAGAATAAGAATAAGACAAAAAAAGCAGCGTTAAATAATTAACGTAAGGCGAATGTCTATAATAAAACATATAAGCCAAAATGCATAAAGCATATACGCTATAGCACGTTAGGCATAAAAGATCAAAATATAAATCAGAGAATCAAGTTATTGTATTGTATTGAACTTAATAGGAGTAAAATTTACATAAAAAAGAAGTAAAAGTTACACGTATATAAAGAGTTTAAATACAGTTTGAAAGGAATTCAAAAACAATAGCTAGATTCTCTTTTTTTAGAAGTATAGCTAAAAAATAAGATTATAAAAAATCATAAGTTGGAATCATATAATGAGTTGAAAAATAAAAAAAACTAATATATAATTGAGTAAATGTTGAATGAAAATAAGGGAGAATTCTTAAAAACAACATAAAAACAACATGAAAATAACAAGAAAAAGGAGACGAGTTATGTATACATTAGATGATATAAAAAAAATCGATAGTGAAGTTGCTGATACAATAACAGCTGAATTTGAAAGACAAAATTCACATATTGAATTAATTGCTTCAGAAAACTGGGTAAGTCCCGCAGTAATGTCTGCTATGGGGTCTATTTTGACAAATAAATATGCAGAAGGATATCCAGGTAGAAGATATTATGGCGGATGTGAAAAAGTTGATATAATCGAAGAATTAGCAAGAGAAAGGGCAAAGGAATTATTCGGCTGCGAATATGTCAATGTTCAACCACATTCAGGTGCACAGGCAAATATGGCAGTTCAATTTGCTGTTTTAAATATAAATGATACAATTATGGGAATGAATCTTGATCACGGCGGACATTTAACACATGGTTCACCAGTAAATTTTTCGGGTAAATACTTTAATGTTGTACCTTATGGAGTAAATGATCAAGGTGTAATTGACTATGATGAAGTGGAAAGAATAGCTCTTGAATGTAAACCAAAAATGATTATTGCAGGAGCATCAGCGTATGCTAGAACTATTGATTTTAAGAGATTTAGAGAAATAGCAGATAAAGTTAATGCAGTATTATTTGTGGATATGGCTCATATTGCAGGTCTTGTTGCAGCAGGTCTACATCCAAGTCCAATTCCATACGCTGATATTGTTACAACAACAACTCATAAGACATTAAGAGGTCCACGTGGCGGTATGATTATGGCAAAAAAAGAAATTGCAGACAAATATAATTTCAATAAAGCTGTTTTTCCTGGTATTCAAGGCGGTCCATTAATGCATGTTATTGCTGCAAAAGCAGTATGCTTTAAAGAAGCATTACAGCCAGAATTTAAAGAGTATCAGAAACAAATAATAAAAAATGCAAAAAGTTTATGCGAAGGACTTCAGAAACGAGGAATAGACATTGTTTCTGGTGGAACAGATAATCATCTAATGTTAATAGATCTTACTAAAAAAGGATTAACAGGAAAAGAAATAGAAAAATTATTAGATAAGGCTAATATTACAGCAAATAAAAATACAATACCAAATGATCCACAATCACCATTTGTAACTAGTGGTATAAGATTGGGAACACCTGCAGCTACAAGTAGAGGATTAAAAGAAGAAGATTTTGATAAAGTAGCAGAGGCAATTGCATTATTAATAAATAAAGGTGAAGAAGCAATTGATGATGCAAAAGCAATTGTAAAAGAATTAACAGATAAATATCCATTACAGTTTTAGATTGTAAATTGCTTATATCTGAAAAATTGTGCTGTCTGCCAATAGCTAGATTAAAATTTAGTTATTGGAAGGACAGCCTTTTTATATTACATATATTATTAAAAAAATAACATGATAAAATAACAATGGAAAAATTCAGAAGATTCAAAATAATATAGAAAAAAGAAAAAATAAACTTTTAATAAAAAAAACCACTTTAAGTGTTGACGAGCGGCAAAAAAGATGATATTATAATTGAGCTGACAGCGAAGAGCTCACAAGCAAAGGAAACTTAAGCATAAAAGCTAAAGTAGATATACGGAAGTAGATATATATGGAAGTAGATATATACGGAAGCATATGCTTTGGTTTGTGAGAAAAACTTCGATGGTCATCTTTCATCAATTGTTTATATAAACATTGATAAGCGATTGATAATCATTTGTTTTTGGTTTTAATATTCGATTATTAGCACCTTGATTGGTGGCTACGAATTAGAAAAATAAAAACAAAAAAGTGTTGACAAACACAAAGAAAGATGATAAGATATAGAAGTTGTCGCTGATAAGCGAAACAAAAACTTTGATAACTAAATAGTGAAAAACCTTGAAAGATTCTAAAGAGAATTATTCAAGTAATCAAAAGATTACAACAACAGCATCAAAAAAGATGCACCTTTAAAACAGTAACAAGGAAATTAGCCAAGCTAAGTTCTGAGAATCAAATTTTAAAATGAGAGTTTGATCCTGGCTCAGGATGAACGCTGGCGGCGTGCTTAACACATGCAAGTCGAACGAAGCGCATTGTTTGAATTCTTCGGAAGGAAGATAATGTGACTGAGTGGCGGACGGGTG
>NZ_FNPG01000013.1 GCF_900107245.1 Lachnobacterium bovis DSM 14045
ATCATTGTGAGTTCCTCCTGTTTAACTCATATATCATATCATTTGTACATTTTTATTTAATATTTTTTGTACATAAATAAGTATAACTTTATACATAGACGGATGAAAGATACTTGTAGCCTCCTTCACCTCTTAAATAGGCATCAACAATTTTTTTCTTAAACTCGTAGCTGTACTTAGCCATAAAAATACCGACCTCCAATCGTTAGATTTTTGGTCTAACTTTGTGGGGTCGGTACAAGATACTGGTGGTTTTTCTATATGTAGTATGACGGACAATGGTTTGGTGCACATTTAGTATTTATTACAGTTGACAACAATAAAAATGTACTGTACAATAAAATTGCACGAAAGGAGAGAATTAAAGATGGCAAATCAAGTGTTTGGTATACGAGTCAAAGAATTAAGAGAAAAAGCTGGGCTAAGCATGGATCAGTTAGCTACAAAACTTGGAGTATCGAAAAGCCGAGTAAATATGTGGGAAAACAGTGGAACGATTCCAAGAGGAGATGTTTTAATTCAACTTGCAAATTACTTTAAGGTATCGACAGATTATCTTTTGGGTAATGATGATGAGTCTGCTATTTCACCGACCAATGCACAATTGAGTTCTTTACAGAGAAATTTGGGAAAACTTAATGAGGCTGATCTTAACAGAGCTGAAGGAATGCTAAAAGCTGTATTTATGGATATTTTTAATGATGAGGAGGACGATGATGACATTTGATGAAGTGTATAAGTCAGTAAATTATACCAAGGTTTATTGTAAGGCAAATGAATTATTAGTTTCATCGAGTGCAATTGAAGTATTTCCTTTTAAGGTTAGCTCTCTCATAAAAGAACAGTCTGATATAAGATTATGCAAATATGCAAAAGCATTTGAAAAATATGGAATTCCTATAAAACATTTTGGAAGTGAATCTGCTGTAATTATGGAATTTTGTGGAGCTGTAATTATTTTTTACAACCAAGATGAGGTTGAATACAGAATTCGTTTTGGAATAATGCATGAATTTGGACATTATGTATTAGGCCACAAATTTAACTTGAAAGAAACAGACCCTTTATATCATAAGCAGGAATTAGAAGCCAATTGTTTTGCTGCTCAAATGTTGATGCCAGAGCAGATACTACGAGAGTGTAAGCGCAGAGAGAAGAATATTTCAGTTGATTATATTATTCAATCATTTAGTGTTTCAGAGGATGCTGCATCAAAAAGAATGAGAACATTGGCTAATACTATATATGAGTGGAAGTCTAGAGCTGAAAGAGAGTATGATGATATTATAGTTCTTAAGTATGCTTCTATGATAAATAAAATAGCACCAAAGAATTTTTATGAATATGATTTTGATGATGAATATGATCGTCAAAGAGAAAGAGACTCTTGGTATGCTGATTCTAGAACAAGGTGGTGATGTAAATTGATTGTATTTAGAAAAAGAAAAAACGCATAGCTGTTGGTGCAGCTATACGTTTATCTCGTAAGAAAGATTTAGTAAAATCTCTCTAAAGTTGGTATAAATTATTTTACTACAATCTTTCTGTGAGAGCAATTAGAAATTGAAACTTATTAATATTTAATTGTTTGGCCAACAATTTGTTGGCGGAAAGATGAGGTCGAAATGATCAAATTAATTGTTTTTGTTCCTTGTCTGTCTTTATTGACAGGAGGGAACTATTATGGGCACAACTAAATCTGGACGTGTGTTAAATACTCGAGGAGCAGCAGGCTCAGCGAGTCAGTTTTCGGTAGTTCATTCTAATGAGGGGGCATATACGAAGCCACAAAAGAATGGCCATATTCGTATGAAGAGTGGAGGTCATGGGCAAGCTGGAATGAATGAACTTGATAAGTATGGGATACGATATAAGGTTGAGAAGACATATCCTAATGGAGTAAGAGTTGGACATGTATTGGACCATACAAATAGGGCTAAGCAGCGCTCAATGGGACAATCGTGGTTCCCTAAATCTTGGACGAGTAAAGATATTAAACGTGCAGGGGAGCATGTTGCTAATTTAAAAGCCAATCGTCATGTGCCGGATGGTAAAAGAATATATGGGATGTGGAAAGGTGTTAGGGTTGGAGTTATAAAAACTCATGGTCAAATTGGTACGATTTTTCCGGATTCTAAACAACCAATAAAGAAAGGCGGTAAAAAATAATGGATATAAATAGTTTTCGAGAAGTAATAAAGCAGCGTGAAGAAACGGATAATGAATGGGATTATGGTATTGAGCAGTGCTGGAAAAAGGAAATTGAGATACTTTCTGAAGATATTCCTTCAACAATTGAGTTCCTAAAAAATGAATGTACAGCAGACGAGTATTCTTGGATAAGCGAAGTTATCGATGCTGTGGTGGATAAAGTGCCAAGTAAGGAGCTTGTACAATGTTATACAGAACTTATGGCAAAGTTCCCAGAAGAGTGCCAAAAGTATAACATTAAAGGAGTTATAGAGATTTGTGAGGGAATACTCAAATGGGAGGAAGAGAATGGCAAAAAATAAAGAAAACCTTGTTGATGAGGGATTTAGAGTATCTCTTGTTGAAACAGCCTTTTTTGATGGAAAATTTGAAATCCCACATATCGATGCTCCAGACAAAATTATTATTCCAAATGGTATGGTTCCTTTCTCAGTAAGAGAAAGGAGCCAGGATAAAAAAGATTTCGTGTGTTTTTATGAGCATGATATTAATTTCAGAGATATACTAACAAAAACAGAAGAATACGTTGATGAATTAAAACAATATCCAGGAATTATTACACCTGACTGCTCACTTTATATTGACGCACCGTTATGTGTCCAAATAGCAGATATCTATTTGAATAGAGCAGTAGGACATTATTTGCAGAAACAAGGGTTATATGTTATTCCAAATATTCGATGGGGAGATGAAAGGACATTTAAAGAAGAATTTCTTGGTGAGAAAGTTGTATTTCAAGGTGTTGACAAGCATAGTATTGTATCGGTAGGTACATATGGCCAAATACAATCAGCTGAATCAAAAAGATTCTTCAGGGAAGGCCTTTCGGAAATGATAAAAGAACTAGAACCTGAGGTTGTATTGGTGTACGGTTCAATGCCTGATACAATATTTGCTGATTTTAAAAAGACAACTAAATTTATTCCATATCCTGATTGGACTACACGGATGAAAAGTAAATAAGTTTGAAAAGCCAGCAACTCATGATATAGAGCCGCTGATGTATGTGCTAATTATATAATTACTTTTGGCAGGTATTCACTTGGATACCTGCTTTTTCGTACTTCATTTGATTGATTCCTGTTCAGACAAATTAGCAACATAGGTGGATAATCATAAAGGTTTTGGAGGATTTGACCTTAGTCCTAGAATAAATTGGGACGTTAATCTTCAAAGGTTTAATTTGCTTCTTAGTAAGTTGGCAGATGCTTTTTTGGCAATTAACGGTGTGAAATTAATGCCGAATTTTAGAACTGGTTGTTTAGATACATTTGAAGTACTTTCAATATATCCACCTAACACATGGTATTCAGTAGGCGCACTTGGATGTGGCAGAGGAAGAATCAAGATAAATGAGATGTATCTCAGAACAAAACGGATTGTTACAAATCCTAATATGCTTATTTACTATGGTAAATTAAAACCGGAATATGCTCATATTTTAGATGAATACGGAGTACAATATAAAGTCTTTACCGACTTTCAACGTCTTAGTCGTAGGAAGGAGGTAGCATAATGTCTGATGCTAAAACAGATTACTCAGAAGCAGTTAGCTCACAGAAGGATGCGGCAACAAGAGATTCAATGATAGCTGATCTGATTCAGCAAGGATATGCAAGAAAAGCTGAATATGGAGTTGGATGGGACACAGTGGATATTAATGATGTTGTATCTGTTGTTGCTCCTGGTGCAAAACCAGTTGTGGTTGGGAGTAAGATAATTTACTATAGTGCTGACGGAACTAAGGCAGTTGTCGCTGATGTTAGTGGATATTTGCGAGTACAAGATTTAACTAAAAAAACCAGAAAACGACAGTACTTAGACCAATTTGGTGACGACGCATATAATGTAGTTGAGAGCAACGGGAAAAAACGAGGTAGAAGTAAGTCGGAGTTTCAGAAGGCGACTCATTATATGATTAAAAAGAGAATGTGAGGTGAGTAAATGTTTGTATATTATATGAATGTTCCATTAAATAAAATAGGGATAGAAGAATTTGAAGGTTATGATGAAGAAATGTCAAATGTTAAGACATTTGAACTTACTCAAGAGGAGTATGATATTTTGAGACAACCTAAAGGCCTATTTCAAGAGTTTGACGAAAGATTCGGAACAATAATTGATGTCTGTGAAGAAGAGCGAATCGTTAATGAAAATTTGAAGGAGGCATTACAGTCTGCTAATAAAATGTTAAATAAGCAAAAAAATGACATTGCAGAAAAAGCTATTAAAAAAGTTATAGACTCTTTGGAATGTGCTATCCAGGCGGGAACTTTTTGGGAAATAGATATTTATTTGGAGTAATGCCATGAGTAAATATATTTATCAAAAATTTCTTCTTAACTGTAATTATGAAGACATAAATATAAATGACTTCCCTGTTTTTGAGGGTGATGTTAAATGCATACTGGATTATCGCTGCGACTATTGCTTGTTTGATATAAATAAAACATTAATACGAAAAATAAGTATTGCAGATATAGACGAACAAGTGGATACAGAAGAGGATTGGAATCAATTATTAAAATGGTTAAAAGAATTCGAGGTTATTGTTCTCTATGATTACCACGTCAATTCAGCTAATCCGATTATTCAAAGTTATCGTGAAGCAACTTTAAAAGCCTATTTGTATCGATTTCAAAAAAATGAAATAAAAATATGTCTTGCATAAACGATATAGTTATAGTATCACGATGATGCGCCTCGTGATAATATTATGATACGATTTCTTCGAAAAGCACAAGAAATATAAGGCATTTCATGTAATTGTGGAAAATAAGAATGCCGTATTTAACATGATTTACCATGAGAAATAGATTTGGAACTACCGACATGGAGTAAAAAATATTGAATATGTGAAGTTTGGTTATGATGAATTTGCAAGCACGGTTGATGGATTTCGTCCTGAAAAAGGGCAATGTGATTGTATAGCTTAATAAAGAAGAGGTGATAAATATGAGCGATGCTATTAAGTGTAGATGTCGAAGGTACTTTAGAAGTAATGACTCTGAATGTTGGTCAATAGAGCATGATGAGGGCGAAGGCTTTGTCTCAGAAGATGTGTTGGTGTTACAATTTACTGATACGAACGATGAACTTGTTAAGGCTTTATATCTATCAAAATCAGAGGAACGTATTAACTCAGAAGTGATTTTGTCTTATTTACTTGCAATTTTTGAAGATTTAACTAATGGAGAAGGCAGTTTTACTCTGAAACGTCAAATTGATGAACATATTGATGATTATTGGCCAGAAGATTTGGTGAAAAAATTAAATGAGATATAGCTAATGTGTTTGTTGATTCTGATGAGACATCTATAGTAAGTGCTGTGAGGGTAGATGAGCATATGTGGAACCAGTAAAATGATGACGAAATGCTACAAATGGCTTGATATTAGGGCCTATACGGTTTATGATTTAGGTACCTCTAAAGGGATGTGATTGGTTCCCTTGCCAAGCGAAATGGGAGCTTTATCAGATGGGAACCCTACCATATAAAATAAATGGGAACTATAAAAGACGGGAATCATACCGGCAAAGAAGGAATATAACGGGCTGCATCTTCTGACGCAGCCCGTTATTATATTTTAGAAAGTTTAAAGTCTGTACTTGTGAATTGATGCTCAGTACAGACTTTTTAAAATTTTGAGTGACATTTACAGTGACAGCGGCTTTAAGCGTATAAATAGCCTGTGTAAAGATGCTAAAATCAAGTTTAGTTATGAGATTGATGAAGCAGGGTTTACTTCTATAATTCATAGAAAAAAGCTGGTGAAATATCATCGAATAAAACAAATGTCACTGTAAATGTCCCGGAAAATGTCACTCTAAACAAAATGGAAAAGCTAGTGTATCAGTTATTTCGTCTATAAAATGTCTACCAAAACCTCAAAAAAGTTGTGGACAACATGGAATAATTAGAAAAGATATACCATATGGCTTGAGGCCGTGTGAAATAACACGGTTTCAGGTCTTTTTTGGATCATCGCTTCTAATATGCTTCTATTTTTTTCAGAAAGATGCAGGATTTTATCAATAGCATTTATGGTATTGAGACTTCAGACAGAATCTTTGTACTTTCAAAATCATATTTGCATCATGAAACGGACAGAGGTGTTAAGGCAAGTGGAGTAAAGAGGATTCGTATCCATGATCTCAGACATAGCCATGCTTGCCGTTCTAAAGGACACTTCGAGGCAGTGTCCTTTTTTCTTTTTATCAATCAGGTAAACGTCCTTCATACATGAGGTTCAGTTCACCATAGACCTGAGTCCAGGTTCTTTAGATAAAAGAAAAATTCCTTTGTTGCATAATATATACAGGTTCGTCAACAGTATAAAAAACAACAAATAAAGCATTTCTAAAATAAGAATGTTTATACTGACAGCATTGATTAGAATAGAATATGAGACCTTCTGACGGAAACTTTTCAAAAGAATATAAAAAAATTGGAAAATAAATAGAGACTTTAAAAAATGTTGACATGCTTTAAAAATGTTGATACTATGCAAATACAGACTTAAGTTTGCGCTTAATAGTTTAGTAGGATAATATGAAAGCAGACAAATCAATAATTTTAAGAAAGGGAGAAAAATAATGAATCAGAAGGAAAGTGAATTTTTGACTAAATGGAGAGAATCCTCAAGTATAACGATGTTTTTTTCTAGTATTTTTGTAGTTTTTGCAATCACATTAATTTCAATGACAGTTAGTTTTCTGGCAATGTTATTCTCGTCAGGGGATAACGGAATCAGATATTGCTTTTTTAAGACGATATATTTTGAAGCGATAACAAATGCAGATGGTGACACATCGTTGGCATTTGGATTTACAGGATCTACTTTCCCAATTTTATTTTTTGCAGGTATTCTATTTATGTTCATTTTTGGAACATATTTTTTTGCAAAAAAATTGCTTAAGTACAGACAGCATTTAATTGAAACAAGATGATGGATACTAAAAAAATTAAATTTTAAAATTTGCTATTAATAATTCTTAAATGCAATGTGATATTTAATTTTTTAGTGATGATTATTTCATTAACAACAATCATTTTTCTGAGAAGTGCTAATACTGCAATTGAGTTACATACTAAATTTTTGATTAGAGAACTGCCACAATTATTTGCGGAAGCAATTAAGTGGAGTGAAGATGCAGAATATATTTTAATAGAGTAGGTGTAAAAATGATTTATTTGGATAATGCAGCAACCACGAGAATATCATCTGGTGTGGCTGATGTAATGACAAAAGCAATGTTGGAGCAGAATGCTAATCCGTCAGCAATATATGAGATTGCTCTTGATAATAGAGCAAAGATAGAACAAGCAAGAAAAGATATTGATGAAACAGAGAAAGACATAAAAATATTCATTAATAAATTGGCGAAAGCTGTAATTACATTAAAGGAAATATATTAAATTCGAGGTAAAATATGGAAAAATCAATTTTGGAGATTAACAACTTATCGTATGCTTATGATAAGACAAAAGTATTAGATAATGTAGCATTCCAATGTAATAGAGGAGAAGTGTTAGTAATAGCGGGTCCAAATGGAAGCGGAAAAACAACATTAATAAAACTTTTATTTGGATTGTTGGATAATAAGAAAGGTTCAATTAAGATATTTGGAAGTGATAACACTGATATTTCACTTAAGAAAAAGATGTATTATCTTTCTAGTGAAAACATTTTGCCTCAGTTTTTAACTGGAGACGAATATGTTAGAATGATGTGTAGATTATATGATATTAAAATTGATGAAGAAAAATATAAAAAACTAATTAGCTATTATGCAATGGAACATAGAATTAATCATCTTATAGAAAACTATTCTCATGGTATGGTAAAGAAAATTCAGCTTATTACAGCATTTATTCTTCAATCAGAAATAACTGTAGTTGATGAAACATTGAACGGAATAGATATAGAAGCGAAGGAAGTGAGTAAGATTCTATTTAGAAAATTAGCAGAAAAAGATAAGTTAGTAATTATGTGTACGCACGATTTGGAACTAGCTGAAAAGTTGGGAAATCGTGCAATACTCTTATATAAAGGAACTGTCAAAGACATTGTGAATTTAAAGGAAAAGGATTGTAATTTGACTGAAATTTTTAAGAACTTAGTAGGATTTAAGGAGTCAGATTATGAGATATAGTAAAGTTTGTGAAATTACTAAAATCATGTTTGTTTTTTTTCAACGCAATGTCTTAAATGTGGGTCTGCTTAATAAAAAAATATTTAGATTGTTTATTATTGGAGTTGTGGTCTTATTAACAGCTTTTTTATCATTTGAACTATATAATTTCTTCGAGAGCACAAATAGTTCTCAAAGACAAATAGATGTGATACTCGATTCTTATAGTTGTTCTGTATTTATATGGACTTTCGTTGCTTTTATTTTTGTAAAAATATTGTTCATGAAAAAGGGTTCGTTTCTAGAATTTACAGATCAAATGCCCGTGACTAAACAAGAAAAAAATATATCAATATTAATATTTGAAATATGTACTGCATTGTCAGTGGTTATTATCTTTTCATTGGCACTGATAATCACATTGATCACTCGTGATGGATCAGCATTTATTACAAGAATAATATGCAATATTTTCTTTAATTGTGTAACAATATATTTTGTATTTGAATTATTATATAGTATATTTGGAATTTTTTGTAATTATATGGGGCTTGAAAAAGTAAAAAACATTATTGTTATCTGTATACTTTCATTGCTTTTGGTTGGATTTTATTTGGTTATAATACCTGATGTCTTTTTGTCAATTTTGTATACATATAAAGACAATACAGGTACAGCTTCCATACTTTTTTATATGGTTGTTACTGAAAAATATGGTATATTGGCATCCACTGTACTTTTTGTAGTGATTAATTCCATATTGGGGTTTTTAATAGTTCATATACCAAATAACGATGCTAACTGTACAAATAAATATGCTAGAACTTGTCGATTCATCATGAAAAAATCTAGAATACTGAGTGCATATGTGGTAAGCTTTTTACGGAAGGTGGATACAATAAATTATTATTTTATTGCAGTATTCAGTTACGTGATAACAATTGTAATGAAGATTGATAAGGGATATTACGTAATTCTAATTTTGTCATTAAACTCTCTATATGCATATGTACAGACTGAATCATTAAGAAATATTATTATTCAAAAGAAATATAGTGTTGTAAAAGATTATTGCAGAATAATAATGTCACAGATAATATACATATCAGTATTGGCGATTCCAGTGTGTATAGTAGATATATTCTTAAATAAAGAAATTTTATTTATAGTAGATTTATTTGTTGCAATAATATTTTCAGTAGTATTTTTTACAATGGCAGGAATCTTGTTCCCAGCCAAAAATGAGAATCCATTCTCGGCAATGGTAGGAATAATGTTTATAATTATGATTGGATTAATTGCAGTTTCAGTTTGTTTTTTCTTAAAACTTAATGAAAAGAGCATAATAGTATTTATGGTTTTACTATCAGTTGCCAGTGTGAGTATCAGTATATTTGGAATGAATAAATTGTATGGGAAATTAATTCATTCATGATTTAAAGGTAATGGATTGAGAACTAAAGATCGAATTGTAATTATATCCCTAAACTATCCTTTAGAACGACATAGTCATGTGGCACATCTTATCGAGCTTGGTTTTTCTCCTGTGGAGATAGCTGATAGATTAGGCCATGAGAGCATGTCGGTTACGATGACATATTCTCATTTGTAGCCATCGAAACAGCGTAAGATGGCAGATAAGTTCAATCAGGATCATGAGCGGATGGAGGTAAAAACAAGCGATAAAAATCGTAAACCCATCTTGAATTGTAACGCAAAACGCGTTACAACAAATAAAAAGGAGTTGATACGTATGGAGAAAACAGCAACACTCAATTTAAGAGTTAATCCTACAACGAAAAAATCAGCTGAGGATGTGCTTTCACGTCTTGGAATTCCTATGTCTACGGCTATTGATATGTATTTAAGACAGATTATACTCACAGGTGGAATTCCTTTTAGAGTTACATTACCGCAGGCACCGGATGCTATTAATGCGGATCTTATGACGACTGCAGAGATTCATACAAAATTACAGGAAGGCTTTGAGGATATTGAAGCTGGACGAGTACAGGATGCAAAGGCTGCATTTGCAGCTTTTAGAGAGCCACAGATGAGAGAATATCCTGTAAAAATAACGGAAAAAGCAAAAGAATCGATGGAATAAACGTAAAACCACAACAACATATAGCTATAAAAGAAAATCAATTTCGCAAGATATTGATGCCTTTCTAGGGATGGAGTAAGCGAGCAAATAGCCGTGAGACCTTTTAAATAAAGGGTTTCACGGCTTTTACTTTTTCTCAAAGTACTGTTGCAGCACTGTCTGGTATAAAAATAGTGATGACATAGCATCTTGACATTGCCAGAAAATGGGAGTGATATAACGTTTATACGGACAATATGCGGAAAGACGTATAAACACAGAAAGATAGAGAGGAGGGCAAAAGTTATGTTGTGTCCGGAGAAGTTTAAGATATGGATAGAAGAAAGTGTAAAGGAAAATGGAGCAGAAAATGACAATTAGTGAACGCATTTTTAAACTGATGGAAGAACGTGAGCTTACACAGATGGACTTTTCAAAATCCACTGGAATAGCAAAGAGTACTATTAGTGATTGGAAACGAAAGAAAACGAATCCGTCTGCAGATAAAATAATGATTATTTGCAATGTGTTAAAAGTGACTCCATATGAATTGTTGCAGGATACGGTTCAATCTGTAGAGGAGTTGGAATATCGAGTGGTTACAAAAGGCACAAAGGAATATGATTTTTTGATTGAAATGGAAAGTCTTAAGAAATCGCAAAAAGAAAGATTGTTGGGGTATATAGAGGCTTTAAAACAATAGGTTTGATGGCGGTGGAACTGGCTGGATTAATTGAAAAATTATTATCGGGAATTAAGCCGGATAGACAGTTTGTGGAAGAAATCAAAAAAATTCGGAAAAAAGTAATATGCGCGGGAGGTGTTTTTAGTGAAGAAAAGTGAGATTATACTATTTGAAACGAAAGACAAGGAAGTAACGTTATCAGTACCAATGGATGGAGATACCGTATGGCTGACGCAAGAACAGATGAGTAATCTATTTGCTACTGCCAGATCATCTATAGCGTACCATATTGGAAATATTTTCAAGGAAGGGGAACTTGAGAAAAATACTTCTGTCGAAATTTTCGACAGAAGTACAAATAGTGCATCAAGACCGCCAAAATATTACAATTTAGATGTCATTATATCTGTAGGTTATCGCGTTAAATCCAAGCGTGGTATAGAATTCAGACAGTGGGCAAGCAAAATCTTAAAGCAGTATATGATTGATGGCTATGCAATAAATGAGAAACGTTTACATGCATTGCAAAAGACAGTTGATATCCAAACACGAATGTTAGCAGGTGCATTAAATGTTGAAGAAAAGGATATCCTAAGAGCTGTAAATCTGTATACGGACGCATTGACGTTGCTGGATCAGTATGATCATCAATCAATCATAAAACCTGACGGAAAGCAACCGATATATAGGATTACTTATGATGACTGTATGACGATGGTTTCTCATATGAGGGATTCTTTTGATACAGATGTCTTCGGAGTCGAAAAAGAGGTTGGCAAAGTAAATGGTATCATTTCTGCGATATATCAGAGCGCATTTGGTCAGGATGCATATCCGACGATTGAAGAAAAAGCTGCTAATTTGCTGTACTTTATGATTAAGGATCATCCGTTTGCTGATGGATGTAAGAGAATAGCGGCCTCTTTGTTTTTGGAATTTTTGGAGAGAAATGATGCATTACTTAGAGATGGCAATAAACGTATTGGTGACGGAGAACTAGTCGCTATTACACTTATGATTGCAGAATCTAATCCGGAGGAAAAGGATGTTATGGTAAAGCTGGTTATGAATTTACTTAACATGTGATTTGGTTAGAATCACATGTTAAGTGAGAGTGATTCTAAAATGATTCTATTTTTCCGAAAAGCACAGGAAATACAAGGTGCTTCGTGGAATATAAAAAAATAGAAACACTGAAATTATCAGTATTTCACACGAGAAAAAGAGTTGAAACTGGGAAACTAGAATAGTTCCAAGCGGCTTACAAGTGAGTAGAAATCTAGTAATATTAAGGGCTGAGAGCATTTGCTCCCAGCTTTTTTTTAACATTTATTGTTCCCCAAAATATTATCTTATAAATAATTGCCATTGTTTGAAGTATCAAATAGATAAGTAAGAAAGGACGTGATATAATAAGAAAAAACGTATAGAGAGTAATATTTTTCAGGACTTAAACTAACCTACAAAGAAACGAGGTAAAAAGTAATGGATATCAATAGTTTTAGAGAAGTTATAAAAAAACGTGAAGAAACAGATGATGAATGGACATATGGAGTTGAGCAGTGCTGGAAAAAAGAGATTGAAATTCTCTCTGAAGACATTCCATCTACAATTGAGTTCTTAAAGACAGAATGCACCGCTGAAGAGTTCTCTTGGATAAGTGAAGTAATTGATGATATTGTTGATAAATATCCAAGTAAAGAACTTGTAGAAGGATATAAATCTCTCATGACAAAATTTCCTGAAGAATGTTCCAAGTATAATATTGAAGGAGTGATTGAAAGTTGTGAGAATATCCTCAAGTGGGAGGAAGAGAATGGCAAAAAGTAAAGAGAATCTTGTTGATGAAGGCTTTAGAGTGTCACTCGTTGAAACAGCATTCTTTGATTGTATATCGATGCTCCATTATGTGTACAAATAGCAGATATTTATCTTAATAGGGCTGTAGGATACTACCTTTCATAGCAGGGGATATATGTGATTCCTAATACTAAGATGGGGTGACGAACGTACATACACAGATGCATTGTTTGAAGAAGTGCCTCAAATTCGGGGCTTGAGAGTTAATTTGTAAACGTTGAATTGTAATACAGAGGACAGTTATGAATTTGTTATTGATGAGGAGGGAAAAATCAAAAATGAGATTTGGGCCTAAGGAGATAATAGATAAAAATGGGCGAAAGGTAATTCTTAGAAATGCTGAAGTTGAGGATGCTGAAGCTCTTATAGAGTACCTAAAAGTTACGACAGGAGAAACACCTTTTTTGATACGTGAACCTGACGAGGTGACATTATCTTTGGAGCAGGAACAAAATTTTATTAAAGATAAAATAGATGCAACTAGAGAATTGATGCTGATTGCTACGATAGATGGTAATCATATAGGTAATTGTTCACTGATGGCTATCGCACCATATAAGCGGTATGCACACAGGTGTGATGTGGCAATAGCATTGTACCAAGAATATTGTGGATGTGGCATAGGAAAAATTATGTTGCAGACAGTGTTAAAGGTTGCAAAGAATGTCGGATATGAACAGGCTGAACTTGAAGTTATTTCAGATAATTATAAAGCAATTTCTCTTTATAAAAAAATGGGGTTTAAGAAGTGTGGACATTTCCCGGATAATATGAAATATGCGGATGGTAAATATGCAGATGCGGACTGGATGATGAAAAAATTATAAGGAAGCAGGAGGGAACAATGGCTAAAATACTAGTAGTTGGGGGAACCAGATTTTTTGGTATTCCAATGGTGAATGCATTAATAGAGGCTGGACACGATGTGACGATTGCAACGCGTGGAAACGCAGAAATTTTATTTGTTGATAAAGTAAGACATATAATAGTAGACCGAAATAATCCGGAGCAGGTCAAAGAAAAGCTTGGAGGAATATATTTTGATTGCATTATTGATAAGGTAGCATATTCTTCAAATGATGTGAAACATCTTATGGATTACGTTTCTTGTGGAAGATATATATTGATGTCATCCTGTTCTGTGTATACAAAGTTTCATTCGAATATCTATGAAAATGAATTTGATCCGTTTTCTTACGAGCTCAAATGGATGGATAGAATAGCTGATTATGATGAAGGAAAAAGGCAGGCAGAATGCGCAGCGGCTCAGATATATAGCAGAATGCCTTTAACATTTGTAAGATATCCAGTGGTTATGGGACCGAATGATTATACAGGAAGGCTAAAATTTTATGTGGATCATATTCGTAAGGAAATCCCAATGTTTATCGATGATTTAAACCAGCGACTTAGTTTCATACATGAGGATGAGGCGGGAAGATTTATTAGTCATCTTGTAGCTTATAGCGTAGATGGGGCTGTTAATGGTTCTTCCAAGGGAAGTATATCTATTTCGGAATTAATCAGTATGATAGAAAATTTGACTGGAAAAAAGGCAATTTTTTCAGAAAACGGAGATGCAGCTCCATATAATGGTTACATGGATGATATGACTTTAAACACGGATTTGGCAGATAAGACAGGTTTTGATTTCAGCAATATAAATAGTTGGATAGAGGATCTTATAGAGTATCATGTTAACTAGAGTATTATACAGTGCCTCTGATATTGAAAAGCGATTGAAAGAAGACAATTAACTTTCGGTTGCAAAAAGTTATAAAAAGCAAAAAATAAGGATGTTAAACATAAGCAAAAGGAAAACACCTAGATGTCTAAATAGCATATCATCTGTATCAAGTTAATTCCCTATAAATGTAAATATAAAAGAACACGATAATATACTTATGAGAATAAGTATAGATGCAAGAACATAAGAAAAGTACAAAAGATTTTTTATTACAATAGTGTTTATGAAAAAATTAAAAGGAACTTGAAGAATTATAAAAAAAATAGAATGAGGTGATGAATGTGACTCAAACAGCTCTTCTCCTCTGCGCTACTCACAATGACTTAGGTCTAATCCGTGCCCTGAAAAAGCTTGGCTATTACATCATAGCAACAGGTACAAAGATAGATCCATTAGGACATAATTGGGTTGATGAGTGGATCTTAGCGGATTATTCGGATAAAGAGAAAATCTTAAGTATTGCAAAAGAAAAAAATATAGATGTCATTTGCCAATGCTGTAATGATTTTGGAATTTATACGGCATCATATGTGGCTGAAAAAATAGGATTACCAGGATATGATCCATATGAAACAATTCTGACTCTCCACAATAAGGATAAGTTTAAGGCATTTGCAAAAGAATATGATATAGTAACGCCTGAGGCACTGTATTTTACATCTGAAGAGGAAGCTATGAGAGTCATTCCGCAGATGAAATTACCTATCATTGTGAAGCCAGTGGATGCCAGTGCAGGTAATGGCATTGGAAAGGTTGAGGATGCGGAGGATATAGAGGGAGCAGTGCGGCATGCATTTGAGAATTCAAGAGCTTCAAGGATAGTAGCAGAGCCTTATATTACAGGAAAACAATATGGTTTCTGTACATTTTTGCTGAACAAGAAAGTTGTAGCTGTTGCGTCAAATAACGAATATTCTTTCGAAAATCCTTACAGGGTGGAAGTTGATACCTGGCCAGCAGACAAATTTGAAGAGTGCAAAGATACTCTAATAAGTCAGATAGAAAAGATGGCAGAGATACTTAATCTTAATGATGGTATTTTCCATCTTCAGTATATTTATGCAGATGGAAAGCCATGGATCATAGAAGTGATGCGAAGAGTTCTTGGAAATATGTACTCTGTGCTATCTAACCCTTTGAACGGTTTTGATTGGGATTATTGGGAGACGAGAGCAAAGTGCGGATTAGATTGTTCAGGATTTCCGGTGAATATGGAGCAAAAAGGGTTTTATGCGTATAAGACTGTTCTTGCACAGGAGAATGGAATAATAGAAACGATTAAAGTTCCAGATGAATACCGAAACTTTATTTTTGATGAGTATTGGGTAAAGAAAACAGGAGACGAGATTATTAATTGTCTGAATGAACCTATTGGATTTTTGTTTATGATGTTTCGCAATAGGGCGGAGATGGAAGACGTTTTAATTACAAATTACAGATGTGATCTAGTTACTATGAAGGGGTGATTAAATGAATGATAAAGGTGAAGTTTGTCTTGGTGTTGCAGGTGCAGGACGTGCGACAGAATTGCATATGAATGCATTGAAGCGTTTTGGAGGAGTACCTGTGTGCTATAAGCATATCATAGCACGGCGGTTTGAACAGGTACAGGTTATGAAAGACAGGTACGGCTTCATCAATTCATCGTTGAATTTTGATGATTTGTTGAATGATCCGGAAATAGATGTAATCGATATCTGTACGCCACCGTATGTTCATGAAATTATGATAGAGCGCGCTTTAAAAGCTGGGAAGCATGTAATCTGTGAGAAACCTTTAAGTGGATACTTTGGATCGGAGGGTGACGAAGAACCGATTGGAACGAAGGTTTTAAAGGCTTTGATGTATGAGAGGGTACTGGAGAATCTGGAACGTTTAAGACAGACAGTGGAAACATCGGACAAGATGTTTATGTATGCGGAAAATTTTGTCTATGCGCCTGCTATAGTAAAGGCAGCTGAGATTATTAAAAAAAAGAAAAGCAAGATTCTTTTTGCCAAGGGAGAGGAAAGTCTTAAAGGTTCTAGCTCTCCCGTTGCAGGAGAATGGAGCAAAACTGGAGGAGGAACTTTTATACGAACAGGTGCGCATCCTCTGACAGCAATCCTGTGGCTGAAGTCTGTAGAAGCACAGACTCGCGGAGAAAAAATCAAGGTTGTGAGTGTCTATGCAGATATGGAAACGATAACAAATCAGCTTACTGATTATGAGCACAGGCATATTGCGGCAAGACCTCATGATGTGGAGGATTTTGGTGCTGTTATACTGACATTCTCAGATAAAACCAAAGCAATGATTATGGCTACAGATACGCTTCTTGGTGGTAGCAAAAATTATGTGGAACTTTATTGCAACGATGCAGCCATAAACTGTAAGCTCACTATGGCGAATTTCATGGAAACCTATTTCCTTGATGAAGACAGGTTAGATGATGTTTATATCTCCGAGATGCTTCCACAAAAGACAGGATGGAATTGTCCTTTTCTTGAGGATGAAATCATCAGGGGATATACAGATGAGATGCGTGATTTCATAGAATCCATTTATTATCACAGAATGCCGAAGTCTGGATTTAATCTAGCATATGATACAGTGAAAGTAATATATGCAGCATATAAATCTGCGGAGCTTAAAATGCCTGTAGAGCTGTAAGGGAGGACTTGAACAGAATATAAGCAAAAGAATCCGGTTGTTTATGTCGGGTTCTTTTTTTGTTGTTCACGCTGTTCCCAAGCGATTGTATTCTTATTTTATAAATGCTACAATTGAGCTATATTTAAAAGGAGGAAAGAAAATGATTACAAGGGATGAAGCATTTACACTTTTAAAGAAATATAACAAGGAGTTTTTTCATATACAGCATGCGCTTACTGTTGAAGCTGTAATGAAATGGTATGCAAAAGAATTGGGATATGGAGATAATGAGGAATACTGGGGCATAGTTGGACTCCTTCATGATATTGATTTTGAATTGTATCCTGATGAGCATTGCTTGATAGCACCTAAACTTCTTAAAGAAGGCGGAGTCAGTGATGATATCATCCATGCTGTATGTTCGCATGGTTATGGGATAACAGTCGGTTGTGGAACAACAATCGATGTGGAACCAATTCATGAGATGGAAAAGGTACTTTTTGCTGTAGATGAGCTTACTGGTTTAATTGGGGCGGCAGCGCTAATGAGACCATCAAAGAGCACAAAGGATATGCCGCTAAAATCTCTCAAGAAGAAATATAAGAGCAAAGGTTTTGCTGCAGGCTGCAGCAGGGAAGTAATCGAGAGAGGTGCAAAACAGTTAGGATGGGAACTCGACAAATTGCTGGAAATGACACTTCAGGCTATGGCGGAAACAGAAGATACCATTAATGATTATGAAAATAGTTAGAATAAGAGGAGATGAGTAAGTGAGAGAGTTTATATTATTATTACCAATCATATTTATATTTCACGACATGGAAGAAATAGTGGGATTCGAATACTTTTTTTATAAAAATCAGGATATATTTATGAAGTATCCGAAGATAACAAAGGTTTATAAAAATTTTAAAACGGCTGGGTTTGCGTTAGCAGTATATGAGGAATTTATTCCATTTTTTGGTATCAGTCTGTTGGCATATTTCTTTCCACATAAAACATTGTATGTTTTGTGGTATGCTTTAATGATTTCCCTAACAGTGCATTTTGTTATTCACATAGGTCAAAGTATATATATTAGAAAATATATCCCATCATTGATAACAAGTATCATTTGTTTGCCAATGAGTATGGCGATATTAATAAAGTGTGCAGATTATATTACGTTCGATTTTAAGACGTCATTGCTAATTTTACTAGGCATTGTTTTTATGTTATTAAATTTAAAAATAGCACATATGATAATGAATAGATTTAATAGATATATCTAAAGTATTGTCGAAGAAATTAAAAAAATATATAAAAACTAGTACTAGATAATAAGAGGAGAAAATGTATGTTTATAAGAAGTGCAAATCCTTATATTGACTTTATTTTCTGTGATAAATAAAATATATTGTAAGAGAATAAATATATATGCATTATTTTATAGCTACGGAAGGTGTAAAGTTATGAAAAATGATGATGATTTTTTTTGGGATATGTTCCTTTTTTCGCTGATAAAACGTGATAATAAGAAAAATGTAAATAAAAACAACAACATAGCTGAAAACGATACAGATGAAAGCTTTACAAACGAAAGCGACATAAACAATAAGATGAATAAGCAGAGAAAAAAAAGCAATAAAAAGAAAAATAAAAAAAGAAGTAAGAAAAAGAAACATATTAGAAAATAAAATGAATTGCTTTCAAGAGGAGGTAATTAATGGTTGATATTGAAAAATTTGTAAAGAAGAATTTTCCCAAAGTTCAAAAACTAGGATTAAATATCGAAAGTAGTGAAAAAGAAGCCGAGCAAGGTATGAAGGGATATCCACCAAGAATGATAGAAAACTTTGACGAGGATGAATTAGTTTCGTATTTGCTTTTTGGTATTAAATGTTCAGATGTGTTTGCTACCGATTTTGAAGGAGTAGAGTACGAGGAATTCTTAGAATGGTGTATGAATATTTCTGATGGTGAGCTTGATTTTTCAGAAGTCACTTTTGATGTTGATAAGAAAGTTTGGGAAAAAGGAGAAGGAACAGCCGAAGTTTCATTTAAATTTAATGGAGAAAAATATGACTATACTGCGCAAGTATATTATGATTGGTTTGACCAAAAATTTATTAGTTTTTTAAATGAAATCTTTGAAAAAAGAGGAATGGCTAAAAGATTAATAATCTTTGGCGATCCAAACGGAGCTTTTTTTACATATAAGACGCCAGATTTTTGTCAAAGATTAAAAGAGGAGTTTCCGATGCTTGAGGCAGACGTCTTATAGAAAAATAAAACCTTTTAAAGCAATTAGATCTAATGAACATGAAGTGAAAAACATCGCTGATTTACCTTATGATGCATATAACAGAGAAGAGGCATATGAGTATGTTCAGCAGCATCCTCATTCATTTTTGGTAGTGGACAGACCAGATCCTTTCAAATTCTGCAAATGCTAAAAGTATTGTTCTTATGAGTTTTCCTGTAGGAGTATCATCCATAAGTCCCATATTTAATACATGTACTTTAATTTTTTTGTTTAATTAAGATAAACAATCAAGAAGTTTATTTAAGTTCTGGGGATAAAATCCCGGTAGGAGCAAAATGTTACAGTGAATTTTTAAAAAATATAATTGATAGTGATGGTTTCGTTACATAAAGATAGTTTTGTTACATAATGGTTGAATAAAATTATATAAATATATATAATTGTAATTAAGAAAAGTAATCTTTCAAAATTTTTATGCCTTTTGAAGACTACATTGCTCAAAGAATGGATAATAGTTGTAGTTTGCATATTGAAGCTACACATCAGAAATTTAGAAGGAGAGGTTAATCAGATATGATAGCAAAAGACATTTTACCACTTTTAGCACCAATAGTTATAGTTCAATTTTTATTATTAGGATATAGCATAGTGCATATACTTAGACATGATCACTACAAAATGGGAAACAGAGCTTTATGGCTAATAGTTTGCATTTTAGGAATGAATTTCATAGGGCCTATTTTGTATCTGTTATTAGGAAGAGAAGATGCCTAATTAAAAAATGTAATAAGTGAAAAAATGCTGTAGAAACAAGAAAAATTAACAAATACAAGCTTAAATAATGAATAATTATTGTAACAGGAGGACAAGTTATGGATATTCTTAATGTCTCTCACGTTGCCAAAAAATTTGGAGCTAAAGAAGTATTATCAGACGTCAATTTTGCTGTTCCAGAAAAATGTATTTTTGGACTTGTCGGCAGAAATGGAGCAGGTAAAACAACCCTGATGAAATCAATTTTAGGGTTGTTGCCGTTTGATAAAGGAAAAATTACGGTGTGCGGAAGAGAAGTAAGTTATAAGAAAAAAACATTAGGGGATATAGGATATCTTCCTGATGTTCCAGAATTTTATGGATATATGACAGCTTATGAATATTTGAGTTTGTGCGGAAAAGTAGCAGGAATGAGTCACAAAGAAATAGATATACGCTCAGAAGAACTTTTAGAACTTGTAGGGCTGAAAAATGAAAAAAGTCATATAAAAGGTTTTTCACGAGGTATGAAACAAAGACTTGGAGTCGCTCAGGCAATCTATTGCAAGCCTAAACTCGTAATATTTGATGAACCAACCTCGGCATTAGATCCTGTGGGAAGAAAAGAAGTACTAGATATAATATCAGAAGTAGGAAAAAAATCAGCTGTAATTTTTTCGACACATATCTTAAAAGATGTAGAAAGAATTTGTGACAGAGTGGCATTCCTTGAACAAGGTAATATTGCCTTGGCGGGAACGATAGAAGAAATAAAAAAAGTTGGGCATCGTTCACAGTTAGAAGTTACATTGGAGAATAATGATGATATATCTAGAATTTTAGCAGCTTTTCCAGAAAGTATAGGGAAAGGCAATAAAATTATTTTTAATAATACGACAGAAACTTATGCGCAAACAGTATTGGAATTTATTGTAAAAAATAAAATCAGTATCATTAAATATGAGGTTTCGGAACCTACACTGGAATCTCTATTTATGGAGGTGGTGGAAAAATGAAAGATTTTTTAACTTTTTTACATAAAGAAATAATTGAATTGATTAGAACAGGAAAAGGCCTAATTTTATTGGGCGTTTTTGTTCTTTTGGGAATGATGAACCCTTTTATTGCAAAGATTACACCGTATATTATGAAAAAAATGTCTAAGTCACTTTCGGAAGCTGGAATAATAACAAAGATGACAAAAGTGACAGCATTAGATTCATGGGTTCAATTTTATAAAAATCTTCCTGTAGCTCTTATAATAGTGGTGATTGCAATGTCTAGTTTATTTGCGCATGAATATGAAAAGGGAACTCTTATACCTTTTGTCACAAAAGGAGTATCTAAATTAAGTATTTTTATGGCAAAGGAAATAATAGCCTTTTTAACATGGACAATAGGGTATTGGACATGTTGGTTAGTAACTTATTTTTATAATGAGTATTATTGGAATAATTCGTCGGTTACAGATTTAATGTTGCCAGCAGTTTGTTGGTTCATATTTGGATTGTGGGTTATTTGCATAGAAATGATGTGTCTTGCAACGACATCATCTTCGAATGTAGGACTAATCGTACTAATCGTGTTCGTTGTTGTAATTTATTTTTGTGGAACTTTCGAAAAAATAAAAGATTATGTTCCAACCTATCTTACAGGTGGTGTGTCTTACGTAAATGGTCAAAAACAGCTAAGCGATATGAATCATGTTTTTGTAGTGTCCGGAATATCAGCGATGTTATTTATGATAGCAGGAGTGGAAATATTTAAAAATAAGCGCTTGCCATAGTTTTGTTAGAGATAGAGTGGAAATATTTATAGATTTTATAGAATAAAAATTATCCCAAAATAATTTTAGATTGTTATGTTGTAAATATAACTGTATATTTTGTTTGATTTTTGTTATAATTTTTTCTTGAAAAAAGATTATGGAAAAAAATATGAAATTTATAAAGAAAAATTCGATAGGAATATTAGTATGTTTTTTAATAGCGTTACCGTCATTGATTCTTGCGTTTTTACTTCGTAAGGTAATGAAAATACCTAAAAATACTTCAACGCTTATTGGAGTAGGGTCATCAATATGAGGAGGATCGGCAATAGCTGCGACTGCGCCGGTGATAGATGCAGATGATGACGATGTTGCTCAGGCAATTTCGGTTATTTTTTTATTTAATGTTTTGGCAGCTCTATTGTTTCCAACATTTGGAAAGATTTTAGGATTTAGTATCAGTTCTGGAAAGAGCTTTGGAATTTTTGCGGGAACAGCCATAAATGATACTTCCTCTGTTACAGCAGCAGCTTCAACCTGGGATAGTATGTGGAATCTTGGAACACAGACTCTTGATAAGGCTGTAACGGTGAAATTGACAAGAACACTTGCAATTATACCTATTACACTCGTGTTGGCTTTCTTTAGAGCTAAAGAAGCCAAAAAAGAAGGTAGTAATGCAAATGGTTTTAGTCTTAAAAGAGCATTTCCAATGTTTATAGTATATTTTATTATTGCATCAATAATTACTACTATATCTTTAAATTATGGAGCGTCTCCAGAAGTGTTTGCTCCGCTTAAAGAATTAAGTAAGTTTTTTATCGTAATGGCTATGGCAGCAATTGGATTAAACAGCAATGTGATAAAACTCATTAAATCAGGCGGAAAGCCAGTATTACTTGGGGGAGGCTGTTGGATAGGAATAACTATTGTAAGTCTCATAATGCAGAAGGTCATGGGAATATGGTAAAGTATAAAGAAAGTGCGGCATTGTGTCGCACTTTTTGATTATCAGTGATTTTTTTGTGGATAAAGTTAATATGAGTCTAAAAATTTATTTAAAGCCCTTTTTTTTGATTATTTTATAAGGTAAAATAATAAGTGTCTAAAAATAAAATTAACCTAAAATGGAATGTTACATTTGTTAAAGGGGCGGAATTATAAAAAAGATGAAGCATGTTGTTGAAAGTTATGAGAATTATAAAGAAGAGGAGCGTCTAACTACAAATAATGCTCGAAGAATTGAGTTTTTAACGACGACCAAAGTTTTTGAAGAAATCATCCCTCCCAAAAGCAAGATTTTGGATTGTGCGGCGGGCACAGGTGTGTATGCGTTTTGGCTGTCTGATAAAGGGCATGAAGTGACAGCGACAGATATAACTCCACGCCATGTCGATATAATAAAAAACATTATTCAGGAGAAAAACTATAAAATGAAAACGGCAGTTTTAGATGCAACAGATATGTCGTGTTTTGAAGACGAAACATTCGATGTTGTTCTAAATATGGGACCATTTTATCACTTGATTAAAGAAAGTCAAAGAGAAAAATGTTTGAGAGAATGCCTGAGGGTTAAAAAAAAAGGCGGTCTTTTGTTAACGGCTTATATTCCAAGATTTTATGTGTTTCAATGTGTTGCTATTAGTGATTCAAATTATTTGGATTCAGGGCTAGCAAAGCAGATAGTTGAAACAGGCGTGCTCAAGCATGACGATGATAAGTGTTTTTGGACGGATACGTATTATTCTTCAAAAAATGAAATGGAAAAAATATATAAAGAACATAATTTAGAGGTAGTAGATCATTTTGCTCAAGATGGGATAGCACCACTTTTAGCAGAAAAAGTCGATAGTTGGGACGAAAAACAATATGCAACATGGTGTGATTATCATTATAGTGTTTGTAGAGAAGAATCTGTTTTAGGTGCAAGTAACCATGTTATTATAGTTGGAAAAAAATAAAAATCACAGAGAAGTTTAATTTGATAAGAGGAGAGTGCCATGGCAAAAATAAAACCTTTTAAAGCAATTAGACCCAATGAACATGAAGTAAGGAATATTGCAGCATTACCTTACGATACGTATAACAGAGAAGAAGCATATGAGTATGTTCAGCAGCATCCTCATTCATTTTTGGTAGTGGACAGACCAGAAACATTATTCGGACGAAATATGGATATGTATTCAAGCGATGTTTATCATGCTGCAAAAAAGAAATTAGAAGAGTGGATTAATGAACAAAGATTAATTCAAGAAGAGACAGAATGTTATTATATTTATGAACTTACAATAGGAAATCGCATTCAGACAGGTATAATTTGTTGTGTGTCTGCTGATGATTTTGAAAACGGTACTGTAAAAAAACATGAAAAAACAAGAGAAAACAAAGAAAAAGACAGAGTGTGCCATATTATGACATGTGGTTCGCAAACAGGACTTATTTTTCTTGCATGCAAACATAACGACCAAATTCGTGAGATTATAAATAATAAAAAACAATATGAAAAAATATATGATTTTGCTTCAGAAGATAACGTAAGGCACAGATGTTGGAGAATAAGTAAAAAAGATGATATTGCTTTTTTGACGGAATCATTGAAAAAAATAGATAAGCTATATATTGCGGATGGTCATCATCGTGCAGCAAGTGCGGTGAAAGTCGCAAAATTATACGAAAATCAAAACAATAAGAATCGAAAAATACAAGATTACGATAAAGAAAATAAACAATTAAATGCTGAAAATAGTGAAAATGAAAGAGAAGCATCCTATGTCATGTCTGCAATTTTTATGGAAGAAGAACTAAAAATATATGATTATAACAGAGTTATAAAAGATCTAAATGGTTATAGCAAAAAAGAATTCTTTAAGCAGATTGAGAAACGAGTGGAAATATTAGAGGAAAGTATGGACGAGATTCATCCGAGAAGAAAAGGCGAATTTGTAATGCGTCTTGGAAATGAATGGATATTATGTAGATTTTTAGGGGAGGAAAGAACAAGCACAAATGAGAATAGAAGAATAAATGAGAAAGAAAGAATAAATGAAAACTCAGCTACAAATGTAGTGGAAAGTCTTGATGTTTCAAGACTACAAAATGAAATTCTAGAACCAATATTAGGAATAAAAGATCCAAGAACAGATAAAAGAATTGAATTTGTGGGTGGAATAAGAGGCTATGAAGAGTTAAGGAGACGGTGTGATAAATATGACGCGGTAGCATTTGCAATGTTTCCAACTAGTATAGAGGAAATGATGAATGTAGCAGACGCGGGATTATTAATGCCACCTAAGAGCACATGGTTTGAACCAAAGTTGAGAAGCGGAATATTTATTCATAAGATAGATGAAAGCATATGATATAGGCGCCCTTTCCTAGTACATCATTCAAATATTTGTGTCCCAAAAATGTGCTTAAAAAATTTGTATAATTTTTTTGAGGGGCTTAATTTATATTGTGTAAGAGTGATATAATAGTAAAAAAAACAAATTGGAGGATTGTTATGCAAAGAGTAGAAAAATTTTTAAAAGAAGCAGAAACTTATTATTTAGCAACTGTAGAAGGTGATCAGCCAAGAGTTAGACCATTTGGAACTGTTAATATTTTTGAAGGAAAACTTTATATTCAAACAGGAAAAAGCAAAGATGTTTCAAAACAGATTCACAAGAATCCGAAGGTAGAGATATGTGCTTTTAAAGGAGGAGAATGGTTAAGAGTCGCAGGTGAATTAGAATCAGATGACAGATATGAAGCAAAAAAATCAATGTTAGATGCATATCCATCGCTTCAAAAAATGTATTCAGCAGATGATGAAAACACAGAAGTTTTATATTTTAGGAATGCCGTTGCAACATTTTACTCGTTTGCAAATGCACCGGAGGTTGTGAAATGGTAAAATATGTTTTGATTGGCTTGTCTATTTTTTACTTAATAAAAACTAGGATAGGAATACAGAAGCTAAAAAAATACATTCATTTGTTTGTATTTGGAGCATCTTTGTTTATGCTTATTATAGGATGTGTAAATATGCAGGGGGCGAGAATGGGTAAAAATGATATTGAGTGCCCAGGCTATGTTACGAACATAAAGAGTGATTACCGATATGCTGCAAATATTTTTCGAAAATCATATAGTTATACTGTACATTATACATTTAAAGATGGCAAAGAGTATACCCATAAATTAACAGGACAGGTTGATAAGCCAGATAAGAATTTAAAGAAAGTATGGGTAAGTCCTGATCAAAAAGTTGTAGGGACAGATTCTTACAAAAGTAGATTAAAAAATTCTTATTATAATTTTGCAATTGCGTTGGTATTATTTATTATTTCAATTCCTCTTAGAATACGTTTTAAGAAGAAATATCCAAAATCTACTAAGGATGGCTTAACTTTAGTTTAAGACATTTTTACGCTATCAATGCAAATTTTCAAGTTGAGAAATATGTGAGATTTTGATAAAATAGATGATGCGCTTTTGCGTTAGTTTGAGTAGCGTTTTAATATAAAATATCACTATATGATCAAATAAAACGCATATTTTTTAAGGAGAGATAGCTTGATGGATTGTAAAATTAAGAAAAAAGCTAATCTGTGGGCATTATTGCCGATTGTTGTTTTTTTAGTATTATATTTAGGAAATGGTATTTATTTTGAGTATATAAATCCGATAAAAGGCCAGATGGGATTTTATGTCGTTTCCGTAGTTTTGGCTTTTAGTGTTGCATTAGCTGTGGCATTTGCCAAAAATAAAAAATACACATTTGAAGAAAAAATTCATATTTGTGCATTAGGTATAGCAGATGATAATATTGTGACGATGCTTTTTATTTTTATTTTAGCAGGTGCTTTTAGTGGAATTGCTTCGGGAGCAGGTGGTGCAACGAGTACTGCAAACATGTTGTTAAATATAATACCTCACAATTTTGAAGTGCCAGGATTGTTTTTGATAGCGTGTTTGATATCTATGGCGATGGGAACTAGTGTAGGTTCAATAACAGTGTTAGTTCCGATTGCAGTTGGAATTGCATCTAACGGATCGTTATCACTTCCATTATGTGTAGGTGCAGTTGTAGGTGGATCTATGTTTGGAGATAATTTGTCATTCATATCAGATACTACAATTGCTGCAACAAAGACACAGGGCGTTGCCATGAAGGATAAATTTAGAACAAATATAAAAATATCTTTACCAGCAGCAGTTATTACGTTTATTATTTTAGTTGCGTATTCTTTGATGAATAAAAGCAGTTTAATAGGTACATTCAATTTCAATATCTGGCAGGCATTACCATATTTTGTAGTTTTGTTGTTATCTGTTGTTGGAATGAATGTATTTTTGGTTCTAAGTATTGGAATAGTTTTATTTGGATTTATAGGCGTTTTGACAGGAAAATTAAGTTATGTTACATCTTTGTCATCAATTGGAAACGGAATTTCAGGAATGTTTGAGACGATGATAGTAACGATATTAGTGGCGTCGGTGACTGCTTTGATTCGAAATAATGGAGGATTTCAGGCTATACTTGAATTGATAAAAAAAAGAGCAAAATCTAAAACAGGTGGTATGTTCGGTATCACTTTTTTGACAGCATTTATGGATATAGCGACAGCAAATAATACAGTTGCTATTGTAGTAGCCGCACCAATCGCCAAAGAAATAGGTGATGAATATGGAGTAGAATCATCTAAGGTCGCTTCTTTATTAGACGTAAGCTCATGTATTATGCAGGGAATTATACCATATGGAGCGCAGCTTTTGGTTGCATCAAGCATTTCTAAAGTTTCAAGTTTTAGATTTGTACCATATTTAATATATCCATTTGTATTAGCTTTTTTTGTAATGATTTCAATTATTACTGATGGAAAAAAAGAACAGAATTATATAACAAATGTAGATAAAACAAGTTTGCTAAAAGCAAGTTTAAATGATACAAAGGTTAATAAAACAAGCATAACTGAATAGTATTTAACAGAAATAATAATAAAATACGTATTTTATTTTAAATAAGACTTTGTACTTTTGTTAGACAAAGTCTTATTTTTTTTAATATTTAGTACAGGCTTTTTCCCATATTCTACAGGATACGAAAATCAAAAATTACTTTCTAAGATTAAAAATTTATCGTAATACAATAAATTGATGTTGACATGCAATAAAAAGAAAAATATAATAAAAAAAAGTGTGTAATAAAAAGAAACAAGGTAATGTAAAAAAGTAAGCAAAAATTAAAAACGAATAAAATGGAGGAACCAATGGAAAGTAATATTATTTTTAATATTGATGTTATGCTTGCAAAACGTAAAATGTCAGTTACAGAACTTTCTGAAAAAGTTGGAATTACTATTGCAAATGTGTCAATTTTAAAAAATGGAAAAGCAAAGGCAATAAAAGTTAGCACACTTGCAAAATTATGTGAAGCACTAGATTGCCAACCAGGTGATTTACTTGAGTATAAAAAGTAAACACCAAAATAAAACACCAAAATAAAACATCAAAATTAAAAATATACCTCTTATCTCGTATAATTAACCTCTTATCCCAAAGTGTTGATTCCTAAATATAAGTATGTTTTACTATACTTACAAGGAGGATAAAAAGTGAAAATCAATATTGAGGTGAATGAATCCTTGGAGGAGGACTACATAACAATTCACTGTAAAGAGTTGACGGATGAGATAATAGAACTTCAAAAGAGTTTAGTTAACAAATCAACAAGATCTCTTCACATTTCAGCTTTTCAAGATGATGTGGAACATTTTTTGGAATTACGTACAATTATTTTTATGGAAGCTGATGGAAATTATATTTTAATTCATACTCCAAAGGGGATTTATAAGACAAGACAAAAACTTTATGAATTGGCAGAACTTCTTCCGCGCGATTTTTTTAGAATATCAAAGTCGACTATTGTTAATACGTCAAAAATTGTAGCAATTAAGAAAAATATCACGGGAGCAAGTGAAATATCTTTTGCCAATACTAATAAAAAAGCTTTTGCATCAAGGAAATACATTAAAGCATTAATTGAGATAATGGAGGAAAAGAGGTTAAAGAGATGAAAAATATTAGAAGAAAACAGATTTTATCAGGTTTAGCACTTATTATTTTAGCAGTTGCATTATTTGTTGATAAACTTGCAATTTTTACACATATTCCAATTTTAAAAATAGGAATGCTTTTGGCTTTTATTTGCATTATGTTAGTGGTAAATATTCATAAGCACAGTATCGTTTTAATAATGTTGGCTATAGGCCTTATGGCTACGAATTTTTCAAAAGAATTGGGAATTGAAAAGATTGCACCAACATATATCATTTTTAGTGCATTGTTGATTGGAGTAGGTTTATCTTTGATTTTTGGGAAAAAAACAAAAAAACTTGCATTTGACGGTTTTGATAAAGTAGATAAATGTAAAGAGTTCTACAAAAATTGTGGAGCAAATTCTGTGGAATATGAAGATGCAGAAGGAAATTTTTCAATCAAAAATACATTTGGTGAAAGAACAGAGTATGTTTCAGTTAAGAATCTAAAAAATGGAAAAATTGAAAATGCGATGGGAAGTTTAACTGTATATTTAACTAGCTCAACAATTGATTCAAATGGAGGTATTATGGAGTTAAATAATGGACTAGGTAAGTTAAGTGTTTACATTCCAAGTGATCTTAGAGTAATAATAAATGCTGATAATGGTTTTGGCTCTGTGAAAACTCATGGTAAATCTTCGATGGATGGTTCTAAACCTGTTTTAAATTTAAAAATAGAAAATGGTTTCGGCTCAACGGATATTTATTTCGAATAGTAGTCAGAAAAA
Organism: Lachnobacterium bovis DSM 14045; assembly: GCF_900107245.1. GTDB lineage: Bacteria > Bacillota > Clostridia > Lachnospirales > Lachnospiraceae > Roseburia > Roseburia bovis. The sequence continues at coordinate 29,938 of NZ_FNPG01000013.1, forward strand.
TTAGTGTAACAGATGTAAAAGGTGGAAAAATTTTTTTTTTACAGCAAAACGATAGTTCGATAGATAAGGATGATTCAGAAAGTAAAGACAAGAATAATGTAAATCAAGATGAAGATAACAAAAATGATTTAGATTTAGATTATGATGATGAAGACGATGGTAATGGTTGATAAATTATTCTATTGAGAAAATGTTTTGACCCTTTAAATTGTTGATGTAAAAAAGTCGATTTTATGATATATTAATATGTGGGCTTTTTATGAGGATTAATATGAGAGTTAATATTAAAGATTACGATTAATATTATGACTATTATAAAGCCTATTAGTATTATTTAATTGATAGGAGATTTTTTTTACATGAAGAGAGAATCATTAGGGAGTCGACTAGGGTTTATTTTATTGTCGGCTGGATGCGCTATTGGAATTGGAAATGTGTGGCGCTTCCCTTATATGGTAGGAAAAAATGGTGGAGGATTTTTCGTACTAACTTATGTTTTTTTCTTGGTTGCTTTAGGTGTGCCAATTATGACAATGGAATATGCAATGGGACGTTCTAGCAAGGTAAGTATTCTACCAGCACTTAAAAAATTAGAGCCCAAGGGAACTAAATGGCATATTCATGGATATTTTGCAATGTTCGGAAATTATATTATTTTAATGTTTTATTCAGTTGTTTCGGGATGGATGTTAAGATATTTTGTTTTAACGGTAACAGGTAAATTTGAGGGTAAAAACACAATAGGAATTATGTCAATTTATTCTCAAATGATGTCATCGCCAAAAGTTCTAATAGAGTATATGGTTTTCACAATGGTGATTACGGTTGTTGTTGCTTCAGCAGGACTTCAGGCCGGCGTTGAAAAAATAACAAAAGTTATGATGCTTGCGTTGATAGTTATTATGCTGGGACTTGGTGTGTATGCTTTAACACTTCCAAATGCTTCAAAAGGTGTTTCATTTTATTTAATGCCAAATGTTGAACACATAAAAAAGGCAGGAGTTGGAAATGTTTTATATGCGGCACTTAATCAAAGTTTCTTTACACTAAGTCTTGGAATTGGTAGCATGGAAATCTTTGGTAGTTACATCAATAAGGAAAGAAGTCTTGTAGGTGAAGCTTTACTAGTTGCTGGACTTGATACATTTGTTGCAATTGTTGCTGGACTTATTACAATACCTGCTTGCTTTTCTTTTGGAGTAGAGCCAGGTCAAGGTCCAAGTTTGATTTTCCTTACACTTCCAAATGTGTTTATGTCGTTAAAAGGAGGAAGAATTATAGGAAGCTTCTTTTTCCTATTTATGTATTTTGCGGCATTATCTACAATGATTGGTGTTTTTGAAAATGATGTAAGTTTTTCAATTGATAATCTTGGATTTAGCCGAAAAAAAGCAGCAATTATTGCAGGAGTTATCATTACAATCGGATCGATTCCATGTGCTTTGGGATTTAATGTATTGAATTTTATTCATCCACTTAAAGCTAACAATACAATTATGGATCTTGAAGATTTTATTGTTAGTAACCTTTTACTTCCTATAGGATCATTGCTAACATGTGTTTTCTGTACATGGAAATTTGGATGGGGCTTTGATAAATATATAGAAGAAGTTAATATTGGTAAAGGTATTAAATTGAGTAGGGCATTTAAGCTTTACTTTAAATATATAATTCCATTGATAATGTTATTTTTAATTATTTATGGAATCATTTCATACTAATTTTGATATATTGATTTTGATGGAATAATTGTGATACAATAACTATAATGTATTAATATTGTACATTAATTATATGGCAAATTTAGATTTTTAAAGAAAGGAGCGCACGTATGAGTTGGAAAACATCGAACATACATCTCATGAAAGGTAACTATTTTGCTGATCATGGGGATGGTGCGCTCTTTTTTATACTTCAAGATATTTAATGATAAGTTTAACAATAACACTTTTAATATAATAATAAAAGATTGTTATAAAAACTTGATTTGAAGTTTGATTCGAAGATTGATTTAAAGAATAATTTGAGTGCTACTATCTCCTTATTTTGACCAACAAAAAGTTAAATTAAGGAGATTTTTTTTATGAACAAATTAGAAAATAACAGATTAAAAAATAACATTAAAAAATTGTTACTTATAGATAGTGTTGGAAATATAATGATTGCGAATGCCTCATGGGTAGCATTATTGGCTGTAAGAGGATTTTCGATGGTCGAAATTGGATTTGCAGAATGCATTTTTCATATTGCAAGTATGATTTTTGAAATTCCATCAGGAGCAATTGCGGATGTTTTTGGAAGAAAAAAAGTTATAGTAGCAAGTAGGATAGCTATTGTATTACATTCATTAATGATGATTACTGTTAATTCATTTAGTTTGCTTGCAGTTGCAATGGTTGTTGCTGCACTTAGTTACAATTTGGCTTCAGGAACAAGGGAAGCACTTGCGTATGACAGTTTAAAACAGTCAAATATGGAAGAAAAGTATGATAAATTTGCTGCAAATGATTTGACAGTATATAGTTTTACAAGTTCACTTTCAACGTTACTTGCAGGTGTTGCTATCTATTTAGGATATGCATTAGCATATATGATTGATATTGTGATTGGGATAATTTCAGTTGTAATTGCGTTTTCTTTGCAAGAAGTTGAAACAGATTTACAAAAGGAAACCAAGATAAAACAACGATTTGTTACAGTTGCTAAGGAAAGTATTAGATTTATTAAAGAAAATAAAAAAATGCGAGTAATAATTTTGGTAAATAATGTTATAGGAGCAGTTTCGGTGTTAATCCTATTTTTCCTTCAAGCCAAGTTACCAAAAATGGGGTTAAATAATATGATCCTTGGACCAACTTTATTTGGAATGGGACTAGGGTCTACAATAGGTGCTAAAGCCAGTGAAGTTTTCAAAAAGAATAATTATAGAAAATCTGTAGTGTTTTCTGCTATTTGTACTATGATAGCTTTTTCGACAGTGTTTATTCCAAATATAATTGTTGTAGTTCTAGGTGGATTTATCGGAGCATTTGCAGACAATTATTTAGAAGTACTTACAGATATTAAATTGAATAATATGATTGAATCAGATCAAAGAGCAACACTGATTTCAATTAATTCATTTGTTTTTTCAATAATAATGATTGTATTATCACCAATTTTCGGAACTATTTTTTCGTAAAAATAAATTTAGCATTGTATGTTTTTTTTAAAAGAATTATAATCATTACAAGAGGGTTATGTTTGATAAAAAAGAAACGGAGAATAAATAATTTTGTTTTGACAAAAGATAAGGAGTGAAAAAGTGAAAACGTATATTGATGTTAATGGGAAAACATACAGAAATATCAGACTGATAGGACACGGAAAAGGTGGATATTCTTATTTAGTTGATACTATGAACAAATATTATGTTTTGAAACAGATTCATCATGAACCATGCGACTATTATCAGTTCGGAAATAAAATAGAGGCAGAATTGGATGCTTATCAAAAATTAAATGAGATAGGCATCCGTATGCCAAAGCTTCTTGATGTGGATGTTTCTAATGAGATAATAATAAAAGAATATATTGCAGGAGATACTATCTATACGAGAGTAAAAAATGGAGAATCAGTTGAAAAATATATTCCTCAGGTTGAAGAAATGGCAGCAATTGCTAAAAAAGCAAATCTGAATATTGATTATTTTCCTACAAATTTTGTTGTCTACGATGAGTTATTGTATTACATTGATTATGAATGCAATGAATATATGGAAGAGTGGAATTTTTCAAATTGGGGAATGAAATACTGGTCAAGAAGTTTAGAGTTTTTAAAATATGTGGAAGAGCATGAGGTAATCTAGAGAAAATTTAAAAGTTTGTATTCATTTTTTGCTAGTTCGTACGAAAATATCACATAAATGGTATCATAAATAAGCATTTAAATGATATAATGGAAAGGATGCCTATGACATCAATGGCAATAAAGAGGCTTGAAAGGACTAGTAAGAATGGATATAAATAAGTTAGATAAATGGGCTAATTTACTGTTAGATACAGGGAAGAAAAATAATTTGATTAATTTTCGAGATACTAAGACATCAACTGTTGATATTGTTTCGCCTGGTGCAGATGAAATAATTAAGAGGAATAATGCCCATAAGCATTTTAAACTTGTAGATGCAGAAAAAATAGATGTGACTAAATCAGAGGTAAGGGAATCATTATGGAGAAGATCAGATTCTAAGAATCAGATATTACTTTCTAAGTCTAATGAGAATCCAATTAATATAATCAAAAATATTGATAAAAAATCAAAAGAAAATATTGAAGAGACAGGGGTTAATGTTTCATATTTAGCAATCGGCTTTGTAGATTACAAAGAAGGATTGGCCCCTGTTTTATTGGTGCCTGTCTTGTTTAAATATGAGATTGAAAAAGATATATGGTATGCCAATATTTCAGAAGATATAGTAGTTAATCCTACATTTAATTTTAAAATTGAGCAGGAAAACAATCTTGTTTTTCCAGATTATGAGGATGAAGGAATCGACAAATACCTTGATAAGGTCGAGAAAATTGTTGCTCCACTTGAGTGGAAGATTCAAAGAAGTTGTAAGATTGGTATTTTTTCGTTTTTAAAAATGAATATGTATAAGGACATAACAGAGCATAAAGACCTTATATTAAAGAATGATTCTATCAAAAAGATGCTTGGTGAAAAAGACGATTCAGTCATAGAGTCTGTAAAAAATGGAGATTATCATCTAGATAATCCATTGCTTGAATTACATAATGTAGTAGATGCTGACTCGAGTCAAATTGAGGCCATAGAGATGGCAAAGGCGGGACTTAGTTTTGTTTTACAAGGACCACCGGGAACAGGCAAAAGTCAAACTATTACGAACATAATTGCAGAGTGTATTTATGATGATAAAAAAGTACTTTTTGTATCAGAAAAACAAGCTGCGTTAAATGTTGTATATAATAAATTAAAAAGAGCTGGATTAGAGGATTTTTGTTTAGAATTGCACAGTCATAAGGCAAATAAAAAAGACATGATTGCAGAACTTTGCAGAACTTTAAAATCTGATACCTCACATGTGTCGAACCAAGCAGATAGAGTTATTCTTTCAAAAGAGAACAGCCAAAAAGAATTAGATGAGTATGTTTATAATTTGCACGTCAAACAGGATGTAATAAATAAATCTTTATATGAATGTTTTGATGCTTATTTGGCGTATAAAAATGTACCTACTATTAATTTTCATGTAGATGAAATTAATAAAAAAGATAACAAATTTTTGTTGAAAACTTCTAACGTTATAAGAAAATATGTAGATTATGCACAAAATATCGGTTATAACTATAAAGACTGTGTATGGTATGGTTATTCATGTAATGATACTTCTTATCAGATGAGAGAACAAATCAGAAATGTTATGACACGAATTTTAGAGCAGTCTGTTGATATCACTAAGATGCAAAATGTTTTAAAAGAGAGATATGCAATTGCAGCTAATTGTTTTGAAAACTTTGCAATGTGGCGTAATTTCTTTAGATTAGTATCAAGAAGTAGGATTCTTACACCAGCATTTTTTAAGCATTCAACCTGCAAATATTTGTTAGAGAATATTGATCAAATGCAAAAATTGGCAAGTGAAATAACAAAACTAAAAGATGCTATTACAAGAGAATATTATAAAGATATTTTTGAAATCGACTATGAAGAAACTTATAAAAAACTAACTCGTGAATATAATTCATTTTTGAGTAGAACTATGAGTGCTGACTATAAGAAAATAGTCAAAATGTTGAAAATTAATAGTCGAAGTGGGAAAAAACCAAGTTATATTGAATGTTTGTCGATAATTGAAGATTTGGTCAAATACAATGTTAAAATTGACAAATTTAATGAACTTGAAGAAAAAGTAAAAGATTCTCTTGGAGTAGAATATGTTGGAATAGACTCTGACTGGGATGAAATAACTAGAGATATCAGCGAGTTAAAGATGATTTTCATGTCAGGTGCATACTTGAATAAGTTAGAAAATATGTCGGGAGAGGAATATGAGAAAAATAGAGTTGAATTCTCAATTATGTCACGCGACCTTTCTAACATCCTTGAAAAAAATAGAAAATATATAGAACTATTGAAAAATAGTTTTGAGGATGAAATTTTTGATGTTACTCGACAAGATTTTACTATTGTAAAAGTTAAACTAAACGCATGCTTAGAAGAATTTGAGCAGATTGATAATTGGTGTGGATTTAGTAAAGTTTTAGAGCAAATTAAAAAATATGATTTATTAAGATTTATAGATTATGCCATTACTACTAAGATTAAATTATATGAATTAGTAGATGTCTATGAAAAGAATTTTTATAGACAGTGGATTGACTACATTCAGTCATCGATGCCTGTTATATCAAGTTTTAAACAATCAACACGAGAAAAATATGTTGAACAATTTTGGGCAAGTGATGTTATGCAATTTGATGTTAATAAGTCAAAAATTAAATCAAAACTTTCCAAAAAACGTCCTTCAATAGACTTGATTTCATCAGATAGTTTAGCTTCTGTTATTTTGAACGAAGAAGAAAAAAAGAGTAAACAAAAGAGTATTAGACAACTTTTAGAGGAAACTAGAGAATTAGTACAGGACATTAAACCGTGCTTTTTGATGTCACCTCTTAGTGTAAGTACGTTTTTGACTGCAAAAGATATAGAATTTGATGTAGTAATTTTTGATGAAGCTTCCCAAATTTTTCCGCAAGATGCCTTAGGTGCAATCTATAGAGGAAAACAGCTTATTGTTGTGGGAGATTCAAAACAAATGCCACCAAGTAATTTCTTTAATAATACGATTAGTTCGCCAAATGGGAATGTGTCAGTTGTTACTAAAGAAGAGATGGAGTCAAAAAATACAGGAGCCCAAAGTACAGGAATTCCAAAAGATGGAACAAAAAATTCGAATGAAGTAGCTCAAAGTGAATTAGGGAATGGCTCTAAGAAGAATTCAAAAACAGAATTGTTAGATATGAGTGACTATGAATCTGTTCTTGAAATGTGTGTTAACATTTTGCCACAAATCAGATTAAGATGGCATTATAGAAGCAAATTTGAGCAGCTAATTGCTTTTTCCAACCAGAATTTTTATGAGCAGGAACTTATAACGTTTCCGTCTGCAGTCATAAAGAAAGAAGATATAGGTGTAGATTATTGCAAAGTTGATGGAGTGTATAATCACAAGACTAGAACGAATGAAGTTGAAGCCCAAAAGGTTATAGACTTGATTTTTGAAAACTTAAATAAATATCCGCAAAGAAGTATTGGAGTTGTAGCGTTTAATAAGTCACAGCAAGAGTTGATTGAAAATATGCTTCATGACAGAAGAAAAGCTAATCCTAATATGGAGAAATTTTTCTCAGAGGATTTAATTGAACCAATTTTTGTAAAAAATTTGGAGACAGTTCAAGGCGATGAGAGAGATACGATTATTTTTAGTATTGCATATTCGAAAGATGAAAACGGAAAACTAAAAAATAATTTTGGACCGCTTAATAAAGAAGGCGGCGAGAGACGATTAAATGTTGCTATAACTCGTGCAAAATGTAACTTGAAAATCGTTACTTCTATTGAGGCGGATGATTTTGATTTGGAAAATTCAAATTCTAACGGAGTTAAATTTTTAAGAGATTATTTGAAGTATGCACAAAATAGTGGAAATCAACTTGAAACAGAATCTATGAATCAAAATGAAGATTCTGAACTTGTTGTAGAAATATGTGATTTCCTAAGAGAAAATGGATTTATGGCAGAAACAAAGATTGGTTTTTCAAATTACCAGATTGATATAGGTGTTAAAGACCCAAATACTCTAGATTATGTTCTTGCTATAGAATGTGATGGACGAACTTATAACTCATTTAAAAATACAAGAGATAGAGAGCGTTTAAGACAGCAGGTTCTTGAAAATATGGGCTGGAAATACTGTAGAGTTTGGTCGGCTGAATGGTATAAAAATAAGGAAAATGAAAAAGAAAGATTATTGGATATGGTTTCATATGCTTTGGGTTACCAAAATGCAGACTTTAATCTTGATAAAATGCAGATTGAATCAATGAATGAAATTAAGGAGACACCTATAGAAGCTAATCCGTATGCTGACAAAGAAAATTATAATTACATTAGTAATTTTGGTTTTCCTAAATATGAATTAGCTGATACGGTTTCATTGAAAAGACAACATCTCTTGAAACACCTTTCAATCCAGGAGATTTTAGTTGAAATTTTAAAGATTGAGGCACCATTGTCGGAAGTTTGGATTTTAGAGAGAATAAGTTGGTTCTACGATAGTGATACTGTTGATGAAGCTTTATACAATAAATTTGAATCAGATATGGAAAACTGCGCAGATAATGGAATTATTCGAATGAATGGGTTCCTCTATCTTAAAGAACAAAATAATATTACTATGCGTGTGCCTTCAAATATTGAAACAAAGAGAGAAATCTGGCAGATTTGTCGCGAAGAAATAACAGCAGGTATTCTTACCGTTGTCGATAGAAATATGTCTGTTGATAAAAAATGGATGTATAATTATTTGGCTCATGAATTAGGTTACAAAGAATTAAATGATGTTATAGTTGAACGCTTTGATGAATCATTAGATTTGCTTAGTTGTTTGATTAATATTGATGGAGATACATTATCAATTAAGCGTTAAGATTGTAAAAATAATAGATTTTAGTGATAAAGTTGATAGAATAAAGAAAAATGTCATAGGATTTAAAATTTTTGTAAAATCCTATGACATTTTTCATGTTTTTATATTGTTATAATTACATATAACTATCTATTCTACAGAGTTAAGTAATTGTAGAATTTCTTCTTTAATCGTTCTATTCTTTTCTAATGCATCTTCATAAGAATTTCCTTTTGAATAAAAATAGAATTTTATTTTTGGTTCAGTTCCACTTGGTCTGATAGCAAACCAAGAACCATCCTCAAGGAAAAATCTTATTGCATTTTGAGCAGGAATATCTTCATATCCATTAACATAATCAATAATTTTATCTACTTTTTGACCTGAAACGGATGTAGGAAGATTATTACGAATCCATTTCATCATGCGTTGAATTCTTTGAGCTCCAGGAATTCCTTCAAGTATGATATTAGGTTCGTCTTCAGCAAAATATCCGTATTTGGCATAAATTTCTAGTAGAACATCCCATAAAGTTTTTCCTTGTTTTTTGTAATAAGCAGCGGCTTCGGCAACTAGCATTCCGGCAGAAATACCATCTTTATCACGAATATCTTCAGATGCAGCGTATCCAACTGATTCTTCATAGCCAAATAGGTAAGTATATCCATTGTCATGTAAATAAGGAATTTTTCCACATATATTTTTAAATCCAGTTAGTGTTTCAAACATTTCAACACCGTAAGCTTTTGCAATGATTGTTGAAAGAGTTGAAGTTACAATGGATTTAACCATGGCTCCTTTTTTAGGTAAAGTTCCGGCACTTTTATGTCCTTCTAAAATATAGTTAACAAGTATATAACCTGTCTGATTACCGTTTAATGGAACATAGTTTCCTTCGTTGTTACGAATCTCAATAGCGAACCTGTCAGAGTCGGGATCAGTTGCCATTAAAAGTTCTGCTCCAAATTCACGGCCATATTGTTCACTTAATTTGAATGCTTTAGGATCTTCAGGATTAGGATAGCCAACAGTTGTAAAATCAGGATCAGGCTGTTCTTGTTCTGGGACAATTTTCCAATTAGTAAAACCGCGATCGTTTAACATTTGACGGAAAGGAATTGAACCACATCCATTTAAAGGTGTATAGACGAAAGGAATATCTAAATCTAATTCGTCTCCAGAATGAATAGCAAGTCTTTCGATGTTGTCTAGGTATTTTCTGTCATATGATTCATCTAGAATTGTAATTTGACCAGATTTTACTCCTTCGTTAAAATCAGATTTTTTTACATCAGTCCACATATCAACGGAATTAATTTTCTCAGTCATTCCATCTGCGATTTCTGAAGAAACTTGACATCCATCTTCCCAATAGGCTTTGTAACCATTGTATTCTTTTGGGTTGTGTGATGCTGTGATGTTAATACCTGATATAGTGTGTAAATCTCTTATTAAAAATGCAAGTTCTGGTGTAGGTCTTAAATCATCAAAAACATAAACTTTTATTCCGTTTGCTACAAAAATAGACGCAGCAAGTTGTGAAAATTCTTTAGAAAAATGTCTTGGGTCATGCGCGATAATAACACCACGTTTCATTGCTTCCTTACCTTTTGATACAATAAAGTCTGCGACACCCTGAGTTGCTTTTCCAACAGTGTAAATATTCATACGATTAGTGCCAGCACCGACTTTTCCACGAAGGCCAGCAGTTCCAAAAGAAAGGTGTTGGAAGAATCTATCTTCTTTTTCCTTTTCATCGTTCTCAATTTTTATTAATTCTGATTTTAAAGGATCATCATTTGCAAGATGTTTCATCCAATCATTAAAGTTATCTTGGTAGTGCATGTACATACCTCCTAGTTTTTAACCAAAATTATTATTATTTCTCATTAATATTATAAGGTATTATGATAAATAATACTATAAGCAAGGTTATTTTTTGTGCTCGTGGGTATGTAAAAAATATGCTGAAAAAGATTATTTATCAATCATTATTTAGTAAAGAGTTTGTTGACTCATGAAAACATAATTGATATAATATTTTAGGTTTTATGTGCCTAACGTAAGTAAAATATATATAACAAAGGTAAAAGGCATATAATATCTGGAGATAATAAAATAAAAAAGGAACGGAGATTACGTATGAAAAGAAGATTATCTAAGCTCAACCTCTTCCAGCAGGGGACAGTAATAATCGCATTAACAGCAGTAATAGCAACTTCGTCAGTTGCTTCTCAACCAATATGTGTTTTTGCAAAAAAAGCTGTGAAGGAATCAGTGAAAAAGGAGACGGTTAAACCTCCAACTAATGTTAAAATTATAAAAACATCTGATTCGAGATTAAACATAAGTTGGAAAACATATTTAAAAAAAGAAAAAGTTGATGTTGAGATTCAGGAAAATGATGGAAAATATAAATTAGTAAAGTCAACTGATAAGAATAAATATAGAACAAAGAAATTAAAACTAAAAAATAAGTACAATGTTAGATTAAAAGCGCGTAACAAAGATAAATCATCAGAGTATGTATATTTTTATGATATTTTCAAAGAAGACACTGAAAGTGTAGTCGTAGATAGCCAAGAAAAAAAAGTTGAAAATGGCGACACTCAAAAAGATGGTGCAACTCAAAAAGGACAGTTGGTGGATGAACAAAGAACAAAGATTGTAAATTTAGGTTTTTGTCAGTATGTTGTTATTACTTTTAAAGGTGATAATAATATGACAAATACTAGAGTAAGTATTGATGGAGTTGATGTGACAGAAGCACTTACAAAGGTTTCAGATGATGGTAAAGTGGCTAAATGGGAATTATACAAGAGTCAGCCAGCAAAAATGGAGATTTGTTCAAAACAAAATTCGAATGAAAAACAAAAGATAGTTTTATCGAATAATAAATCGGCTATCAAGCCTGAAGTTGTAAAGAATACAGCACCTAAGTATATTTTAACACATGGAAGATTATCATATGCAGATTATTATTTATCAAATTATGACAGCCAAGGTAAGCTAAGATATACTCCTAAGAAGACTACTTTTAATGTAATGAATAAGGAAAATAAAGAAGAGAATAAAGGAAAAATAAAAGCATATTCTCCAGTTGCAGAAGCTGTTCCAGATAAAAATGCTGTAAATAAAGTTTCAGGAACAGTAGAAATTATGTTTAATTATTCAACAGCCGAGGAAAAGGATTGGTTTGATAAGATTCAAAAAGAGAATGCTTTAGAGTTGGTTAATTTCGATCAGCAGAAGTATGTCTTAAATAATCATTTAAAATATGAGAAATCGACAACAAAACACGGAAAATCAACAGTAGGCTTGTTAAAAATTCCATTTGGACAGGATAATTTTACCCAGAATAAAAGATATTATATTCGAGTAAAATCAAATGGTAATAAAAGTGCGCTTGTGCCAATCAAAGTTGTACAAAAGGAAACACCACAAATAAAATTAAAAGAAAGTGGAGAATTAGTTTCAGGAAGCAATATTCATTTTCAAATTTCTAATATGGTTCATGGATTAAACGAACCAATTGAGAAAGTAACATTGGTAAATCCAAAAGGTGAAGAAAAAGTACTTGAACACATTACTGATTATTTCATGTATGGAAATACTGGCTTGTTTGTTTTGTATAATGATGTATCAAGAGATGGAGGACGTAATAATATTCCATATGCCGGTGTTTATACATTAAAAATCGTATCAGATGGATTCAAAGATATTGTAAAGAAATTTGAAGTACAAAAAGGTCAGAATGTGAATTATTATACTGATTCAAAAGTTAGAGTAGATAACGTATCAAGTGCAACTGTAGCGCCAGGTGGCCAGGGTGGTTCTGGTGGAGGAAATATTTCAGCAAATATTTTATTTGATGCAGACTTATTATCTAATGCTATGATATTGGAAAAAATAGGTCTGGCAAATGATGATGCAAAAAATATTTCAAACCGATTTAGCACAGAAGTAAGTTGTGATTATGTTTATGGAAGTGACATTAATACTGCGTATGAATGGACAGATTATTATGATGCAGTTTCTGAAAGCAAACTAGATGGTAAATATTTACGTTTTTCTGATTATGTTAAACTTAAAACAACAAAAGGTATTAAATATAGACCAAGTAGTTTAAAAGAGGTTTTAGAAGACAATTTATTAGGAGAAATAAAAGACTCTTTTGGTGATGGAAATAAAGATGATAAAAATGATAAAGAAAACAATAGCAATGAAGATAATAGCAAAAAAGAACCACCAAAAGTTGTAACAACCAGCAGACAGGAACAGTTGTTATCGCCAGTTATGTATATGGTTTCTTTTGATGCTAAAAATTTGAGTCCTGATAGTACTCAGTCAGCACAAAAACTTCATGATTATTTAAATTCAATTGAAAAAGTAGAAGTAAATGGAGTTGAATATAGTCGTTCAACTACATATTTTTCATCAGACGCAATTAATCAATATCGAACACTAAATGATCCTTATACTGGAGGAAAAGATAAAACGTTAGCACTTCTTGAGCAAGGTGCAATTAAAGAAGACCAAAAGAATCATGTTAAAGTTTATGCAAAGGGATATAAGGTTTTAGAATTTGATATAAATGTTTAGTGTAAATAATACAAAAGGTGCATTAAAAGATGCGTAAGAAGATGCATAAATAGACACATAACAGGTAATACAATAAACAGTAAAATTATTGTATAAATATAAAATGGATAGAAAAAAATGAGCATACTTGTATAAATTGCTGTTTTTTTCTATCCGTAAAAATAGTTGATGAAAATTCATAAAAAAGATGATAAAATGTCGATTAAAAGTAACCCGTTTTTATATTTTTTGAGGTGAATTTTATTATGAATAAAATTATGAATGTAAAAAACTTTTTTATTGTAAAAAGAAATGTTGCTAATCTTTTAAAATCTATAATAATATCTGTATTTTGTTTTCTCGTTTTCATTTTACCAATTAATGTTAAAGCTGCGTATGACGTAGAATATCATAATGTAACAGAGATTTGTAGCTTGGTTTACATGGGGTATAATCGAGGCGTAAATGGACCAATTATTATAACGAAGGGCCTTTATCAAAACGGTGAGAATATAAAAGAAATCTATCTTGTTACATTATCCGGAACGGAGATTATTCACGGTCAATCAACAGGATATTATACAGATATTCTATCTGGACTGAATTTAGACAATCCATATCAGAGAAATGTAGTAAGAGCAATTCAGGAATACGTTCCTAAAGATTCAAATTTGATTTTTGCAGGCCATAGTTTAGGCGGTATGATAGCACAGCAGGTAGCTGCAAATGAAACCATAAAAAATGATTATAATGTTATGAATACGATATGTTTTGGCTCACCTTTGTTATCAGCAGGACAGAGAGAGGGAATAGTTAATCGTTTAGCAGATAAATCGGATGTAGTACCTTTTTTATCGGGGTCTCTCATCAATAATACTAAAAGAGCTCTAAGAGAGGTTCAAAAAGAAGATGGTGGCTATAAAAACAGACCACTTGAAGCTCATTCAAAAAGTTATTTTAGAACAGATTTATGGGGAAATTATGATGTTACAGGTGTAAAAGGCGGACAGGCAGTTATAAAGTTGGATACATCAACAAGAAGATATTTTAAATCTCCAACTAAATGGTGATAAAATAAATAATAATATGAAAAGTAAGGATATTCAATTTTGTGATATAGTATTAAGGTATATACAAAATAAGGATATCCTTTTTTGTTGTGTAATGTATTTTTATGTTTTTAGCTTAAAAATAGTAAAAATACATTACACATAAATAAAAATATAAATAAATCAAAAAATTAATCAAATCTTAATCTATTGCATCTAACATCTTAAAGAGGATGTGTGGTAGTATTATTTTTGTCAGGAGGAGAAAGAACATGTATAACATTTTAATTTGCGATGATGAAAAAGATATAGTAAGGGCCCTTAAGATTTATCTTACGAATCCAGATTATCAAATGTTTGAGGCATATAATGGTGAAGAAGCACTTGAAATAGTAAAAAGAGAAGAAATCCACTTGATTTTGATGGATATTATGATGCCACAGATGGATGGAATTACAGCAATGAAAAAAATCCGTATAGACAATAATGTGCCAATTATTTTAATTACAGCTAAAAGCGAAGATGTCGATTTGGTCAATGGCTTAAATAATGGTGCGGATGACTATATTACAAAACCATTTAATCCAATAGAAGTTGTGGCAAGAGTAAAATCCCAGTTAAGAAGATTTATGACATTAGGTGGAGGAAATCCTCAGAAAAAACTTATTTCAATTCAAGGAATAGAGCTTGATGATCAGTTAAAAAAAGTAACACAAGATGGAGAAGAATTGAAATTAACCAAAAAAGAATATGAAATATTGAGATTTTTTATGATTCATCCTAATTGTGTGTATTCTCCTAATGAGGTATATGAGAAGATTTGGCATGAGCCAGCAATTGGAAATGATGCGAACACAGTTGCAGTGCACATTCGACATATTAGAGAAAAAATAGAAATTGACCCAGCTAATCCAAGATTTTTAAAAGTTGTATTTGGGCAAGGATACATATTAGAAAGAGGGAGAGATTAAAACATGACTTCAAAGTTGAAAAACTTAAAAGGAAAAATAATGCTTTTTGCAGTTGCATGGTTTTTTGGTATGATTATGGCGATTTTATCGATGGTTATATTAACTATGATTTCGCAGGGGAATGCTAAAAGAGAGCGAAAAGAACTAATAGATAGATATTATAGTAATTATAATCTTTCGTTTGCTAAGCATATTGCATATGGAAAATTAGATAGCAATTACGAAAAAGGAGAAAAATTTAAAGATGACGCGGTAGATATTAATGATTATAAATATCAAATTGTAGATAGGGAAACAAATAAAGTAGTTGCAGGAGAAAAAAGTAGTAAATTTACATCAGATAATGTGTATACTTTTTTTAAGATAAAAGATGAAAAATGTAATAGTTCTAGTTTTATTCAAGAAGGAGAGATAAATTCAAAAAACAGAATAAAAGATATTACAGGAACGCATGAAATAGAATATTACGATATAAATAAAAATGAAATAGAACAATTTAAACAAAATAGAGAATATGATTTAGAGTACAGTGATGGGGATGAGTATGATGAGAAAGCCAATAACGAGAAAGAAGTTACTGGGGATGATGTGGTTCTAGCTATAAGAGCTGCAAAACCCGATGACTATAAACGTTATACAATTACAGTTAAATATGTTGGTAATTATTCTGAATTTAAGCAATGTAAATTAAAAATGGAATTTTTGGATTTCACGCAAAAGTATATGGTTTTGATTGTTTTGTGTGAAATTTTTTCTGTTATAGGATTTGTATTGGCTTTTATTGCACTAATGTGTGTATCTGGTCGAAAAGAAGAAAAAGGATTATATCCAGGTTATTTACATAATGTGCCATTTGAATTTTTATTTATGGGAATGCTCTTTTTTGTCGGACTACTAGGAAGTAGTTTAGAAGGTGCAAGTACAAAATATACAGTATTTATCCTGCTTACTGAAGGCGGAGTACTTGGTATAATATTGCTTGGTCTTTCTATGAGTTTTGCAACAAGAATCAAAGATAAATCCTTAATAAAAGATTCGATTGCGGGCTATGTATATCGTTATGCAAAGATAATAAAAAAATATTTATCTGATAGAATTGGAAAAGAAATAGGTGAAGTTTCAAATCCATTTATTATTCTGTTTTTCGTAATAATATATGGTGTGGTGGCGATTGTAAGTGGGATTTGTTTTATAGGATATCGTAATGTTTATGTATGGTTTTTTGGAAATATTGTAATTTTTTCAATTTTAATAAAGCTTTTAGTTGATATTCTTTATATTAGAGAAGGAATTCATAAGATTTCGTCAGGAGAGACTAGTTACAAGCTTAATAGCCGAAACATGATGCCAATTTTTAAAGCTGGAGTTGATGATATCAACAATATAGCTGATGGAATTGAAAAGGCAGTAAATGAAAAAACAAAGAGCGAAAGAATGAAAACAGAGCTTATAACGAATGTTTCGCACGATATTAAGACACCACTTACATCAATTATAAACTATGCGGATCTTATAAAAAAACAGCTAGAAATAGTTGACGAAGAAAATAAAAACACAAATAATAGAAATATAGATTCTGGCATAAGAAATAAGACTATTTGCAATGAATCCGAGATACAGGATTACTGTGAAGTGCTTGGTCGCCAGTCAATAAAACTTAAAAGATTAATTGAAGATTTAGTAGAGGCCTCAAAGGCTTCTACGGGAAACTTAGAAATAAAATTGGCACCTTGTGAAGCCTCAGTTTTTATGACTCAGATAGTCGGAGAATATAGAGAAAAATTTGAAGAAGTCAAACTTGATTTAGTTGCAGAAGACCTTGAAAATAACATAAAAATCATGGCAGATGGTCGAAGAATGTTAAGAGTATTTGACAATATAATGAATAATATTTGTAAATATTCTTTAGCAGGAACACGGGTATACCTACAGCTTGAAGAAAACAATGGGAACGCAGTGTTTATATTTAAGAATATTTCTAGAGAGCCTTTAAATCTTTCACCTGAAGAATTAATGGAACGTTTTGTAAGAGGTGATAAATCGCGAAGTACAGAAGGCAATGGACTAGGCCTTTCTATTGCAAAGAGTATGACAGAACTTCAGGGTGGAACAATGAAGCTAGAAATAGACGGAGATTTATTTAAAGTGAATTTAATTTTTCCATTAATTAGAGAAGAACAATTTTTACAAAAGGAGTTGTTAGAAGAATGAAAGTAGTCATTGCAATTGATTCATTTAAAGGAAGTTTATCTTCTATAGAAGCAGCAGAATCAATAAAAAAGGGAATATGTGAAATTTATAAAGATGCTCAAGTAAAAATCAGTCCTCTTGCTGATGGTGGCGAGGGGACAACATATGCTCTTACAAAGGGTATGAATGGCGAGTTTCGCAAGGTGAAGGTGTCTGGACCATTGGAAAATGTGAAAGTCGTGGCAACTTATGGTATAATAAAAGATACTAAAACTGCGATTATCGAGATGTCTCAGGCAGCTGGAATTACTTTAGTTCCTCCAGAAAAAAGAAATCCGCTAAGAACTACGACATATGGAGTTGGAGAGATTATAAAAGATGCGATAAAACAGGGCTGTCGCCATTTTATAGTTGGTATTGGTGGAAGCGCAACTAACGATGGAGGAATTGGAATGTTGCAAGCACTTGGATATGATTTTTTTGATGAAAGTGGAAATAAAATATCACAAGGAGCGAGTGCATGTGAATTAGAACATCTTGTAAAAATAGATGATTCAAATGTTATTAAAGAATTGAAAGAATGTGATTTTAAAATAGCATGTGATGTAACTAATCCTTTATGTGGAAAAAATGGATGTAGTGAAGTTTTTGGACCCCAGAAGGGAGCAACTGATGATATGGTTAAAAAAATGGATAATTGGCTGAAAAATTATTCAATTTTAGCAAAAAAAATCAAACCAAAAGCTGATGCAAATTATCCTGGAACTGGGGCAGCAGGTGGATTAGGTTTTGCTTTTTTAACATTTACAAAAGCAAGTTTAGAGTCAGGAATTGATATTGTTTTAAAGGAAACAAAATTGGAAGAATTAGTAAAAGATGCAGATATTGTTGTGACAGGTGAGGGACGACTTGATAAACAGACTGTGATGGGAAAAGCTCCGATAGGCGTAGCTCAAATAGCTAAAAAATACAATAAAAAAGTCATAGCTTTTGCAGGAGCAGTAACAAAAGAGGCAAGGATTTTAAATGAAAACGGAATTGATGCTTTTTTTCCAATACTGCGTGAAGTAATAACTGAAGAAGAGGCAATGAGTAAGGAAGTATCTAGTGCTAATCTAGAGGAAACTGTAAGAGAAGTTTTTGCTTTGATAAAAGCTATGGAAGATAATTAATAAAATATAAAGAGGTTAAAATGGCATTTCAAATGGTACATATGGAAGTGGCATATAGAATGTTAAAATATATGCCAGAGATGAAAAATAAAGCAGATTTTATATTAGGTTCGGTTGCGCCAGATTCGGTGCATATGGAAGAAGTATATAAAGTGGAGGATAAAATAGAATCACATCTTTTCTGGGGATGTGGCCCATGGGCAAAGACAACCAATTCAGAAAAATGGAGACAAAATATTTTAGATTTTTGGAAAACATATAAAGAAATATATGTAGATGATTCATCTCATGAAACTCCAACGTATGAATTTATTCTAGGGTATGTAGTGCATTGCCTTACGGATTATTGCAATGACTTGAATGTGTGGATTGCATTAAAAAATAAGAGTAATCTTCCAGAAGATAAATTAAAAGAATTATATTATCCTGAGGCTCGTGGAATAGATCAGTGGTTATTCCTAAATAGTCCTAATTCAGAAGAAATAATGGCATTATTAGAAGAAGGACAAGCATTTTCTGTGCAGAATAAAATAAAAAAAGATTTAGTAGAAAAGGAAAAACTTCATCTTTTAAAAACGCAGTATGATACAGATTTGACAGAAGAAGTTAGGGCAAACCTAAGTGACGATATTGTAGAAAAATATAAATATGTTTCGCCAAAATTTATGGAAACTTTCCTGAATGAAACAGCTGAAATGATTTATTGTATGTTAAAATAAACAATTTATCCTATTGAATTATAAAAACGTTGTGTTATAATGAGTGAGAATTAATTAAAGCAATTATAATTAAATAAAAAGAGGGTGCTCATAGTAATGGGCTGAGATTAAGCGTAAGCTTTGACCTATAACCTGATTTGGGTAATGCCAACGTAGGGAAATATGATTTTTTAAAAGTAATACGCTAGGACCTTTTTTAGGGACTAGCGATTTTTTTTGAGAAATAAGATGTATATTAAAAGCACCTGAATGTTTAATTTAGGTGCTTTTTTTAATGCTTTTTAAATATTGCCGGAAAAAGGAATAAACAAATGAATAACAATTTGAAAAATAAAAAAGAAAGGAGTCTATTGAAATGGTTACTATAAACGGGAAAAAATATGATTTTTCAAATATCACAATATACCGAGTACTAGAAAAACTAAATTATAATATCGAAAGAGTTGTTGTTGAAAAAAATGAAAATATAGTACCTAAAGCTAATTATGACGAAGTTAGTATTCAAGATGGGGATGTTCTAGAAGTTATCAGTTTTGTTGGAGGGGGATGATTGAATGGATTTGAGAGATGAATTAAATCCGGCTAATGTGCTACTTTCAAAAAGAAAACAGGGAGAGTTTAATTCGTTTATTTCAAGAGAAGAACTTGATGAAGCTTTAGCGGAGCGTCATGGAAAAGACCTGCAGAAAAAATTTCAAAACGCAAAAGTTGCCATATGTGGACTTGGTGGTTTAGGTTCAAACGTTGCTGTAGCACTTGCAAGGGCAGGTGTTCGTCATTTACATCTTATCGATTTTGATCAGGTTGATGTATCAAATTTTAACAGACAGCAATACTTCGTGAGTCAGCTGGGAAAAAATAAAACAGAGAGTTTGTCTGATACTTTATTGCAAATCTATCCATATCTTGAGATTAAAACAGATACAGTAAAGATTACAAGGGAAAATATACATGATTTGCTAAAAGATGAATTAATAATTTGCGAAGCTTTTGATAAAGCAGAACAAAAAGCTATGTTAGTTGAAGAAGTCTTAAGACAGTTTCCAGATAAATATCTAGTTAGTGCATCAGGTATGGCTGGAAAGAAGAGTGTAAATGAGATAAAAACAAGGAAAATTACTAATCATTTTTATTTATGTGGAGATGGTGTGAGTGATTTAGCGGAAGGAGATGGCCTGTTTGCACCTCGAGTGATGGCGGCAGCGTCTCATGAAGCAATGGCAATTATTTCGATTATTGATGAGATTTATTGAAAATCAGGTTTAAAATCATATGAAAATGCATTAAACAAGAAACCAAGGTGCTAAAAAATATATAAAAATAATATAGTTTTTTGGAGAAAAGAGGATTAAAAATGGAAAACAATATAGAAAAAACAACAAAAAACAGATTTGATGTTGAATTTTCAACAAAAAAAGATCCACTAATTATCGGGGGAAGGGAATTTAATTCAAGATTTATTCTTGGATCTGGTAAGTATTCATTGAATTTAATTCAAGCAGCAGTAGAAAATGCAAAGGCAGAGATTATTACACTTGCAGTTAGAAGAGCAAACACTAAGGAACAGGAAAATATATTAGATTATATTCCTAAGAATGTTACTCTTTTACCCAATACATCAGGAGCAAGGAATGCAAAAGAGGCAGTAAGAATTGCAAAACTTGCAAGAGAATTAGGCTGTGGTGATTTTGTAAAGATAGAAATTATGAGAGATAGCAAATATCTTTTGCCAGATAATCAGGAAACTATAAAGGCAACAGAAGAGTTGGCCAAAGAGGGATTTATAGTTATGCCTTATATGTACCCTGATTTAAATGTAGCAAGAGATTTGGTAAATGCAGGAGCGGCATGTGTTATGCCACTTGCTTCGCCAATAGGCTCTAATAAGGGGCTGGCAACTAAAGAATTTATCCAGATTTTGATAGATGAAATTGATTTGCCAATTATTGTGGACGCTGGAATTGGCGCTCCTTCACAGGCTTGCGAGGCAATGGAAATGGGAGCAGCAGCAGTTATGGCAAATACAGCACTTGCGACAGCAGGAGATTTACCGCTTATGGCGAGTGCTTTTAAAAATGCCATCGAGGCAGGTAGAAGTGCATATTTAGCAGGCTTAGGTAGAGTTTTGACAAGAGGTGCAGAAAGTTCTGATCCATTAACTGGTTTTTTAAGGGATTAATATAATATAAAAATTAATATTGCTCCAACCGGTAAAAGTTGTGAGTAGAGCAAGAACATTAAAAAACAAAAACTGGTAGTTGTGAGATCGCAAAATTAAGGAAGAAGGAAAAAAAGTGGAAAATCAATTTTTAGTAGATTCTGAGTTTTTATCAGAAGAAGCTTTAGCAAAAAAACATTTATTAGAGAATGATCCATCATCAAGAACTGATCCAATGGAGTATTTTCCAGATATGGAGCAAATAAAATCGGAAATTAGAGAAAAGGTTATTGCTCAGATGAATGAGTATGATTACAACAAATATACAACAAAAGATGTTATAAGAGCGCTTAAAAACAAGAGATGTTCTGTGGAGGATTTTAAGGCATTGCTGTCACCAGCAGCTTTACCTTTTTTGGAGCAAATGGCAAAAAAGGCTCGTCTTGAAACTCAAAAGCATTTTGGAAATACAGTATATTTGTTTACACCATTATATATTGCAAATTACTGCGAAAATTACTGCATTTATTGTGGATTCAATTGCTACAATCATATAAAAAGAGTAAAGCTTTCTATGGAGCAGATTGAGCATGAAATGAAAATTATTGCAGATTCAGGTATGGAAGAAATCTTGATTTTAACTGGAGAAAGTAAGGCAAAAAGTGATGTAAAGTATATAGGGGAAGCTTGTAAACTTGCAAAAAAATATTTTAAAAATGTTGGAATAGAAATATATCCGGTTAATACGAAAGACTATGCATATTTACATGAGTGCGGAGTGGACTATGTGACAGTTTTCCAAGAAACTTATGATGTGAAAAAATATGAAACTCTTCATCTGATGGGACACAAAAGAGTATGGCCTTATAGATTTGAAGCACAGGAACGTGCTTTGATGGGAGGAATGAGAGGTGTTGCTTTTTCGGCATTGCTTGGTCTTTCAGATTTTAGAAAAGATGCACTTGCGACAGCACTTCATGTTTATTATTTGCAGAGAAAATATCCACATGCAGAGATGTCGATATCTTGCCCACGTTTGAGACCAATTGTTAATAACGACAAAATTAATCCTTTGGATGTTCATGAAAAGCAGTTGTGTCAGATTTTGTGTGCATATCGTATTTTTTTACCATTTGCTGGAATAACAGTTTCTTCAAGAGAATCTAAGGAATTCAGAAATGGAATTGTAAAAATAGCTGCAACTAAAGTCTCCGCAGGAGTTTCAACAGGAATTGGGGATCATGAAAGCAAATATACAGGAAAAGAATCGGATAGTGTAGAAGGAGACGAACAGTTTGAAATAAATGATACTAGAAGTATAGATGCTATGTATAATGATCTTTCTGTGGAAGGAATGCAGCCGGTATTGAATGATTATTTATATGTAGATTAAAAATTTACAACGAGTAAGAAAGGAAACTATAAACAACAAATGAGAGGGAAAAACACAAATAACAGAGATTATAAGGATACAATTTTTGTTACTAATAGAAAACTTGTCAAAGGAGATTTCCTTGAAAGAATCAAATATTTATCAGGTTTTTCTCCAAGGGCAATTTTGCTTAGAGAAAAAGATTTATCGGAGGAGCAATACAAAGATTTAGCTACGGAGGTTTTAAAAATCTGTAAAGAAAATAATATTCCTTTGATAATTCACAATTTTTCAAAAGTTGCAAAAGAGCTTGGAGTAAGAAAGATTCATTATTCTTTTTCAAAATTGGAAAAAGAAAAAATAGATAAATCTTTTTTTGAAGAGATTGGTACGTCATGTCATAGCATAGAGGAAGCAAACAAAGCAGTTGAGTGTGGAGCTGATTATATTTTTGCAGGTCATATTTTTCAAACTGATTGCAAAAAAGATTTAAAGCCACGAGGTATTTTGTTTTTACAACAAATGGTTCAAAAAACAAATATTCCGGTTTGGGCAATTGGTGGGATTGATGATGACGATACTCGAAAGAGAATGTGTTTGAATGCAGGAGCAAAAGGTGTGTGCGTGATGAGTTACGCAATGAATAAGGAATTATAAAAATATAAACTAAATTTAAATAATAAAATAATCGTTTTAAGTAATTGTAAAAAGCTTAGTACGAAATACAAATATAAAAAGAAAGAATATGAGGTAAAATATGAGAAGTTATAAGACACAAATGGAAGCAGCTAAAAAAGGAATTATTACAAAGGAAATGGAAATAGTTGCAGAAAAAGAAAATTTAAATCCAGAATCAATTAGAGAAAAAGTTGCAAAAGGTGAGGTAGCAATTCCATGCAATATAAATCACAAATCAATTTCACCGGAAGGAATAGGAGATGTTTTAAAAACAAAAATCAACGTTAATTTAGGGATATCTGGAGACTGTAAAGATTATGATAATGAAATGAAAAAAGTCGATTTAGCTATCAAATATCACGCAGAAGCTATTATGGATTTAAGTAATTATGGAAAAACCAATACATTTAGAACAAAACTTATTGAAAAGTCGCCGGCAATGATTGGTACAGTTCCAATGTATGATGCTATAGGTTATATTGAAAAAGATCTTCTTGAAATTAAGGCTGAGGATTTTCTTAAAGTTGTAGAGGCACACGCAAAAGAAGGCGTTGATTTTATGACAATTCATGCAGGAATTAACAAAAGAGCAGTTGAAGCTTTTAAAAGGGATAAAAGAACGATGAATATCGTTTCGCGTGGGGGTTCTCTTTTGTTTGCATGGATGGAAATGACAGGAAACGAAAATCCATTTTATGAATATTATGATGAGTTACTAGATATTTTAAGAGAGTATGATGTAACTATATCTTTGGGTGATGCATTAAGACCTGGTTGTCTTAATGATAGTTCAGATGCTGGACAGATTTCAGAATTGATAGAGCTTGGTGCTTTGACACAGCGTGCATGGGAGAAAGATGTGCAGGTATTAATTGAGGGACCAGGTCATATGGCAATGAATGAAATTGCGGCTAATATGCAAATGGAAAAAAGAATCTGTCATAATGCACCATTTTATGTATTAGGACCTTTAGTTACAGATATTGCACCAGGATATGACCACATCACATCTGCAATTGGTGGCGCAATTGCTGCAGCTAATGGAGCCAATTTTTTATGTTATGTCACTCCAGCAGAGCATCTTAGATTACCGGATTTATCAGATGTAAAAGAAGGAATTATCGCAAGCAAAATTGCTGCACATGCAGCAGATATTGCAAGAGGTGTAAAAGGTGCAACAGATCAGGATATGGCAATGGCAAAGGCACGTCACAAATTAGATTGGGAAGAAATGTTTAATATTGCAATCGATGGCGAAAAAGCAAGAGAATACTTTGAAAGCACTCCACCAGAAGATAGACACTCATGTTCAATGTGTGGAAAAATGTGTGCAGTTAGAACAACAAATAGAATTTTGGCTGGAAAAAAAGTAGAGTTTGAAGTAGTAACTGCGGATTGCGAATAAATAGATTAAATAATAACTTAAAAAACTCATTGCCGCAACAAATTCTCTTTACAAATAAATGTAGAAGTACTACTATTTTGTATAAAAGTTAAAAATTGTAATGAAAAAGTAGGAATAGTCATATGATAAAAAAGAGAGGTCTTATTCTATATGAACGAGTGGCAGGAGAAAAGAATAAATTATATTGTTGTAAATAAAACAGAGAAAATAGAATCTGCGATAAAAAAAGAATATAAAGTAAAAATGCTAAATGTTTTGTTGCTTTTTCCACTATATCAGGAGATTTCATTAATAGAAGTCTCAGAAGAATCGATGACAAAAATAGATGCAGTTATTTGTGCAGGTGATGGAAAACAAGAAAATCCATTACCCTGCGATTATAAAAATGTCCTTAAACTAGCAAATGATTGTAAAAAATTAAATAAAAATTTTATTTTTAGAGATACCGGCTCTCTTTTTAGGATGGATGATAAGCTATACCATATACCAAGAGGCGTCAGTAAAATGCAGGCAAAAAAAGCAAATGTTGATTTTTATATATCTAATGTGGATAAGGAACTATATTCAGAAGAAAACTTGTGGGAAAGATTAGCAAAATCAAAATTCAGAAGCAAGTTTAAGTTGTCCCTAAAAGATAAAGAGTATACAAATCAAAAAGGACAAGAACAGTTAAGAGCTCATGCATATAATTTTGTGGAAAAAAGATTAGCTCCTAAAAATCCCAAAAATGATGGCAGACAAACTCCTCTTAAAGGTCATCCTGTTTTTATAGCACAGCATGCAACAGGAACCTGCTGTAGGGGATGCTTAGAAAAGTGGCACAGAATAAGCCAGCAAAAACAATTAGACGAAAATGAAAAAAACTATATTTGTGATGTTATTTTGGAATGGATTAACCGCCAAATGGAATAATCCATTCCATATAAAAAAACTAATGATTCTTAAATTCTTCTTTTCGAAGTTCATAAATAATCATAATCGTGCATGCAAGTGCAGCTGTGAAATCAGCTATTGGTCCAGCGTACATGATTCCATCGATTCCAAAGAATAATGGTAAAATTAAAATCAGTGGTAATAGGAAAAGGATCTGTCGTGTAAGAGATAAGACGATACCTTTTTTGGGTTTACCAATAGCTGTAAAGAAGTTTGATGAAATCGGCTGCATAAAACAAATACAAATAAAGAATAAAAATATTCTAAAGTAATTTGTAGAAAATTTAAAATACAATTCACTAGCTGTTCCGTTGTCGAATAAGGCAATTATTTGACGAGGAAAAATCTGGAACATTGCAAAAGAAAAAATACTAATTACTGCTCCATATTTAATTGCAAGTAAGTATGCACGTTTAACTCTAGAATAATTTTTGGCACCATAGTTAAAACTTGCAATAGGTTGTAAACCTTGTGAAATGCCAATGATGAAAGAGAAAAATACCTGAGAAACCTTGGTAATAAGTCCAACGCAGGTAATAGGAATTTCTTCACCGTAAACAGAATGCTGACCATAATATTTTAGTGATTTATTCATAATAATTTGAACTAACATCATTGCAAACTGATTAAAACAAGGAGCAGCTCCGAGTGAAACAACTTTTTCAATGTAATGAGCGTGAGGAATAAAGACCTTTTTTGAAAGAGTTGTTGTTTTAAAGTTTTTAAAATAAACAATAACTATTGCACAAGAAATAATTTGGCCAATAACTGTTGCAGATGCAGCTCCAGCCATTCCCCAATGAAAACCAAAAACGAATAAAGCGTCTAAAATTGTATTAATAATTGCTCCGGTCATATTTATAATCATAGTCATTTTTGGACTACCATCAGCACGAACTAAATGTCCACCACCGGCTGAAAGAATTAAGAAAGGAAATCCAATCGAAGTGATTCTTGTATAAATAATAGCATATTTTAAAACACTGTCCGGTGACCCAAAGAATTTAAGCATAGGAACCATAAAAATTTGTGAAATGAACATAAGAATTAATCCACAAATAATCATCATTGTTGCAGAATTACCAATGTAGTATTTCGCATGTTCGTTATCGCCCTCACCTAAAGACAAGTTAAATGCAGATGCACCACCAATGCCAAATAAAAGCGCACACGCTACACATGAGATTGTAAGTGGAAAAACAATATTAGTTGCTGCATTTCCAAGTCCTCCAACTGAACGGCCAATAAAAAACTGATCTACAATATTGTATAGAGAACTGACAAGCATAGCGATTATGCTTGGAATTGCGAACTGTTTAAGAAGTTTTTTTTCTGAAACAGTTGCTAAAGGGTTAGAACCTTGCATTTTATCACACCTTTCACGTATATATCCTTGTAATTTTATCATAAAATATTTTACAGTGCAAAAAAAAGTGATATTATAGAAAAGAAGTTTTATGAGGTAGGTAGAAAAATGGAAAAAAAAATAGAAAAAATTAAAAAAAGTTTATTAGTTATGTTTCCAGGAGTGGGATATACATGTGACAAACCACTTTTGTATTATATTGGAAAGTTGTACCAAAATGATAATTTTGAAATAAAAAAATTATCATATACAGGTTTTATGAATGGGCTAAAAGATGATTCTCAAAAAATGAACCATGCCTATGAGCTTGTAAAAAAACAAACTAAAGAACAATTAAAAGATATTAATTGGAATGAGTATGAAAAAGTAGTCTTTGTTTCAAAAAGTATAGGAACAGTTGGAGCAGCATATATTTTTAAGTATATGCAGGATAAAAAAATTATTAATTCAAACTTAAAAATTTCTAATATTTTTTTAACGCCATTAGTAGAGACATTTAATTATGTTACCGAAAAAAGTGGATTTGTCATAATAGGTGATAAAGATCAATGGAGTGATTATGCACAAATTTGTAAGTTGGCAGAAAAGTATAATTTGCCGGCGCATATCATTGAAAATGCCAATCATTCACTAGAAAATAGCGATATTTTTGATAGTATAGACATAATATTTAATGTTGTAAAAATAGTTGATTCTTACCGATAAAACATGTAGTAGAGTGCGCAAATTTTTAAAATCAGGAGGTGTAGATTGTAATGAAAATTGCAATGGCATGTGATCATGCAGGAACAAAACTAAAAAATGAAATTAAGGAGTATTTAATTAGTCAAGGACATGAAGTAGTAGATTTCGGAACAAAAGATGAAAATTCATGTGATTTATCTGATTTTGTATATCCAGCTTCTTTAGCAGTAGCAAAAGGTGAATGTGAGAGAGGTATTTTTGTAGATGGAGTAGGCTATGGAAGCGCTCTTATTGCAAATAAAATAAATGGAGTATATGCAGCTGTTTGTCAGGATACATTTTGTGCAAAATTAGCAAGATGGCATACAGACTCTAATGTATTATGTTTAGGTGCTAAAATTATTGGAAGTATGATTGCTATGGAAATTGTAAAAGATTGGATGGCAACAGAAGCTCTTACTGATGAAAAATATAGAAGAAGAGTTAAAAAAGTAGAAGAAATAAACAATAAACATTGTCTACCAGTAAAATAATATTTTTTGAGTGACGTTTGTGTTATTTTATAGAGTTTCAAGTGTTTTTGCGTTTTTATGTATTAGGAGGTCCTATGGGAGAAGAACGTTTTGTATATGCGGACTTAAATAAGCAAAAAGAGAGGATGAATCGAGCACTTGTAATAGGTTACATAATTTTTACGATTTTCATTTTCGTAGTAAGTGGAGTTAATTTCCTGGCAGGTTTGAATAGCTTAAAAACAGTGTTAAATGTAGATGGGTGTACTTTGATAGTGTTATTTTTACTTTTTTTAGATTTAAAACTAGACAAGAATCCAGAAAGACTAAGATATTTTGCTCTAATAGGACTAATAGTTATTCAAATAGTTACTTCAATTGTATATAACGCTAGTTATATTTCTGTTTTAGTGTGTGCACCACTTGTTGGTTGTATTTTGTTCTATGACAAAGTATTTTCGGGCTTAGCAGGGGTAATGACTAGTATGGCAAGTATAATTATTTTTCTTGTAAAAAAATATGCATTAAATATGTACGAAGGAAATGACAGTGTAGTTGAAGTATTTACAATAGCTGCTATTGTATTGGTTATTGGAATTGCGTATTTGGCGGTTTCAATCGGTGGAACTTTCCAAAATGATATGTTTGGAAAAATTGAATATGACAGATCAAATCAAAATAAGATGATAGATGATATTGTAAGAGTTGCAGATTCTGTTAGAAATCAGACGAATAGTGCAATGAACACTATGAAAGAGCTAGAAGAAGCGACAGGTGTTGTTGATGATGTAGTTAAACATATTACACAGAATAATATGTCTACTGTTGAGAATGTTCAAGTACAGACACAGATGACACATAATATTCAAGAGTCAATCGAAGAAACTCTTAAATATGCAGCAGTCATGGTTGATATAGCAGGGAATGCAGAGGAAATAAATGTTCACAATCAGGCGACTATTAATAAATTAAAAGATCAGGCAACAACAATTCAAAATACTAATTCGCATGTGGCAACAGCGATGGAAAATCTTAAAGAAAAAACAGAAGCTGTAAAGGGAATTGCAGATACTATTTTTTCAATTTCAAGTCAGACAAATTTACTTGCATTAAATGCATCAATAGAGAGTGCAAGAGCAGGGGAAGCAGGTCGTGGTTTTGCAGTTGTTGCAGATGAAATTAGAGAATTAGCTGAAAAAACTAGAGCAGAAACAGAAACCATTGCAAATGTTTTAGAAGAATTATCATTTAATGCAAATAATGCAGCTAAGGCTGTAGAAGAGTCAACAGAAGCGACAAATTCTCAGAACGAACTTATTACAGAGGCAGCTGGAAGTTTTGATGCGATGAGTGATAGAGTTGGAGAACTTACTAAAAATATAAGTGAAATAGATTTGATGATTAATAGTTTATCTGAAGCTAACAATCAAATAGTTGATAATATTGTTCAATTATCATCGGCTTCGGAAGAAGTAGCTGAAAACTCAGAACAAGCACAAGAATATAGTAAACGTAATCTTGAAAAAGTAGAAATTACTAAAGGATTATTAGAAAAAATTGAAGATGAAGCATGTAAGTTGGATGGATATATCTAATGGAAGTCATGCATATGGATATAATACTAAAGGGGGAGTGATATGATGAATAAATTTTTTACAGAAAGAGATAGATTATTTATAATACTTGTGTCACTTCTCGTTGTATTTATGTGGATTGCTTCATCTATGCTTTTTGCGAAAGATGGTGTTTTAAGGTATTCTAGTGGAAATAAAGAAATAGTTACCTTAAAACCTACAAAAGTTACAGAAACTAACCAAAAAAATTCTAATAAAAAGCAAAGTAAATATTATTTTGATGGAAGGGTAATAGAAAAAAATGGTGGGTGTATTCAGTTTTATACGTTGTATCAAGAGATAAAAGTTATTGAAATTGATAAAAAAGGAAAAAAAAATACGGTTTATGAAGTAAAAAAATCGACATCACCATTTGGAAGAAATTCAGGTGTCAGGCACAATTTTTCAGAGATTTCTAAGGATGCAAAAGAGGTTGTGGTTGAATTACGTTATGATTTTGATATAGATTCTAAACCGATAAGGTTTAAATGCGGAGAAGAATCAAATTTATATTTTAATATTGTTATAAATAATATATCAAATCAGGTTCTTGTAACTATTGAAATGTTATTGGGTATGTATATAATCATGAGTTTTTGGTTCGTAGGTTATAAAAGGCAAAGACAAAAAGTTATTTTATATTACGGAACCTTACTTTTATATATGGGAATGTGGTGTTCTTTAGAAATAGATGTGATAAATATGCTGTTTGATAACTATTCGGCAGTATACTTTATGATTTATGGCATTTTATTAACAGCTCCAATTCCATTTATTTTATTTATAGATTCTTATTATGAGGTAAAATCAAACAGGGTTTCAGAAGGAATAAAAATAGTATCTGCAATACAAGCAATGATTATGGCGATTTTGCAGTTGGTGGGAAAAATCGAATTAAGAGAATATTTAACGTTGATTCAGATTGAGTTGACGGTTATGAATTTGTATCTTGTTTACGTTTCATATTTAACTATAAAAAATAATAAAGATACAATATATAGAATTGAAAAAATTGTAGAGACATGTGGTTTATTATTAGGCTATGTTTTAGCTGTTTTATCATATAGAATGCTACATTTTGAAAACAATATATATGTGCTGATTGTGGTTGTGGTATACAGTATAGGAGTATGGTATAATATCACGAAGCGCGAATTATTGAAGGATGAAGAGAATAAGCGCATCGAAATATATCGCTCACAGGCAGAGTATGATATTTTAACTAATGTAAAAAATAGAAATAGTTTCGAAAATTTCATGTATGATTTAAAAGAGTATTCAGGTTATGCAGTTTGTGTGTTTGATTTAAATAATTTAAAAGTATGTAATGATACTTATGGCCACAAAGCTGGCGATAGGTTAATAGTTGCGTGTGCAAATTGCATCAAGGATGTATTTGACAAACTAGGAGATGTTTACCGTATTGGTGGAGATGAGTTTTGTGTTATCTTTAAATGTGGTAATAAAAAAGAAATAGAGATATTGTTAGATGATATGCAAACATTGCAGAATCAGTATAATAAAACTACGAGAACAGTTAAAGTTGAGGTGGCAGCAGGATACGCTATTTTTTCTCCAAGATATGATGACAATTTAGAGAATACTTTTTCGAGAGCGGATAAAATGATGTATTACAATAAAAGGATGAAAAAGGCTGATGATAATTAGCCAGTTAGAAAGGTATAAAGATGATCAAAGTAGAAAATTTATCATATTCTTTTCCTGAAAAAGAATTATATAAAGATGTTTCTTTTGAAATTGAAGAAGGAATGCATTGCGCATTTATAGGAAGTAATGGAACAGGGAAAACAACATTAATTGATATGATGTTAAATCCGGATAAATACTTATATGATGGAAAAATAACCGGGTTAGAGGGCAAAAGAATTGGTTACGTAAAACAGTTTGAAGTTCATGATAAAGCATGTAAAACAACAGTTTTTGATTATTTAAATGAGTATTTTGTAAAATTATTAAAAGAAACTGAAGATACATGTGCTATGATGACTGAAGCTGAAAATATGGATGAGTTATTTGAAAAATATCAAAATCTTTTGGATGAGTATCTAGCACTTGATGGAGAACACTCATCTACAAATATTTATAAAGCTTTAAAAGATGCTGATTTATTTGAAAAATGTGATTTGCCAATTAAAGATATTTCAGGTGGAGAGTTTAAATTAGTTCAGGTAATAAAGGCTATGCTTATGAAAACGGACTTGTTGATAATGGATGAGCCTGATGTTTTTTTGGATTTTAAGAATTTAAATGGTTTAGTAGAATTAATCAAAACATACCCAAAAACAATGTTAGTAATTACACATAACAGATTTTTATTGAATCATTGTTTCAATCAGATTTTACAGATTGAGAATTGTGAAGTGCAACAGTTTGTTGGTAATTTTATCGAATATAATTTGATGAGATTAGAAACAAAATTAGAAAACAGACAAATTGAAAAACAGCAAGATGAAGAGATAGAAAAAAATGAGCAGATGGTTAAAAAATTAAGAGCCACTGCAACAGTGATTGATTCAGCTTCGCGTGGAAGACAGTTAAAGGCTAGAGTTAGTTATCTAGAAAGATTAAAAATGAATAAAATCAAGTCACCATTTTTAGAGACACCAGTGTATGATATTCAAATAGAACCTTCTGAATCATTAGAAGAGGATGAAGTAGCAATTAAAGTTTCTGATTTTGGAGTGGCGTTTGAGGAAACATTATTAGAAAAAGTAGATTTCGATATAAAAGGAGAGGAAAAAGTTGCAATTGTTGGAGCTAATGGAACAGGAAAAACAACTCTTCTTAGCCGAATAATGGAAGTCGCAAATCAAAAAAGTAAAAATATAGAAAGTAAAAACGGTGAAAACTCAAATAAAAATTTCGATGGAAGTATTGAATTTTCACCAAATGCGATGATTTCTATTTTGTCTCAAACAAGGGATGATTTACAAGAATCAGAGGATGCCAAGAAGATGTCTGGTGGCGAGAAAAATATGAGCCAGGTTAAAGAAGTTACATCTAAAAAGCCTAATGTTTTAATTTTAGATGAACCAACAAGTCACCTTGATATATATGCACAAGAGTCATTAGAAAAGGCTTTAAAGGAATATAATGGAGCTGTGTTATTTGTGTCGCACGATTTTTATACTATAGCAACATTAGCTGATAGAGTTTTATTGGTTGAAAATAATTCGATTCGTCAAATGAGCAATAGAGCATTTAGAAAAATGATTTATTCTAAGCATTTTAATAAGGACTATTTATTGCTTGAACAAAAGAAAAAAGAAGTAGAAAGACGAATTGAACAGCATTTATTAAAGGATGAGTTTTCTAAAGCACAGAAATTGTGTGATGAGTTAGAAGACATAACAGCTGAGATGACAGAAATCAGATAGAGAAATAATATAAATCTGCTTAGAGGAAAAGTCTACCAGTTTGTTATTTTAGGGGGAATGATGTTTGAAGGAAGTGAATAGTAACGTAAGAAAAATATTTTTTTTCATAGAAGCTTTATTTGTAACGATCATTTTTTTCTTGATGATTTTTTCGAATATCTATAAAAACTGTGATAACTGCAGTAGTCGATATGCTGCTAAAGAAGTTGAAACTATTGAACCTAAAAAGGTCGAGATTACAGAAAACGAAAAAATCTATATATTTGATAGAGATGAAATAATAAAAAAAGGAAATATGATTTCTTTTTTTACAAATAGACTAGAGGTTGATGCGTATGTAGATGGTGAACATATATACTGTTGTCACAAGGTGAACTCTAGATATGGTAACACAACTGGAAATATGTGGAATAGAATTGTTATAGAGCGCAATATAAAAAATGATGTTTATGTTTATATTAAACCTGAAGATAGAATTAATGTTAATAAAGATGTGAGTTTTTCTATTGGAGATGAGTCTAAAACTATAAAAAGTTTTTTAGCAAAGTATTTTGTTGAACTTATTTTTTCAATAGTTGTAATAATAATCGGTTTATATATGTGTGCAAATTGCGTGTTTGCTTCGGTTGAACTAGAACAAAGTGATGGTGCGATTTATTGTGGTATAGTTTTGGTTTTATTAGGAATCTGGGCTGTAAACGAATCCCATATTGTAACGATGTTTTATCAAAATAGTATTGCAAGGTACTTTATAAGTTACGTAGAAATTATGTTGATTCCGTATCCGTTATTATTATTTTTTAGTAAGTATTACAATCGAAGAAATGAGATAGTGCATACTTTTGTTGGCATTGGATATGTGGTAAATATTGTTTTTGCATTGCTCTTTCAGGTTACAGGAATTTTGCAGTTGCATCAAAGTGTTGTGGTGACTCACTTCTTTTACGTTGTTGTAGTGATTGATTTGCTATATACGGGAATTTTAAATATTCAACAAAATATTAGACATAAAAGAGAGAATATAAGACAGATAGTTGAGATAGTTTTTTTGTTTTTAAGTATAGTTAGTATTTTGTTTATATACTATTTTATAAGCTTGGATTCATATATGATAGCTATTTCAATGATAATAATAGTCAGTGCTACAATCTGGGGAAAACTTGCAAATAACAGGTCTAAAATGCTAGATGAACGTCATCGATTAGAATATTACTACAATTTAGCAGAGAAAGATGTTTTGACAGGTTTAAAAAATAGAAATTCATTTGAAAGATGGATGAAAGAACGTCAAAGAAAGATTAATGTTACTATCATTACATATGATTTAAATGATTTAAAGAAAACCAACGATTCGTATGGACACCAAGAGGGAGACAAATATATTATTGAAGCTGCAAAGATAATCGATGCTGTTTTTAATGAAATTGGTGTGAGTTACAGGATTGGTGGAGATGAATTTTGTACAATTATAACTAATAAACTAGAAATTCCTATTAGTAAATATGTTAATTCCATTAAACATCTTCAAGACAAGTATAATCAGACAGAACCGTCTCGAGTGATGAATATAGCGATAGGATATGCAATTTACGATAAAAAAATTGATAATACACTAGAAGACACAAGGGATAGAGCAGATGCTATGATGTATGAGAATAAGCAAAAAATAAAAAGTTTTTTGAACACAGACGATGATGATTTTGATGTGAAAGATGACAATGATACAAATGAAGATTATAAGAAAGAGTGAGACTAATACTATAAGACTAGAAAATGTTTGATGAAACAAAAGTTGTCTAAAACTCTAAAAGATTAAAAAAATAAAGGTAACTCTTTGATAAAAATGAGGTGATTCCTCAAATAACAAAAGAGTTACCTTTTTATTTTAGATTAGTAATTTTATTTATTTTTTGAATATGCATATTCGAGTAATCTATTATCTATACTATCGATTTCTGCGAATACAACTTCATCAGTTTTTACTTCAAGTATTTCAAGCATTTTAGCTGATGATATATCAACACATTCTAAAGTAAACTTATCGTTTTCAATTGATTTAATAAACCCTGTATCTAGTTCTTCTTCATCATTTCTCATAATAGTAATGAGTAAATTTTTTTGATTAGCTAATTTAAGTAAATCATTAATATTTACAGAGAGTTCAGAATATGTAAGAGTAGGATGGTTATCATTTTGTTCTTTTTTATCGTTCCAATACTCTATATATAATTTCATTTTATTAATATATTCTGAATCATAGATGACTTCAGTTAAAGTGTTTTTTTTCATCCAATAAAAGCCGTCCCATTTTCCTTGTAAATCAAGTGCTTCTATTAGAACAGCATCATCAGAATCTAAAATACATTTTCCAACAGTGAAATCCTCTCCGTCTGAATAGAATTCAGCTACTTTATCTTTTAATAATGTTATCATTTTCTATTTTTCCAACCTTTCTTTGTTTTTTAAAATTAAATTGCATTAAATCATTATTTTTCGACCTCAAGTATATCAAGTGTATGAGCTCCAGCACCAAGTAAATCAGGTCTCTCACAAGTTGCCAATTGATATTGAATAAATAAATCAACCTCTTCTTCTGTTAGTTTATTCAAATATTGACGCAATACGTTAGATGAGCCATCTGGAGATATAATTAAATCTCTTTTTAATTTTACTATCTCGTTTAGTTCATTAATATCTTCTATTCTTACATAGCTGTATAATTCATTGGCGTTTTCCTTGCAATGAAAATTTTCATCTAATTTGCCAGATTTAATGCTTTCTCCGAGGTTTCCTTCTTTTACCCCGAAAAACAAAACAGCATAATCATTCATTACATATGACACAAAAATATTTGCCCCGTTTTTGGCAACTCTTTTGGCTTCATTTAATGCCTGAATTTTTTCTTCTTTTTTAAGTAAATGGTACATAGGTCCTAGAACTAGAATGATATCAAAGAAATTGTCTTCATATTTCTTTAATTTTAAGGCATTTCCCTGTATTGCCTTTACCTTGCTTCCTTTTGATTTTAATATGCCCAAATTGTATTTTACCAATTCAACAGCATATACATCGTATCCTTCTTCGGAGAGTGGAACGCAATATCGGCCGGTACCTGCTCCAATTTCAAGAATCTTCAAGTCTTCTTTTTTCATATTGTTTTTTTGCAAATATGCATCAATATATTTATGAATATATGTCATCGAAACTTCATATTCTATTCTGCCGTAGCGAGAATTAAGTCTTTTTTCTTCATTGAATTTATTATAATATTTTTCCAAATCGGTCATATGATTCTAATTTCTCCTATCTAAAGTATTTATAGTTCTATAATTTTATTATTTATCTAATTGCACATAACAACTATTATAATACATATTTTGTGGAGTGTATATTTGATTTTTATTTATTTTATATTTTAAATTTGTAGTTTGGTAATTCAATTACCGATATGAAATAGCGGCATTTACTTGTGTGAGACTTCACTATAAGGGCATAATGTGATAGACTAAAAGTGAGAAGAGTTTCTAAGAAGAGATTTTATTTTAATAGAATATATTTTGAAAAAATGTCGATAAATATAACATAGGAAATTTTGTTTTTCAAATTAGTTTTTGTTTAGAAGGGAAAACATAAGTAAAATTTATGTTAATAACAAGGAGGTTTTCCATGTTTTGGAAAGATAAAAGACTTGTAAATTCTATAAAACCTAAAAGTGCAAGGGGGACGAATGCGGAAAAACAAGATCCTGCCGATGGTTTTATGAGTTATTATGAGATGGATATGGCAGCACAGCAATTATATGGTGCAGACGGTAAACTACCCCCATTAAAAGAAGTTAGTGGATATATGGTTAGACCAGGATATTACAGAATGTTAGGTGCAACAGAAACACCTTTTGGGGTCAGCTTTACAATTAATTCTCATAGTGCTACAAGTTGTACTTTGTTACTTTTTAAACCTAGAGAAAGCGAACCTTATGCGGAAATAGAGTTTCCGCAGAATTGTCATATTGGTAATACGTATTCAATGCTTGTATATGGGTTGAAAATAGATGAGTTTGAGTATGCGTATAGATTTGATGGACCATATAAACCAGAAGTGGGCAAGATTTTTGATGCAAAAAAGGTACTTCTTGATCCATACGCAAAGGCTGTAACAGGTCAGAGAAACTGGGGAGAATCAGAGGATGGCGGTAAGCCATTTACATATAAGGCGCGTGTAGTTAAAAACAATTTTGACTGGAGAGATGTAAAACAATTAGAATTGCCATTTGAAGATTTAGTTATTTATGAGATGCACGTAAGAGGTTTTACAAAAGAT
The DNA here is from genome assembly GCF_900107245.1 of Lachnobacterium bovis DSM 14045. Lineage (GTDB taxonomy): Bacteria > Bacillota > Clostridia > Lachnospirales > Lachnospiraceae > Roseburia > Roseburia bovis. Next base: position 67,751 of record NZ_FNPG01000013.1, read on the forward strand.
AAATCTTCGGGAGTTCATGCAAATGGAACATTTCAGGGAATTAGAGAAAAAATTCCATATTTAAAAGAATTAGGAATTAATGCAATAGAGTTAATGCCAGTGTTTGAGTTTGATGAAATGGAAAGTGCAAGAGTGGTTGATGGTGTTCAATTATATAATTATTGGGGCTACAATACAGTATGTTTTTTTGCACCAAACACAAGTTATGCTTATAAACGAGAACATAATCATGAAGGTGAAGAACTAAAAAGATTAATTTACGATTTGAAGAGAAATGGAATAGAAGTAATTCTAGATGTTGTATTTAATCATACAGCAGAAGGTAATGAAAAAGGACCTTGTTTTTCTTTTAAAGGAATAGATAATGATGTATACTATATGCTAACACCCGATGGATATTATTACAATTTCAGTGGTTGTGGAAACGTATTGAATTGTAATCATCCGATTGTAAGACGTTTTATAATAGATTGTTTAAGACACTGGGTTGTTGAATATAGGGTTGACGGATTTAGATTTGATTTGGCATCAATTTTAAGTAGAGATCAAAATGGAGCACCAATGGCTAATCCTCCTATTCTTGAGGAGATGGCGTTTGATGCTGTTTTGGGAAAAGTAAAATTGATTGCTGAAGCTTGGGATGCAGGTGGTTTATACCAGGTTGGTAGTTTCCCTTCATGGAGTAGATGGGCTGAATGGAATGGAAAATATAGAGATGATATGAGAAGATTTCTAAAAGGTGATCCTGGAACAGCTCAAGATGCAATTAACAGAATAACTGGTTCAAAAGATTTATATGATCCTAAGTATCGTGGAAATAGTGCATCAGTGAATTTCTTAACTTGTCATGATGGTTTTACATTGTATGATTTATATTCGTACAATGTGAAACATAATGAGAAAAATGGATGGGATAATACGGATGGTGACAATAATGGAAATAGTTGGAATTGCGGAGTTGAGGGCGAGACTAGCAATCCTGTAATTCAGGGACTTAGATTAAGATTAGTAAAAAATGCTTTTGCAACGTTACTATGCAGTAGAGGACCAGCTATGTTTTTTGCAGGGGACGAATTCTGTAATACGCAATTCGGTAATAATAATGCATATTGTCAGGATAATATTATTTCATGGCTTGATTGGAATCGCTTAGATGAATATAGAGAAATACATGATTTTGTAAAATATATGATTAGATTCAGAAAGGAACATGCCGTACTTAGAAAATCAACCAAGCCAGCTAAATCATCACTACCAGAGATTAGTATTCATAATGGTTATCCTTATAAATCACAAACCGATTATGATACACACATGATAGGTGTAATGTATGCGGGACGCGATGAAGAGGATACGAAAGATGATATAATTTTTGTTTCAATAAATACATATTGGGAGCCTCTTACCATGCAACTTCCAGAGTTACCATATGCGTATGAATGGAAAGTCGTAGTTAATACATATTGCGAGTATAAAGATGGAGTAGATATAGAGGCGTTTACAGAAATATATGGACCAAACACGATAAGAGTTCCAGCAAGGACAGTGATTATTCTTACAGCAGAAAAGATTTAATACTAATATAATTGCAAGGAAAAGCAATTGCAAAAAACATAATAGTAAACTGATGCCATTTTAAAATATAAATAGCTCTGCCTACCGAAAAACAATGAAAAAATCGGTGGGCAGAGTTTTTTGTTATAAAAAACATGTAAGAGATCTTTTGGGTGGAAGTGTGTAGAAATGGAGGTATTCATGTGATATTATTTTTATAGTATCATAAAGAGATGGTATATAGCCGACGAAGACGACAAATGACATTTAAAAATGGACATAACGCAATCCAATCACCAATAGCATCAAAAGGAGGAAGCAGCAATGGTATACCAATGTTTGATAGTTGAAGACGAGATAGAATTAGCTGAGGCTACAGCAGAGTATTTTAATATGTTTGAGATTAAATCAGCTTTTGTAGAGAATGGAAAAGCTTGTTTTGATTTTTTAGAAAAAAATGAAGTTAAAATATTGCTTTTAGATATAAATTTAAAAGAAGAAAATGGAGTAGATATTTGTAGAAAAGTTAGGGAAAAATATGATTTTCCAATAATTTTTATTAGTGCAAGACAAAAGGATGATGATATATTAGTGGCTCTAAGTTCGGGCGGAGATGATTATGTAAAAAAACCTTATTCACTTAGTATACTTATGGCAAAGGTTAAAGCAATATTAAGAAGACTTGACTTAAATAAAAAAATTGAGTTAGATTCAAATGGTAAGAGTATGGAAGAAAAAAACTTGGCCTCAAAAAACATGCCAGAAAATAGTATAGAACAAGAAATCCCTTTTTTGAAGTTAAATAATAAGACTTTTATGGTGGAATACGGAGAAAAAAATGTGGTATTAAAAGCGAGAGAGTTTGCACTATTAGAGGAGTTATATAAACACAAGGGTGAAATCGTTACAAAAGAAGAATTATTTGAAAACGTATGGCACGATGGATTTTATAGTGATAGCACGCTTAATGTACATATCAGAAGGCTTAGAGAAAAGCTAGAAGAAGATCCTAGCAATCCTAAACTTATAAAAACTATTTGGGGAACGGGGTATCAATTAGATATATGAAAATAAAAAAATTAGCAATAATAATTTTGTCAGTAATAATACTTTCATTGCTATGGATAGTCTATTCGATTTTTCAATTTAAGGAACCGGAGACGAATCTAAATGATATTAATGAAAAATATCATTTAGTCCTTGAAAAGTATGAAAAGAAAAACATAGTATCTGATAATAAAACATATAGAATTATTTTTAAAAGTGATGAAGATTATGAAAAAGAGCTTTATAATGCTTACAAGAATAGTGATTTTGTTACAGAATTTGATTTAAAAAACAATAAAAGCGGGTCGATTATATGGCGGAAAAATAAGAATTATATTGTAAAGTTTAAAAAAGATTTAATAAAAAAATCCCTATTTATGTGGGGAGTTATTTCAGTAGCCTTTTTAACTTTGTTTTTATACATTTGGAAAGGAATTTTAAGCCCATACAAAGAACTCGAAAATTATACAAGCGAAATATCAAAGTTAAATCTAGATATAAGACTTCCTATTCATAAGCTTAATCCCTTTGGAAAAGTTACAGAAAGCTTTGATATTATGAGGGAGGAGTTAAAAAAATCAAAACGTAGAGAATATGAAGCAAACGTTGCTAAAAAAGAACTTGTAGCAGAACTTAGTCATGATGTAAAGACTCCAATTTCAACAATTAAGGCAGTTACAGAAGTTTTGCAGATTCAGGAGGATAATCCTAAAAAACTTGAAAAATTAAAAACCATCGAAAAAAAAGCAGATACAATTAATGAATTAATCAATAACCTTTTCCATGCAACATTAGAAGAATTAGAAGAGCTAGATGTTGAGGCAAATTTGACGGATTCTAGAAAACTATCACATTTTTTAGATGAGTTAAGGATTTTTGGCGAAATAGAAGAAGAAAACTCGGTTCCAGAATGTTTGGTTTATATGGATGAATTAAGGATGGAACAGGTCATTACTAACATAATTTATAATTCATATAAGTATGCAAACACAGTTATTAAAGTAAAATATGAAGAAAAAGACTCAGAAATAGTAATGACAATTCGTGATTTTGGAGAGGGAGTTTTGGAAGAAGAGTTACCACTTTTGACCCAGAAATATTACAGAGGAAGCAATGCAAAAGAGTCTAAAGATGTTGGTGCGGGTCTTGGAATGTATCTTGTCAAATACTTTATGGAAAAACAAGGTGGTGGAGTAGAAATCTTTTGTGATAATGGATTTGTGGTAGAACTTCATATAATGAAAAATAAGATTTAAAAACAAAATGGATTAAACTTCAGTATTAAAAATGTAAGAAACAGTTAAGGAATATGCAAGTTTGACGTAAAGATTTGCAAAAAAAAGTGCTGTATTATTAAGGCGTACCTAAGAAGTAGTGCAAAAAATAAGAATAAAAAATAAACTAACAAGGAAATGAAATTTCCAAAAAGAAAAATTGATAATATAAGCATTTTTTAGATGCAAAATTTAGGAGGTCAAAATGTCAGAGTTAATTATAGCAAAAGATTTATGCAAAACATTTTCAAATGATTCTGTGCAACAACATGTGCTCAAAAATTTGAATCTTGAAATACATAAGGGTGAATTTTTGGTCATAATGGGGAATTCAGGTTCGGGAAAATCAACATTATTGTATTCTCTATCAGGAATGGATCGCCCAACATTAGGAAAAATAATATATGAAGGAGAAGAAATACAGAATTATTCAGATGAAAAATTATGTGTTTTTAGGGGAAAGAATACAGGATTTGTTTTTCAACAAAATTTTTTAAATGATACATTAACTGCAATTGATAATGTTATGGTTTGTGGACTTTTAACACACAAAAATAGGAAAAAATTAGCAGAAAAATGTAAAGAGCTTTTGCTAAAGGTAGGAATTACAGAAGAGGATTTTAACAAATTTCCAAGTCAACTTTCAGGTGGACAAAAGCAAAGAGTGGCAGTAGTAAGAGGCATAATCAACAATCCTCCAGTTCTTTTTGCAGATGAACCAACAGGAGCATTAAATTCAGACAACACAGAAAAGTTACTTGATATTTTAACAAAGATGAACGAAAATGGTCAAACAATTGTTATGGTAACGCATAGTATAGAGGCCGCTAGAAGAGGGGATAGAGTTATGTACTTAGAAGATGGAGTTATAAGAGATTCGATTTCTCTTGGAAAGTTTACCAGCAGAGACAGTAGCTCTAACCAGAAACTAAATCATTTCTTAGAAGAAATGGGGTGGTAATATGTATTCAAATTTGTTTTTAATAAAAGCTAATATAAAAAGACAAAAAGCAGATATTGTAGTATTTATTACACTTGTGATGCTCTCAACGATGCTTATGCTTGTGAGCTTATCAATGATTTTTACAATGGGAAAAGTAGTAGACAGCCATTTTAAAGATATAAATGGGGCAGAAGTTGTAATTTCGCTTAATGAGCGTGCAAAAAATGTAACACAAGAAGTTGTAAAAAAAGATAAACGAATAAAAGACTGTGAAGCTGTTAAAAGATTACTTGCGAATGCAAAATACAAGGAAAAATCTGATAAGCAGTGGAGTGACTTTACTTTTGCTATTCAATCCTATAAGGAAAAAAGGACAATTAATAAGGTATATAAGTTTCCTAATTCATATGAAAAAAATGATGCTTTATTGCCTTATTATCTTCATGGTCATTATAAAATTGGTTCAACAATTCAGCTTAAAATAAACGAAAACAAATATAATTTTCGTGTGGCTGGTTACACTCAAGATCCAATGTATTCAACACCTTTAAATGTTACAGTTTATAATATTTACGTTTCAGAAGATATGATGAAAAAAATAGCCAAAAATCAGGAAGTTGCCTCGCAGGTTAAATATAATATTATTTTAAAAAATAAATACTATAAAGACAAAGTTGAAGATGATATTTCTGATAAAATTAATAAAAAAACAGGTAGTGTAGTAGATGGACAAAAAATATCAATAGAGGCAATAGGCTGGTACAGTGGAATGAAAGGCGGTTGCATGTTCATGCCAAAATTGGCTCTTGCAGTATTATTTATTTTTTCCATAATGGTCTTAGTGATTTCGGCAATAGTTATATCTTTTGCTATCAGAAACTTTATTGAAAAAAACATGAGAGATATTGGACTATTGATGGCGTCAGGGTATAAAATATCTAAATTAAGACAGATTATTGTATCTGAAATTGGACTTGTGACTTTAGTTGGTACAATAATTGGAGTTATATTTGGAAAACTTCTATATAGTAATGCAGGAAGATTGATGGAAGATGTTCTTGGACTTGAGTGGAACCAAGGGTTAGATGTTAAAAATGTGTTTATAATTGCTTTTGCTATTTTTGTTTTTTCATGTGGAATAGCTTATGGAGGTTCACGAAGGTTCAAAAAAATCACGGTGTTAACTGCTCTAAGGGGTGGAATTAATACACACAATTATAAGAAGAATTACTTTCCTTTGATAACAACAAGACTACCAATTAATTTAACACTTTCGTTGAAGAATGTTTTTTCATCAGGGAAAAAAGAAATCGGAATGTTTGTAATGATGGCGATAATGGCGATTATTATGCAAACAGCGTACGGAATTTATTATAATTTTGGAAATAATCAGGAAAGAATTCTTGAATTTGCGGGAACAGAAGGCGGTACAATTGGCGTTTATGGTGATGAATCGTTAAAAGATAAACTTGAAAAAATACCGCATGTTAAGGCTATGCATGGTAGGTATGGAAATGTTTCATGTTTTTTCCAAAGTACACAGGAAGAACAAAAGAAGGGAAAAAGTAAGGTAAGTAGCAATGCAAACTGTCAAAAAAATAGAAAAGGAAGCATCGTTAGCACTTTTATTTTCCAAGATTTATCGAAACTTAGATACTGTAATATTGTTGAAGGAAGAATCAGCAAATATGAAAACGAGATAATTATTGGTGGCGGTGTAGCAGAAGATTTAGGAATTAAAGCAGGTGATACGATAGAAGTTGCATTGACAAGAGAAAGCCCTAAGAAAACCTTTATTGTTACTGGCATCTATCAACAAATCAACAATATGGGGCGTACAGTTATGATGAACAAAAATGCATACGAACGTTTAAATCCAGATGAAACTAAATGGAAAGAAGAAGTCCTATATACGATATATGCCGCAGATGAAAAAAACTATCAAGATATGAGAAAAGAAGTTTTGAAAGTTTATCCAGAAGGCAAAAACAAAATAGATAACTTTGAAAAAATGGCAGCAGAAACAACTGATGTTGTAAGTAATGTTTTAATTAAACTTAGTATTGTGATTTCTATAATAACTGCTTTTATAGTTATGTTTGTTGAGGGACTTTTAATTCATTCGAAAGTAGTCATGGAATGGAAAAATCTAGGCTTAAACAAAGCTTTGGGATTTACATCAAAAAAATTGATTTTACAAATGGTTATGTCAAACGTACCAATAATCGTTGTGGGTTCATTATTTGGTGTAGTTGTTTCAAAATCTCTAGCCTGTCAATTCTTGACCATGGGAATGTCGTCATTTGGAATGAAAAGCGTAAAAATGGAGTTTGGCATTGGAGGAATGATTTTGACAATGGCCATAATTATATTTTGCGCAATACTCAGTGCAGTAGCAACATCAATTAGAATTAGAAAGGCTAATCCAGTTGATATGCTTGTGAAGTATGGTGAATCTTAAATAGAACCGGAATGTATGTCTAGAGGAATGAATTAGGAAACGAAGACTGACATGTAAATAAGAGAAAAGTCATAGGAAAATGCCAAACCGCAAATGCCTATGACTTTTTTTATTTTAATCACCAAATACCAAATCACCGTAGAGAGTTAAATCCATCCACCATCTAATGTAACAATTTGACCGGTTAGATATTCGTTGCCAGTTGCAAGTTGAAGTGCAAGGTGAGCGACTTCTTCAGGTTTTCCAAAACGTCCGGCTGGTATTTCATCAGCAAGTTCTTGTCGTTCTTCCTCACTAAAACATGAATTCATAGATGTATCAATGCATCCACAAGCGATAGCGTTAACTTGAATATTGGAAGGAGCTAATTCTTTTCCAAGAGCTTTGGTAAATGAATTGATGCCACCTTTACATGCAGAGTATGCTACTTCACAAGAAGCACCAACATTACCCCAAACGGAAGAAATGTTGATGATTTTTCCAGAGTGTTTTTTAATCATTTCAGGAATAATACATTTTGAAGTGAAAAAAACAGAGGATAGGTTAGTGTTTATAATGTTGTTCCACTCAGTAATGGACATATCTGACAATAAACCTATGTGAGAAATTCCTGCATTATTTATAAGAACATTAACGTGACCGAAACGTTGAATTGTTTTTTCTATCATGCTTTCAACAAAAGAAAAATCACCTACATTTCCAATTGATGTTATGACATCAACATGGTAATTATCTTGGATATGTTTTTGTAAGCTATAAAGGTCTTCTTTTGAATTTCGGCAACAGAGACTTAAATTGTATCCGTTTTTTGCAAATTCAATTGCAAGAGAAGCGCCTATTCCTCTTGAAGCACCTGTAATTAAAACAATTTTTGACATTTATTATTCTCCAATCTTTTAAGATTATTATTTAATTCTTTAGTAATCTATAAATAATATAGCATATTTTTTGAAATTAGTCCTGTTAGTCAGCCGTTTAGCCTATTATATTATAAAAAATAAAAATGTATTACAAAAAGAACATAAAAAAATTGTAAAATATAGCCAAAAGTTTTAAAATTAAATCGATAGAAAAAAAATATATTTTGCGGGAGCTCGTAGGCGGGCTGAGAGGAAGAAATTATCTTCGACCGATAAACCTGATTTGGGTAATGCCAACGTAGGGATGAATATTCTGCCATTAGTTCTCGTAAAAGGAATCGAGGAGTAAATGGAAAAAAAGTTAAAAGAAAACAAAATTACAAATTACATTGTTGAAGTTATAAACAATTCTAAAAAAAATCAGTTAGTTAATCAACTGAATCTATATGGTGTAACAGATAGCATGTGGACAAGAGAAAACAGGACACTTGCCAATCAGGTAAAAGAAGCCATAGAAAATGGTGTTACGATGATACAATATCGTGAAAAAAATTTATCCCAGGATGAAAAAAAAGAAGAGGCAAAAGAATTGCTTGATATTTGCCATAAAAAATCTATACCTTTTTTGATCGATGATGATGTTTATCTTGCAAAAGAGATAGATGCTGATGGAGTTCATCTAGGTCAAAAGGATATGTCGCCAGTCAAGGCAAGACAGATATTAGGTGCAGATAAAATAATAGGTGTTACAGCAAAAACTGTAGAACAGGCGTTAAAAGCACAGTCAGAAGGAGCAAATTATCTTGGCTGTGGAGCAGCATTTGTGACTTCTACCAAAAAGGATACATATGTAATCTCTCATAATGTTTTAAAAGAAATCTGTAGTAAAGTAAGTATTCCGGTTGTTGCAATAGGTGGAATAAATGAAAAAAACGGAATGAATCTTATAGGAACTGGTATTTGTGGAATGGCTGTAGTTGGCGCAATTTTTGCCTCTGAAAATATTGCTGAATCTGTAAAAAAATTAAAAAACATAACAAAACAATTCATGAGAAAAACCAAAACAGTTTTAACAATTGCCGGAAGTGATTCAAGTGGAGGAGCAGGAATTCAGGCTGATTTAAAAACAATGAATGCAAATAAAGTTTATGGAATGAGTGCAATTACAGCAATTACTGCACAAAATACAACGGGTGTAAGTATGATAAATAATGTGACACCAGAACTTTTGGATGCGCAGTTAGAATCGATTTTTACAGATATTTATCCGGATTCGATAAAAATTGGAATGATTTCAGATAAAGAGCAGGTAAGAGTTATTTCTGAAAAACTAAAAAAATATGAAGCAAAAAATATAGTTCTTGATCCTGTTATGGTTGCAACAAGTGGTGCAAATTTATCGGAAGACGAAACAATTAACGAGGCAAAAAAATTACTTTATCCACTTGCAACAGTTATAACACCTAATATTCCAGAGGCTGAAATCTTGGCAGAACAAGAAATAAAAAACAGTTGTGATATGGAAAAAGCAGCAGAAATAATAGCAAATAAATACGGATGTTCTGTTTTGTTAAAAGGTGGACATTGTGTAAATGATGCTAATGATTTTTTGTGTGAGATTAGTGGTACAGAAAGTAAAACATCAGATGATATAGTAAGTAAGAAGTCGTGTAAAACACAGTATCAATTCAAAAAAAACTGGATTAATGGAGATAGAATCAATAATCAAAACACACATGGAACAGGATGCACATTGTCAAGTGCAATTGCTTCAAATCTAGCAAAGGGTTATGATTTAAAGAATTCTATAATTCATGCAAAAAAATATATAGAAAAAGCCATAGGAGCTAACCTTGATTTAGGTGAAGGCAGCGGTCCCATGGCACATTTTGTAACTGAATTGTAATTATTTTTTAGTGTTTTTACTATGGTATTTGTTATAAGTAGAGATAATTGCGTCGCTGATTGCTTTTGCATAAGCTTTTGTGTTGCTATCAAAATATTTATTATCTGTGCTATTATTTAAAAAACCAAGTTCCAACAGACAAGCTGGTGTGGTAGTATTCCTAAGGACGAAATAGTCTTCATTAGGATTTTTTTGTGAACCTGTTTTAACATTTCGATCCTTACTGACACCAACATCTACCATGCCAGTATGAATGTTGTTAGCAAGTTCTTTTGCTTCATCACAAGCATCACTGGCCAGCCAGGTTTCGTAACCATTTCCGTTACCGCAATTTCTATGGAGTGAAATAAAATAATCACATTTTTTAGAAGAACATATATCAACGCGTTCTTGTAAAGTAAGATAGTTATCTTTTGAACGAGTCATAACGACTTTAATACCTTGAGAGTTTAAATATTTTTGAATTTCAAGTGCAAGTTTTAGAGTATCATTTTTTTCACTTCTTTTTCTTCTGTTGCAACCACGGTCTTTTCCACCGTGTCCGGCATCAATACATACAACTAAAGTGCCATCATTTACGATTTCTTGTTTTCGTGGCTGATTAGATGATGAATCATTACCATTATTGCTTTTGCTATTAGAAACAGTTGATGAATGAGAGACAGTTGTGTCATTATCTGTAAATGATTCATCATTGTACATGACAATATCTTTGGTGTTGGCTTTGAGTCGTGCCTGGTTTCCAAATTTGGAACTTATGAATGAATACGAAAAATAAAGAACAAGTGCAATAATAATTGTCCAAAAACCATAATAAATCATATATACACTAGCACGTAAAATTTTTCTTTTTCGTTGTCTTAATTTTTTTGCTTTTAAATATTCACTGTGTGTACGTTTCCCTTTTTCCATGTTATACTTCCTTCTTTATATTTTATATTGATAAAAAAATATTGTACAAACCTCTAATATTTATTTTAATGAATTTGTGGAATTAATACAAGAAAAAGAATAATAAAAATATAGAAAAAAGAAGTATAAAAAGGGAGTTGCTTCACTATCGGAGGCGATAGCGAAGCAACGATTTTTGAACATACTATTATTTTTTTTCACGCATCATTACGTGAACATTCTACCTATATTGTTTTACATTACGCTATTAAGTTTTTCTTTTAAGTTTAATAACTTAAAACTATAAAAAATTAAAAAAAGACCTTAAAAAAAATGAACACGTTTTGGTTACTTTTGTGTAACCTTAATCTTAGAATATTATAAAATTAAAAGTATAGTACCGTTTTCGTATTTACGAAGAACATCGCAAACACTTTATTAGAAAAAAATTATTATGTTTTTACTAAGCTGTCCATCATCATTTGAATCGCCAACTTGAATTTATTAATCGCGGAGACTATTCACAATGATAAAAACAATGTGATGACTCAAATGGAATTATGTCATCATTAAGTTTTTTGGATTCTAAATATTTTCTACACTATGATAGTGATTTATTAAAAAAAGCATCAATAGTAGATAATATCACATCCGGCGGTAGAGATTTTAATAAGTATTTTTCCGGCTTGAATGCCGCCGCCGTCTTGACGCTTTCAGAATCTTGCTTAGCTGTCAAAAACATTACCGGAATAGATTTTGTTAGGGCATTTTCTCTTAACAAATTAAAAACTTCCGGACCAGATAATTCTGGCATTTCATAATCTAATAAGATTAAGTTGACAGGTATGTTTTTTAAAAACTTAATCGCATCGTTACCTGAATTGACGATAAAAGTCTGATATCGTTGCGATAGCAAGTTTCTCATCGATCTTAACATCGCGATGTCATCATCGACTATTAAAATCTTTTTGGTTTTAATATCCTCAACTTGTGCCTCGTAGATTTTATCTAATTCATGTTCTAAATCCATCACATTTATAGGTCTTACAAAGTCTTTGGATATTTTATTTTTAGGAATGATAAAAAATGCGTCCTGCAAATCATTTTTACTTCCTAGTAAAATTATCTTTACATGATGTGTATCGTACAACTCTGACAAATACTTTAGAGCTGCTGTAGAAATATCATCAATTTCTTTTAAATACACCAGACAGGCTTTTGGTAGAAGCTTTTGTTGTTCTAAGTCCATAAGACTTCTAAGCGATAAATCCACTATATTGAACTCATATCCCTTAGAGGATAACTCACTGACTAATGCATTTACCATAAAGCTTTTCGAATCACCTAAAATAAGAATTTTTCTTGCCATGTCAATTCTTCCTATCTTTTAGAATTTTAATTGCTTCATCACGCTTTACAAACAAAATGCAATCTGAGAGCTCTTTAAAAAACGTTTCCTCGTTTTCTGGAAGTTTATATTTTTCTAGTGAATTGAGGATGTTTTCAGCGATTGTAAAATCAAAAGCTTCTAAGCATTCTAAAATATCATTGTAAGCATTGTTTAAATCAGAAACGGAAATTGATTCCTTTACGGATTCATCAATCTTAGGACAAAGCACAGATAATTTATCTATGTAGCTTTCTAATTCCACAATCATTGCTGGAGAGAGTTCTTTGATTTTATCTATGTTTCCCTCGTTTCCATAATTTTCTAGTTTTAAAGCTTTATGAGACAGTTCCATTGCACCTATGAGTCGGGCTGAACTCTTAAGAGCATGAACTTTTATTGTATAATTTTCGATATCTTCGTTATCAAGGTATTCTGTTAACTCTTTGGCTAAAGAAGGTATTGTTTTATAAAAAGTTTTCGTGCTTTCGAGCCACAGTTCCACGGTGCCACAATTTTTTTGAGCCTCATCAAATGATATACCATCTACAATGTTCTCATATACTTCACCTATGGTATCGGTACTGATTGTCGATTGCTTTATATTAGAAAGTGAATTATTTTTAGTGTTTTCATAATTTTCATATCCGATATCATCAGGATAAATTATTTTTGAGTTATCTAGATGCTGAATAATTACATTCTCAAGTCGAGCCGTATTTATAGGTTTGGAGAGGTAATCAACAAAACCTTCGCTTATATATTGTTCTTTAGCTCCCTGAATTACATTTGCGGTTAAAATAATGCACGGGGTGTCCTTACACAGGTGAGGGAAAGTGTCCATTTGATGCAAGGCTTCAACACCATCCATAATAGGCATCCTGTGATCAATAAATATTAAATCATAATGTTTCTTAGTAATCATAGTTAACATTTCCATTCCGCTTGTTGCGGTATCAATTTGAATTTTTGTGCTTTTTAATAAGCCTTTTAGAACTACTAAATTCATTTCTGTATCGTCAACAGCAAGAATAGTAGCAAAAGGAGCCTGAATTTGAATTTTGTATAAATCATCGGTCTTAGTTGCATAATTAATATAGGACTCTCCAATTGGTTCAGGATCGATGATACGTTGCGCAAGTTTAAAAGAAAACTCACTACCTTGATTGTAAACACTTTTGACTTCTAAGCTAGAATTCATAAGAGCAAGTAATCTAGAAACAATAGTAATTCCAAGACCACTGCCTTCAATTGTTCGGTTTCTTTTTTCTTCAAGTCTTTCGAAAGGTGAAAATAGTTTTTCCATATCGCTTTTTTTCATACCTATTCCGCTGTCTTTTATTGAGACATGGAGAGTAGTTGTGATTTCGTCACGTTCTATTGTTTTTATTGAAAAAAGAATACTTCCAGAAGGCGTGTACTTAATTGCGTTAGTTAAAAGGTTAAGAATAATCTGTTTAATACGAACGCTATCACCATATAAAACACTTGGTATTGTTGGGTCAATGTTTAGTTTATAGGTCAGATTTTTTTCTTTTATTTTAGGTTTAACCATGTTGTTGAGGTCATTTATTATGGAACTTAATGCATATTCTCCGGGTAAAATTTCTAATTTTTGAGCCTCAATTTTTGAAAAATCTAGAATATCATTGATTATACTTAAAAGAGATTGACCGGCATTGTGTATGTCCATTGCATATTTATGAATTTCTGGATCATTGCTTTGCCTAATAATAATCTCATCTAATCCCAAAATGGCATTTAATGGCGTTCTAATTTCGTGAGACATATTTGATAAAAAAGTTGATTTTGCTTCATTTGCTAAATTGGCTTCTTTTTTTGCTTTTGATAAATCAGATAATGTTGACATCATTCTGTTGTAATCAGGAAATTCCACGGTAAAAAATAGAATAAATAATCCCAAGGACAGTCCTAAATACCCAATTCTAAGAACTTTTCCCAAGAATATTTCAAGTAATAATCCAAATAAAAAGAAAGTATATGAAATCATAATTGCTGTAAATATTGCACGTTTATATTTTTTCCAATTGAAAATAATAAGTCCCATTGAATAAAAAGTGTAATAAAGAGGAATAATAGTTTCTAGCAACCTTTTAAGCAGTGGTGGGAGAAAATTATTTCCGGCAGGATGATATGAAAGCAATAAACTTGTAATAATATAGAATAAAAGTACAGATAAAATTCCATATAAAAATATTTGGTTAAAAATATGAAGTTTTGTTTTCTTTTCATTACCATATATATAAATTTCCGTATAGCATGATAGATAATACGAAACAAAAATGGTAAGAACAGTTTGAAGGCAGTACATTATTAGTGCAAGCCCATAATTGATATTGTTGAAACTTGAAATTATTAATGTACTCGCAATATCAAAGCTTGTAGCATAAATTACATAGTTAATAAGTCGTCTGAAAAACATGTTAGATTTTGAGTTACCGTTATATCTAAATGTCAAAAAAATCTGTAGAATAATGTTATATATGCATGCTGAAAACTCTAAAAATAATTTTGAATATACATAATAAAAATTCATATAAGCAAGACTCCTTACTGAATAATAAAATGCTAGATTTTGTGATAACGACCTATGGCGTCGTCTGATATATCGACAGAAAAATTGACTAAAATAACGATTTAGGGATGTCATAATAGCTAAAAAATGTTAAAATACCATTAGTTGTAAATAAATACAACAATTACTAGAACTAAAAATAGATGATGGAGGATGAGTTGTGAAAAACAAGAAAAAAATTATAGTTGGTTTATTGTTAGTAGTAGTTATCGCGTTAGCAATGTTATTTGTAAAAAAACAAAGCGATTCTTCTCAAAAAGCAAAAGTAGAAAAGGGCAGTAAAGCTTATACTTTTGTAGTTGTAAATAAAGATGGTAAAGAGAAAGTTACAAAAGGAAAAACTGATGCTAAGTATTTAAAAAACTTAATGGATGAGATGAAAAAAGACGGTAAGATAAAATATAAAGCACAAAAACAGTCAATGGGTTCTTTTGTTGTTTCGGTTAATGGAGAAAGAGCAGATTTCGCGAAAGATAAAGCATATTGGAGAATTGTGGTAAATAAAAAAGATGCACAAAAAGGTATTGATGAACAACCTGTAAAAAACAAAGATCATATAGAATTTGTTTATACACCAGCGCAGTAACAGTAGGAGATTAAATTGTAGATGTCTAAGAGTAACCATAAAAAAACATTACAAACAAAAGAAATTGCGTTACTTGGAATGATGACTGCGACATTAGTAGTAGCAAAATTTGCCTTTCAAATTATCCCTAATTTAGAATTAGTTACATTTTTGATTATAATTTTTGCATATAATTTTGGATATAAGGTGATTTTTGCTACTTTTGCATTTACATTTCTCCAAATATTTCAATGGGGATTTAATACCTGGGTAGCGATGTATATATATATTTGGCCACTACTTGTAATAATAGTATGTTTGATGAGAAAATGGGCAGATATCTGGTTTTTTACTTTTTTGACAATTATTTGGGGGTTTTGCTTCGGTGCAATGTGCAGTGTTGTCTATGTTTTTATAGGTGGAATTAATTATGCAATTTCATGGTGGATTACAGGGATTACATACGATTTAATGCATGGAGTTTTTAACGGAGTAGTAATGTTAGTGTTATACTATCCCGTCAATAATGCCGTAAAAATCGTCGCCAAACAGTATAATAATTGTTAAATGAGATGTGGTAGAATTCGAAACGAAGTGACTAACATTAAAAGAAAGCAAAAAAACATAAATAAGGCAGTAGTTTCTAAAAAACAGAATTGATTAATTCATAGTAGAATGGTAGACTATATGTAATGTTTGGTATATAAAAAATTATATAGTATACTGTATAGAGAGATTATAATTATATTATAATTTTGAAAATTAAAAATATAAATGTACGGTATAATAATATAAAACTATATAAAAAGTATATTGAGTATATTATATTAAAAGGAAAAAGAATTTTGGAAACTTAATTCGAGGAGGAAAGATGCAAAAATTTGAAGAAAAAGATGTAGTAAGAAATATTGTTGAAAATATATTATCTGATTATAAAAACGGGAGAGATATTGATAAATTAACGGTTTTTCATCAGCCAGATAAAGAGGCAATAATTGATATTGTTACAAAATTGATGAGAATATTTTTCCCTGGTTATTATAGAGATAAAGTGTATCGTTTCTATAGTGTTAGAAATAATGTGTCAGTTTTGATAGAGGACGTTATGTATAATATGCAAAAACAAATTGCAATAGTTTTACATAATAAGTGCGAGTTCAATTGCTGTGATGAAGATGATATTCAAAAAACAGCACAGGAATTAACTTTTGAATTTTTTCAGAAAATCCCTAAGATTCGTGAATATTTAAATACTGATTTGCAGGCTACATTTGATGGAGACCCTGCAGCAAACGGAAAAGATGAAATTGTATTATGTTATCCGGGATTTTATGCAACAACAATTTATAGAATAGCACATGAAGTGTTTGTTTTAAAAGTACCTCTAATTCCACGTATTATGACAGAGTATGCTCATAGTAAAACAGGAATTGATATTCATCCAGGTGCAACAATTGGAAAATATTTCTTCATTGATCACGGAACAGGAATTGTTGTTGGGTCAACAACTACAATCGGGAATCATGTAAAAGTTTACCAAGGCGTAACACTTGGTGCGCTTTCTACAAGAGAGGGACAAAAACTTCATGGTAAAAAGAGACATCCTACAATTGAAGATGATGTTACAATTTACTCAGGAGCATCAATTCTTGGTGGAGCAACTGTAATCGGAAGCAATTCAGTAATCGGAAGTAATGCATTTATTACAAAAGCGGTTGAGAAGAATTCAAGAGTAAGTATACAAAATCAAAAACTATATTGCAGACCAGGAGAAAAATCTCACGCAGAGTTAAAGGATTTAAACTTAAATGATGGATGGTATTAATAATAAAAAGGTAACAGCTTATTATCATTTGCCAGGATTGTTTGAATTCTACGAATTTTATAAAGTTTTTTTGCCAGTGTATAGAAAGCATAGAGAATATTTTTATGATTGGTGTGAAATAGGTTCTATTTATGGCGCTCCTACTGATTGTTTATGGGGAGGAGGCCGAATAGAATTTGGTGAGGTAAGTGCTAAAGATGTTCTTGCATTAATGAAAGAATATAACATTTCAGCTCGTTTAACATTTAGTAATTCTCAATTAAAAAAAGAACATTTAGATGATAAAAGATGCAATGAATTATGTGAGCTTTTTTCAAAAAGTGAAGGAAACAAAAATGGAGTGATTGTGCATTCGGATTTATTGTTGGATTATTTACGACAAAATTATAAAAATCTTTATTATGTAAGTTCTACGACTAAGGTTTTGAAAAAGTTCGAGGATTTTTATGATGAAGTAAAACGTGAAGAATTCAGTTATGTTGTACCAGATTTTAGGCTGAATAAAATGTTTCATAATTTAAAAAAAATGACACAATTCCAGAAAGATAAAGTTGAATTCTTATGTAACGAATGTTGTTGGTTTGGGTGTAAGGATAGAAAGCGTTGTTATGAAGAGGTTAGCTATAGAAATTTTGGTGAAAAAGGATTAGGTCATCATTGTATGGCGCCTAATGCGAAAGAAGGTTATAGATTTTCAAAAGCAATGAAGAATCCTGCTTTTATTTCGGTTAAAGATATACGGGAAAAATATATTCCAATGAGATTTTCTAATTTTAAAATCGAAGGAAGAGGTCTTGGAAATGCTCTGCTATTGGAATTTTTGTTGTATTATATGACTAAGCCAGAATATCAGATCAATGTTAGAGAAGAAATTTATCTTGATAATATGCTAGACCTTTTTTAATGTGGATATTGTTTTTAAGATTATTGTTATTTCTAAATTAGTTGTTTTTATTTTTATTCATATAAGTAAAACAGAAAAACAATCGATATACTAAGTATGTAAGAAGTATTCTGTTAGTAAATAGCAAAAAAGTAGTAGGTTGATTATTTTTTGATAGTTACTAAGCAACTAATTCGAAAGGAGATAACGCAATGGATAAGTATGTATGTGGACCATGTGGTTATGAATATGACCCAGAAGTAGGCGACCCAGATAATGGCATAGAACCAGGAACGGCTTTTGAGGATCTTCCAGATGATTGGGTATGTCCACTTTGCGGAGTAGGAAAGGATGCATTTGAAAGGGCATTGTAAGAAGTAATTTAATAAAAGAAAAGTTGAATTATAATTTTAATTATTAGAGAGCATGTACTTTGAGGTGACCCCTCAAAGTTAGACTTTTTTACGAGACGACTTCGGTCGTCTCGTTTTCTTTATGCAGCTAAAAGATGGTGCCTGTATTGAACAGGACTCATCCATCCTAACTTTTCTTTTATTCTCTCTTCATTGTAATACTTTATAAACCGTTCTATTTCCGATTTTAATTCCTCATAACTATAGTAAACAACACCATAGTATATCTCTTGCTTAAGTAAACCAAAGAAATTCTCCATTATCGAATTATCAAGGCAGTTCCCTTTCCTGGACATACTTTGAAATATTCGTTCTTCTTTTAGTCTATGCGAGTATGCTTTCATCTGATAAGCCCAACC
>NZ_FNPG01000032.1 GCF_900107245.1 Lachnobacterium bovis DSM 14045
ACACAATATACAAGTGAACTGTATCGAAAAGCAGTGGGTAAATATGGTATTGTCCAGAGCATGAACAGTGCCGGTGGCAGATGTCACGATAATGCCAGATGTGAAAGCATGTGGGCGAGATTTAAAGAAGAACTGCTTTATGGACGTTACGATACCACTATCATGACGATTGAAGAATTAAAAACACTTATCTGGAGATACTTTATCAGCTATTGGAATAACCGGAGAATATGTTCTGCCAATGGCGGATTACCTCCGATAGTTAAACGACAACAATATTATTTATCGTTACATGAAGCAGCATAGTTCAAACATCCTTGAGAAAAAAGTGTAAACTGTTATTGACAATTTCATTATATCCATATGTTGTTCCGTTACTTGAAGAAAATGTTTTTGAACCATTACAAGTTACTGAAGATGATAAGGATAAATATATCAACATAATTTATGATAACTACATTAACAAAGGATATGCGGAGCCTTTATCATACGCGCTATATTATGCAACAAAATACGATGTTAAAATCGATTCTTTTGATGTTGAAAGTATTATAAAAAAGGATGATTGTATATTACTATTATGTGCTTTGATCTATGCAAGGCATTTCAAATTAGGAAAAATCCTAGATAAGCTTAAGAAAGTTGCGAGAGAAATAAAAGACAATGGGGATATGGACGAGTATTGGCCTTTTACATATGAATGTTTGACTATTGGTATTTTGGTTGATACGTGGAAAGAACTGAAGAAAAAGAATGTTTCATTTTTAAAAGCTGAATACAGATAAAAGGAGATTAGGTTATGGCAGAGACAAAAGTAGTGTGGGGGATTCATACAACACAAGAGAATCTATTCTTACCTAACAATATTATTGGTATTGGCTGGGAAGAAATGGGCGACATAAAGTGCGCAGGTGATAATCGTGATGATATTAAGAAAAAGTATGCAGAGATTTATCCGGACTCAACTTCTGGATCAATAGCTACTTGCGTAGGAATGCTTTATAGGTTTGTTTATGAAGTACAGATAGGTGACTATGTTGTTTATCCATCAAAAGCTGATCGTAAGATAAACATAGGAGTTATCGAAAGCGATTATTATAATGAGCCTGCAGAGAATAAATATACTCAAAGAAGATGGTATCAACATTGTAGCTTATAAGGATGAATTTCCACCTCGCATATGCGTACAGGTTAAAAGTATAGATAGTGATATAAAAGAAGCTACAATCCAGTCTCTCAGAGGTGCTATGAGTGAGGAAGATTATGGCGTATTCGTTACGTTGTCTGACTATACTCCTAATGCAAAAGCATATTTAGAACAGCATCCAATTATTAGAGAAATTAATGGTTCCGAGGTTGTCGATTTAGTATTACCTTATTATGACGATTTGGATGATAAGTATCAAGATATGATTCCACTTAAGCGTGTATATATTCCGGTTTTAAGTGAAGATTTTTCTACATTGGAATGATAATAGGGTGAGTTACTTGATAGTAATATCAGATATAGACTTCGTATGTGTATTTGGAAGCATTGGAAAACTCCACAGAATAGAGCTAAGAATTTGATGAAGCTGGACGTACCAAGATAGGCAGCGTATAAAATCACCTATTGTGGAGACAGATATGCAAGACTCGCTCACAATGGATGGGTACGGGTACAAAGAGACTAACCTCATTTGGATTAGTCTCTTTGTAAGATTACTACACCGAAAGGTGTGTTACTTGTTAAGTTGATTGAACCGCCGTGTACCGAACGGTATGCACGGTGGTGGTGTGCCATGAAAGGCATACAGAAGATGAAGGTAGGCCCTTCGACAGGAATTGAACAGGCAAATCTGTCAAATCACTCTAATGCTGCTGTAGTCAAGCCTATAGTAGTAAGCGATTAGAGAAAAGGCTACAAACAGTAGTCAGATATGA
This sequence comes from Lachnobacterium bovis DSM 14045, assembly GCF_900107245.1. Taxonomy (GTDB): domain Bacteria; phylum Bacillota; class Clostridia; order Lachnospirales; family Lachnospiraceae; genus Roseburia; species Roseburia bovis. The sequence goes on from NZ_FNPG01000032.1 coordinate 1,924, forward strand.
TACATGAAGATGAACGCAAGTGAACCGCTGAAGAAGTGTCGAAAGCGTAAGTATTCTGCAAAATCTGCTTTTCACCACTAGGCAGAGATAAAGATAATGGATACCTGTAAAGCTGATTATCTGCGGAACGGCATTAAGGTGGCATGAGCATGTATTAGGTTTCTGTGTGAAACATGGGAACCTACAGAATAATGGAAATCGAAAAGGTGCAAATCACAGAAAGATGAGACTGAAAGTAGAAAGGTATTCTCTAGGGGCGGAGTCATCCGTAGTAGTTAAGAAGTTCCTGTAATGGGAATGGAGCAAAGGGATGACATCATTTAGCTTGAATTTGATAACAACTAGGAAACTAGGAGGATTTGATGAACGAGAGCAAGCAATACGATATACCCCAAAGGGCTGTTATAGAAGCCTACAAAAGAGTAAAGGCAAACAGAGGAAGTGCTGGGATAGATGGAGTTGACTTTGAAGTATTTGAGAAAAGATTGAATACTAATCTTTATAAAATATGGAACCGAATGAGTTCTGGAAGCTATATTCCATCGCCAGTAATGGCGGTAGAAATACTAAAGAAAACAGGAGGTGTCAGACGACTGGGAATACCAACTATAACAGATAGAGTGGCACAGATGTATGTAGAACGTGCAGTAGACCCGATATTTTGTGATGACTCTTATGGCTACAGACCTAACAGGTCGGCGTTAGATGCAATAGGAATGACTAGGAAGAGATGTTGGAAATATGACTATGTAATCGAATTAGATGTAAAAGGTCTGTTTGATAATATCGACAATGAGTTATTGATGAGAGTTGTGCGAAGACATGTTAAGGAATCGTGGATTTGTATGTATATTGAAAGATGGCTCAAAACTCCATTCGTGTTGAGAAATGGTGAGGTGATAGAGCGAAACGCAGGAACACCACAGGGAGGAGTTATTAGTCCAGTACTTGCAAATATGTTCTTGCACTATGTATTTGATATGTGGATGAAGAGAAATTTTCCAAATGTACCATTTGAAAGATATGCAGATGATGGTGTGGTACACTGCAAAACAAAAGAAGCGGTTCTTTACATAAAAGAGTGTCTGGCTAAAAGATTTGCAGAATGTAAACTTGAATTACATCCGACCAAAACTAGAATTGTGTATTGTAAAGATAAGGACAGAACAAAGGATGAAGACGTAACAGAGTTTGATTTTCTTGGCTATACTTTCAAGGCTGTACACATCATGTGTAAGGATGGGAAAATGCGTTCAAACTTTATCGCATCAGTCAGAAAAGCGTCAGCTAAGACATTCAGAGACAAAATTAAATCTCTAGAAATTCATAAGAGAACTGGATGCAAAATCGACATAATTGCGGAAATCCTAAACCCTATGCTAAGAGGCTGGATTAATTATTTTGGAAAATTCAAATCCATCAGCCATGAAATATACACTTCAATGTATAGAACGTAGGCTAGTAAAATGGGCAATGTGTAAATATAAGAACCTTCGTGGGCATAGAAGACGGGCAGAAAAATGGCTCACGTCTGTAAGAAAACGAGAGCCAAGATTGTTTGCACACTGGAGCAAAATGTATTCGTATTGTTAAATGATAAGAGCCGTATGAAGGGAGACCTTCACGTACGGTTCTGTGAGAAGTTTGAGGTGAAAATCCTCTTACTTACTCGACTGAGAGGTCGGAATTTCTCAATTAAGAGAAATTCCTCCTACTACTACAATAAGTTTATGGGTTATATATCTGGCAGCCAGTCAGGTTATTGTCCAACTTATTGCTTAACTGATAGAATGAAGGTGCAATCGGAATGACTACCTCCTACTTGGACTTCGCGTCCGTAATCGAGTCTGTTATCCGGCACCTCATTCGCAGTGTTCGTTTTATGCAGGTTGAACTGCCAGTGGTACGTTCGTGTCACACCACAGTAGTTTGAATAGGCAATGAGTGAAACTGGATTTTTCCATTGCATTATTAAATATAAGGAGTGATATAGTGTATGAATGCAGTAGGTATTGATGTTTCCAAAGGCAAGAGTATGGTATCGATAATGAGACCATTCGGAGAAATCGTTTTTGAGCCATTTGAAGTAAAACATACTTCGAGTGAAATAAAAGCATTGATTGCTCTTATTAATTCGGTTGATGGAGAATCACGTATAGTGATGGAACACACGGGGCGTTATTATGAAGTCCTTGCGCATCAGTTGGCTGAAGCAAACCTTTTTGTTAGCACTATCAATGCTAAGTTGATAAAAGATTTTGATAATGATTCCTTACGAAAGGTAAAGTCTGATAAGGCTGATTCAATAAAGATAGCCAGGTATGCTCTTGACAAATGGACGGGGCTAAAACAGTATAGCCTTATGGATGAGATACGTAATCAACTAAAAATAATGAATAGACAGTTTGGCTTTTATGTAAAGCAAAAAACTGCGATGAAGAATAATCTAATTGGTATCATTGATCAAACTTTCCCTGGAGAGAACACATACTTTGATAGTCCTGCTAGAAACGATGGAAGTCAAAAGTGGGTGGATTTCATCGATACATACTGGCATGTTGATTGCATTCGGAATATGTCATTAAATGCGTTTACAGAACACTATAAAAAATGGTGTAAACGAAAGAAGTACAATTATAGTCAATCTAAGGCAGTAGAGATATACGAAAAGGCTAAAGAGGTGGTACCTGTACTTCCTAAAGATGAAATAACTAAGCTGATCATTAAATAAGCAATTTCTCAATTGAATAATGCATCTGCTACAGTTGAGTCGCTTAGGCAGTTAATGAATGAAACGGCCTCAAAGCTACCAGAATATCCTGTTGTGATGTCAATGAAGGGAGTAGGACCATCTTTAGGGCCGCAGCTTATGGCAGAAATAGGTGATGTTACTAGGTTTAGCCACAAAGCTGCAATAACAGCGTTTGCAGGTGTGGATCCGGGAGTTAATGAGTCAGGAACTTACGCACAAAAAAGTGTTCACACAACTAAACGAGGCTCGTCGGAGTTGAGAAGAACACTTTTTCTTGTTATGGATGCACTAATTAAATCCATGCCACAAGATGACCCTGTATATCAGTTCTTGGATAAGAAAAGATTGCAAGGAAAGCCGTATTATGTATATATGACGGCTGGCGCTAATAAATTTCTAAGAATTTACTATGGCAAGGTTAAAGAGTATCTATCCAAGCTGGAAAAGTAATTGCCATTTATCATTTGTGTATTGAGCCGGCACATATGTGGTGGCTTATTAGTTATGCACGATTTCGAAACTATAGAAAAATCTTATTTTACTATTGACTTTATATTTGCAGGCTCGATTAATTAGAATCATAAAGGACTGTATGCTGCCATGGGACTATATTTGCTGTAAAAGAGGTGAAGTGACATTTTTATAATAAAAACAAAAATATTTGTTACATAATTCGAAAAAGAGTTTCGAGAAATCGAAAATTGAGTTTGAAAATTACAGTTATAGATAGTATAATGTACCCTAGGACTACTTATAAGGATCGAAAGGTTCTTCGCAAAGATGGGTAATCCCCACAAGAGAGGAATTATATGGCTGTATCTTATAACGGATTATGGAAATTATTGATCGACAAGAACATGAAAAAGATGGATCTTGTTGAAAATGAAAACATCACTGTGATTTCGGAGACTTAATTCATTTTAAGAAAAGCGAAAATAAATAGTGGAGTAGGAGAGGTTACTCATGGAACAGTTAGAAGTTAAGTATGCACCAGGAATGCGGATTATCGTTCGTGGTGAGGAATGGATGGTAAAAAAAGTTGAGACTAATAGTTTAGAAAATCAGACCTTACATGTAATAGGTCTTTCTCAGCTTGTAAAAGATTATGAATCAATGTTCCTTGTGGATGTTGAAGATGATATAGAAATTGTTGATCCGGCGAGATTGCTTAGATCCCTTGCCGGAGAAGAACATGAAAATGACATTTTTATCGTAGGCGATTCTCATCAGAGAATATATAGAAACAAAGCTGTTCTTTCAAAATGCGGTATCAATGTGCGTGGAAGAAGTAGCTATTTGAGAATCAACTATAAAACTACAGAAGAAATTCGTAAGTTTGCATTTGGATTGTAGCAAGAACACATAGACTTCTTGATAATTATATTGCTGGTCTTCAGAGAGCTGGTATCAAGTCTTTCGAAATTAAGGCCAATAAGACAGATGATCGTTCCTTTGATGGTGTGAGAATTGCTACTATGCATAGAGTAAAGGGACTTGAGTTCGATTACGTTTTTGCTGTTGCAGTAAACAAAAAGGTGCTTCCGTTTGGAACAAGAGCAGACTTTGAAGATGATATTTCTCTTGAGGAATTTAGAAACGGAGAGAAGTGTCTGCTTTATGTCACTCTTACAAGAGCAAGAAAGAGTGCATGCGTTACTTGCTATGGCGGACTGAGTGAGCTGGTAGGTAAGTAATTTTCAAGCAATTATTAAGCAACCTGTGTAAGAGATAAATAAAAAACATTAAACGGAAGAAAAATGTGAAAATGAGAGAGAAGGAAATGCTTTTGGGTGAAACAAATAAGAAAAAAGCAAAATATAAGATTCATTTTATAAGAGCAATGTCAGGTGATAGTTTTCTAATAGAGCTTGGTAGAGGACATTGTATATTGATTGATTGTGGTTACAAATCTACGTATGAGACTGAATTAAAGCCCTTACTAAAAAAACTACATCGTGAAGGGTGCAGAATAGATATTTTAGTTATCACACATATGGACGAAGATCATATTGGAGGGGCAATATCACTTATTGAAGAAAATGGAGATAAAAATAATCCCCATATTATTGCGATAGATAATATTTGGTTTAATGGGATTTTCAATTTATGTCGTATTAATAGCTTTTTATCTTCACATTTGGTGGAGAAATTGTCTGAAATAGAACATGATAAAACAGAGTATTTAATGAGTAGATTTTTAAGATTAATTGGAACTGGTGAAGGTTTTGTTTCGGCAAAGCAAGCAGAGACTTTTGAAATACTCTGCAAAGAGAAAAATTATGATATTAATTTAGATGCACAGAATGGCTTAATAATGGCTGGAGATAGAACCCAAATAGGGAAATGGGAAATTAAGGTATTATCTCCAGGTGAAAAAGAGGTTGATTGTTTTGCAAAATGGATAGATAGGTGTCTTATATCGAGTTTTGGGAAAAACTACAAGCTTGATAAGCAATATTTTGTTGATTTTATTGAAAAGATGATTATTGCTACTACTAAAGATGAAGAGGGGAGTTATGGAAGTGAATGCATTTCGGCTGGCAAAGTAGATATAGAAACTTGGATTGGGACATCTAGTTTAGTTCCGATGAATGAAGCTAATCGGATGTCTATCGTGTTGGAAATAACATGTGATAATATATCGATGTTATTTACAGGAGATTCCGAGAGTGAAGATTGGATTGACAGAGCGATGACTCAATATGATGTGGTGAAATTGTCTCATCATGGTTCGACGAAGCCCAATATTGCATTGTTAGAAAAAATAGACACTGATAAAGTTCTGATATCAACAAATGGAAAAAAGAATCATCCGGAGAATGATCTTCTGGCACGAATAATAAAAAAGGATATAAAGGATATATATTTTAATTATGAAATAAGACAAAAACAACAGATATTGGATTGTCAGGAAGATTATTGTTTTACAGCACATTTTGAAGAAATGGAGATAGAGGGGTAGAAAAACATGTATTCAAATATAGTACGGATTATAAAACCAGATAAAAATATATTTGGGTCGGGGATTATTATTTGTGAGAATAAGGTTTTAACTGCTGCACATGTAGTAGAAAATGAAAAAAGCGTAAGAGTTGTTTTTGATAAAGAGTATATTGGAAATGTAGAATATGTTGATAATGTCGTAGCGTTACTATCAATTGAAGAAGAGGAGTTTAAAGATAAATATCTATTGATAGATGATAAATTACTTTTTACTTCGAACGAATTGTTTACTGATGAGTCAAAGTGGATAGTAGAGGGCTTCATTACAGAAAAACTTACAAATCATCGGATGGAAGGAACAGGAATATATCCTGTTGATGATTCACTGGTAGATTACACATTAGGAAATTTGCAATCAGGAATATCAAATGACTATAGAGGTCTGTCTGGATCTCCAGTTGTATTAAATGGCAGAGCAATTGGTATTATACAAATACAGCAATGGGATAAAAAAGGAGACTTAGGTATTTCTTTTTCATCTATAAAGATGTTTGCTGATAAGTTGCCAAGCAGTGCTGTTATAGAGCCTAAGTACATTTGCGAGTTAAAGAAGAAATGCTATGAATGTTGTGAAAACTTAATAAAAAGGAATAAGGAAATTGCAAAATACATACCTGAGATTTTTGTTGAGGAGAGTATGTATAAAGAGAATCTACGTTATTTTGCACTACCTATATTGTTTATAAACAAGGCTATTCATGATTTAAAACAACTTGATTTCAATAATATTAACAATTATTTAAAAAAAGAAAAAAAGCAACTCATATCTTTTTCTGGTTATCCTGAAAAAGTAAGTCCTGCAAATTCTGATGATAGTATTAGTACGTTAACTAATTATCTAAAAAAGTGTATTGCAGATATTGAAGAATTAGATACTAAAAGAGATGGAGTCGATTCTATAGAAGAAAGATATACTCAGGGATATTTTATTAATAGTTCAATAAAATGGGATTTGAAGGATATACTGAGTCAGATGGAATACTTGGATTACAGGGCAATGTTGTTGACCAGAAATGCTGGACAAGGGAAAACAAATTTTGTGTGTGATTTTACAGAGAATTTTTTGCTGAAAAAGAATGTATGTTCCTTGTTTTTCAATGCAGCAGATTTTTGCGATACGCCTGTAAATATCCTAAAAAAATATATCACAGTGGATGGAAAATATAGTGAAAAATATGCCATTGAAATTTTGAATCAATGGTGGATTAATGCAAAGATACCAATAGTCATTGTGATTGATGGATTAAATGAAAATATCTCTTTGCCAAATTTTGAAAATCATATTTTATATGCGATTACTGAATGGCTGAAATTACCATTTCTAAAAATTATAATGACAACTCGTTCTGAATTGTTAACAGAACGATTTGGCAAATTAACAAAAGAGAATATAGGTGAAAAGTATTCAATCCTAGATATGTCAGGTAAAAGAGAGGAGCGATTTAAAAAAAGAATTTTTGATGGATACTTGAAGCATTTTGATGTTCATATTATGAAAGATACGTTACTTGAGAGTACATATGAACTTTTGGCAAACGATACCTTATTATTGAGGTTTTTTTGTGAGGTTAATCGGGGAAAAAAGCAAGTATATATGCATGACGTATACAAGTATACACTTTTTGAGTCTTATTATAATAAAAAGAGAGATGAAATAAAGATAAAAAAGATTTCAGTGGGAGATATTTTATTTGAACAGTTAGTTGATCATATCTGTGGTTATATGGTTGAAAACAAGAAATTCAACAATATACCTAGAGAAGTCCTAAGCGTAGATGAAATTCAAATTTTAGACTATCTTTTAGAAGGCGATATTGTATTTAAGGAAGATCAAATTATAAAAAAAGGTTATTTAAATGAATCTAGTGAAGTATTAAGTTTCACATTTGATGAATTCAGGGATTTTTGTATAACTCGTTATTTGTTAAAGAAGGATGATGCTTTACAGAGTTTTCCGGTTATTTGGAATAAAATGTGTAATGAACACTGGGGCATTCTTGATGGTGTTGAGAAGTACTTATTTTTCCTTGCAAGAACAAAAGTCCCAGACATACTACCAATAATTAAGAAAAACAGTAATTTCAAAAATATGTATTGGAATAATGTTTGGAATTTAGAAGACAAAGATATTACTGATGAAGATATTTCATTATGGAGAGAACAGTTCGATTGTAAAGGACGATATAGAAGAAACTTAATTAAGTATCTTTTGGTAAGAAAGAATAAAAACTATTTTAAGAGAGTAACGATCGATTTGCTATTTGAGTTTATGGATGGTATTGCTGATAAGCCGGGTGAGTTTGATGATTTTATTAAGACATTTTTCCCTATAATAAAATTTGATAGATTCAATCAAGAAATAGATCAGAAAGAATGTGTGTTTCCTTGCAACCAGATGGTAAAAACACTTACAGAAGGATTGAATAATCATATATGTGAAAATGACTATTACACATTCCTTAAACTGTCTATTTATTTATATGGACTTATGCCAAAAGAAATCAAACATTTGTGGATAATGGCGTTATCATCTTGCACAAAAGTGATAGAAACTATTACAAATGAGTATTTGGAAAAAGAGTATATCCCAATTGTAGTAAAAGCAAATTTGGGAGATATTTATCACAGTCTAAATGAAACAGCAGAAGAGGAATATATTGTTAGATTGAAACAAAAATGTAGTAATGCGGATATATATCAAAACACTCTTTTAGCTTTAAATGAGATATGGGGGGGGAGATGTGTAATATGCTGAAGATTATTAAAGCTGAAGAGTCATATTTCATGAAAACAGACATTGATTTTGTGATTTCTGATTTTACAGAAAAACTACTGGTTCATAATGGAATGAAAAAAGGATCTTTTGCAGAAGGCTATGTGATAAGAATTTTGACTACTTTAATAGCTGGAGCCATTGATATGAGAGAAAAGTACAACAGGTTCTATCTTGAGGAATATGATTCTTTTGCAGAGTATTTATATAAAAAGGAACTTCTAGAAAAAGAAACAATTCAAGATATAAATCTAAAGGCGAATGAATCGTTATGGATGTTAAGGTTTACAAGCAATGACTATTCAATAAAGAGTATCTTGGGTTATGATGATGAAAACTTACAAATAATAAATCAAACATTGGAGTGTATATATAATGAAAATTAGGAAAGGATTTGTTACAAACAGTTCATCTACTTCTTTTATTATTTCTCTTAAAGATGAATATTCAAAGGATAATTTCATGAAGGCTATTGGAGCTGATGGGAATTCTCCGATGAATAAAATCTTTGAGGACTTGTTTAGCGCCATTGAGGATGACAAGGAAAATCTTTTAGATGTAGTTAAAGAATATGGCAATGATATTGAAGTGGAGGATTTTTTGTCTAAAAAAGGATTTAGTCAAGAAACTATTGATAAGGTTGGAAAAATGCTAGCTGATGGAAGAAAAGTGTATTATGGTAAATTGAGTTCAGACGGTGAGACTGCATCGGAGGTGTTTTTTTGCTGTGAAAGCTTTGTCATATGTGATGATAATATTTATTTTAATGGAAATATAGGTGGCTGGTAAATGCGTTATGTTAAAGATAGACAGGGATATAAAGCAATTTTTGATGAAAAGACAGGATATACGATTAGGATGGGGCGTAATGGAGAAAACCCATTTTGGAAAGAAACTGGACCAGAACTTCTGGATATAGCCATCACAAATTATTGTGAAAAAGAATGTTCGTTTTGCTATAGAGGCTCAAACAAAAAGGGAAGTCATATGAAGTTAGACTTATATGAAAGAATTCTCAAGAGCGCAAAACAAGCTGGTGTATTTCAAATTGCGCTTGGAGGTGGTAATCCTAACCAACATCCGGATTTTATTGAAATCTTAAGAATGACAAGAGAATATGGAATAGTACCATCATATACAACCAATGGGCAGGGAATGACTGAACAAATATATGAAGCAACAAAAGATTATGCGGGGGCTTTAGCGGTTAGTTGGTATTATCCGTATGATGATGCAAAAAATGTAATTAGAGAAGCTTCAAAGTATGGTATTTCAACTAATATCCATTTTGTCCTAGATGCGGATAACATAAATTTGGCAAGAAAACTATTGGAAGAAGATTGCCTTAATTATGTAAATGCTATTATTTTTTTAAATTATAAACCAGTAGGAATAGGGACTCGAAATATATTAAAAAAAGGAAAAGAAGTAAATTGTTTGATAGATGAATTATTGCAATTCAAAAAATGTCAAATTGGATTTGATAGCTGTATGATTTCGCATCTTGTAGAAAAAACAGATGTAATAAACATGTGTAGTGTTGATTATTGCGAAGCTGGAAGGTTTTCAGCATTTATTTCTGAAATTGGAAATATGTATCCGTGTTCGTTCATGTGCGGAGCAGGAATGAGTGGCACAAGTATTTTACATGATAATATTGAAACAATTTGGCGTAGTTCACAGAGCTTCGTTGATATTCGAAATCATATAAGAACTACTAGAAAAGATAGTTGTTCTAAATGTATGATGTATAATCAGTGTCATGGTGGATGTCCTGTATTTGATATAAATTGTAAATGAAATGAGGTATTGAATGGTGGATTATGAATTTTTAGAAAATGAAGAGCTCGAAGATGAAGAAAAATGGAATTGTGTAAGAGAAAGAAATATAAAAATTAATATTGCTAAACAACTAATTGCAAATGGAATGGTTGAAAAAAAATCATTTTCCCTGCAGGAATTAAAAGAGTGGTTTTCTTTTAAGGAGAGTGATGTCTTAAAAATAGCTTCTCGTATTTTTATCTCAACAGGGAACCAATTTGAAATGACTTCGGCTTTTTCTGTTTTTATAGATAAGGTAGTTCAATCTAATAAAGCCGCAAAAGAATCTTTATTAGCTGCTGAAGCAGAATATATTAAAATATATGGTGCATTTTATGAAGAAGCCAAAAGAGATGATTATAGAGCATATGCAGGTGACAGATATTTAAAGATATTTGAAAAATTAAAGACTATTATTCCAATTATTCATTGGGGGCGCCTTCCTATATTTAACAAATATTTAATTTATAACAGGGAGAAGAATCCAGAATTAGAGATGATTGAGTTTTATGACCATCCAGATTGTTTGAATGCGTTATTGAACGAGGTGAAAAATAAAGGTATTGTTTTGTCAAATAAAAGTGATGAGACTTTGAATAAAGAGATGTCGTTTTCGGTCTATACTAGACGATGGGGGCATGAAGACAGGTATACTATAAAGAGAACAGTTAATGGTTGGGATTGTGGATTTAGTACTGCTGGCGGAGAATGTAAAAAAAATGGTGAAGGTGGCTTGTTTGCTAACCTAGATCATGATTCAATATTTTATCCGCGTGACGGAGTTGCATATGCTTTGGAAAAACTTTGGTATGATGCAGACGATGGAGAGATTGATTATGAAGAATTAGCAAAGCGTATACAGCAATTAGCGGATTGGATAAGTGCTGTTGAAAAATCGATAAGTGCTCAACCAGAATGGGTTGGATATTATTGAGAAAAATAATCTTTACATCCTCTGTATACGGCCTTTAAATGAAAAAGTAACTGCTAGACCTTATTGACACTCCTGATTTAAAACCTTAAAATGAGGCAAAATACGAGCTTACAGACGTATGTTTTAAAAGAAAAGCTATTATTTTGCGTGAATTCTGGACATGACTAATAAGCGGCATAACAGTCGGTTTGCAAAAGTAACTGAGACCCCGCTTCAATCAAGCATATGAGACCTTTGTTTGATCCGATAGATATTTAGTGTTTGATTAGTTTTGGACTTAGAATAACCTCATCAGGTGGAATGGGTGAAAGGTTAAGCGCGGATAATAGCTTTTTTTCATCCACAGAATCCATTAAATCAAAAGGTGTTTTGCCATGAAGCTTGTGGATCACAGAAGAAGACATGGGTGCGAATTAACCCGGGACGCGTATGCTCTAGTGCATTTGGATTTTTAAATTCGACTCCGTTGTCGGTCTTATGCCGAATTCAAGAAGGTAGATGAGTTAGAACTTACAACAGATGAGGATGGACTCTTGGTTTATAGAACAAGCCTTTATTACTGTAATCCAATGGCTTCATGGCAGAAAGGATGTATTGAGAAAAATCATGAATTTATTCGTTATGCTGTGCCAAAAGGAAAAAGCTTAAATCCATACACGCAAGAAGATATGACTTTATTAATGAATCATATCAACAGTGTTAAACGTCCTGGTCTAGGAAACAAAAGCCCATATGAGCTCGTTGAAGAAGATGATGAAGATTTCAAAGCATTAATGTCATTACTAAAAATGCACCTCATCCCACCAGATGAAGTGCATTTAATGCCAGATTTATTCGTTAAAAAGTAGTTAGACCGAAACTGCAGATAGTAATCGATTTGTCAATAGGTATTAAATAGACGGGTCGCATTTACTTTTGCATAACAAGTAGCCAGCCGTCTATTAAGCATGCAAACAAATATATATCTGCTATCTGGAATGTCTTAATTATAGCATGATATTTGAATTTTAACATCCATTATTAGGGCTTTATTGACCTTATAAAAGTAATTTGATTATTAGACGTATTTTCAGTTGGGTTTTAGTTTTTCATTCAAGGCTCTGTACTGGTCAACATTTTTGGTAACAAGTCGGACGGATAAATTAGCTAAATCTTAATTCCATTGGTGTTAAATTGTTATTATAAGTATGAGGTCTGACGTAGTTATACCAGTTAATATATTGCTTAGTCATCTTGTCTAACATTTCAACGCTATCAAATGTAAACCTATAATAAAAACAATTTTTAAATGTATTATAAAATCTTTTCATTGGAGCGTTGTCATATGGACAACCCGCTCTACTCATACTTTGAATGATATTGTTATCTTTACAAAATTTTATGTTTATGCTCTGACTTATATCCAGGCTTTTTTCGCATTATAATTGATGCCAAGTTTAACATCTTGTTCATATATTTATGGACTGTAAATTTACTAAGATATATACCATATCTTGATAAAAATACTCTCATGGGTCTGTGTCCTATTGTTTTGTTATTGTTATAAAAAATATATTTGATTTTATCAAATATAACTTCTCTTTGAGCATAATACCGAGGCTTTTTTAGGAAATCTATTTCCTTTTCTTTTTCTTTTAACTGTCTGTTTAAGGCTTTTATTTCATTAACGTAATCAATGTTGCTTTTATTATTATTTTTATTATTAGTTGTGTACAGGCATTCTTCGCTGTATTTTTTAGTTCAATCACGTATTGATGTTTTAGATATATTAAACTCTGCGGCAATCTCTGCATAAGATTTTGCACTTTTAATATACATATATACTACGTCCTTTTTGAAATCTCCATTGTACTTTGCTGACATAATTGGTCCTCCTAGATAATATTATTTATAACATATTATCTGTCCAAGGTGTTACCAATTTAGTATACCAGTACAAAATTTGTAAAAATGTATTGCATTTTTCTGCGCTTTTGAATACAATAAATGTAACAGAGTTGCCTGAAGTCCGTTGGACATTGGGGACCAAGCTGAGTCTTGTGCTCAGCTTTTTTACGTTAAGGAGAGATTCTATGGATTTGAAAAAATCATTGACTTTTGATGAGCAGCTGGAAAGGTTGGAGGCGCATGGGATTGTTGTTACTAATAGAGAAAAAGCGATTGAAATTTAAAAAAGAGTGAATTACTATCGCTTTACAGGCTATGCTTTGCAATTCAGAAAAAATCCTTCTAATAGTGACTATATGGAAGGGACTAAATTTGAAACGGTGTATCACCTATATAAAGTTGATGAAATATTAAGAGACACATTTCGGCGGTACATTGAAAAAGCAGAAGTATATTACAGGACACAGATAGCATATGGCTTTTCAATTACTAAATGCACGAAAGCACCTTATGATCAGCATTATGATGAAAATAATTTTTATAATAAAAGAGGTTATAAGGAAGTGATGGATAGTTTTAGCCGAGAAAAAAATTATTATAAGGACAGCTTGATTGTGAAGCATCATAAAGTAAAGTATTCAAGTAAAATGCCGCTGTGGGTTATTGTGGAATTGATGTCTTTTTCTAATATTTCCAAGTTATACAGTTCCATGTATTATTCAGAAAAAGAAGTTATTGCAAAAATGGTTGGCATTGGTAGAGATACCTTAGAAAACCACCTCCATTGTCTATCGGTATTGAGAAATAAATGTGCCCATGCAGCTAGAATGTATAATACAGATTTTAATCCGCCAGCAAGGTTTACAACCAGCTTCTTAAAAAAACATCCGGAGATTAAGAATAATTCATTGTTTGCATATACGTTAGTATTGCTAAAAAGGCTTCCCGATGAAGAGAGCAAGAGATCTTTAGTAGAAACTGTGAAAGCAGTTATAGATGAGTATAGAAATGATATTGATTTAGGCTTGATTGGATTTCCTGAGAACTACATGGAAATTATGGAAAATAATTTGTTGTAAAGAAGGATGTTTTTACAGAAGCAAACAGATGGCAAACGCTTTGAATAGAAGTGCTTAAGAAAAGGATTTATGGATAAGATTTCTGTGATTCGGATTTTGAATTATTAAAACTCATGTTCCGCGAACGTGTTGTAAAAGCCGCAAAATAGCATTTGTCTGACAAATGCACTGCTTGCGGCGCGAGATTTTTGGGATTTTGGACTGCCCGTAGTAGTCAGGTTGACTGATGACTGCGGGCAGTTTTGGTGTGCACAGAAATGCACATCTACGATGATATTTTAGGCTTGAGGATTCCTTAGAAAATAAAAAGAGGTGATGGAGATGAAGTTAATACATGTGGGGCAGATTGTTACCACAAAGAAAATAATAATCGGTTTTATAGATGAAATTCGAACACCAGTTATCCATTAACTGTCTGTTTAAGGCTTTTATTTCATTAACGTAATAATTGGCAATTAAAACACTAAACGAAGCTTTAATAAAAGAAAAGAAACCTAAAAAACTTAATTCTACATTCTATTAACTGGTATAACTACGTCAGACCACATACTCATAATAACAATTTAACACCAATGAAATTAAGGTTTAGCTAATTTATCCGTACGACATGTTACCCAAAATGTTGACCAGTACACACGGAGGACATCCGTTATTAAGATGGATGGCCGGCAACGTGGTGGTCGATACGGATCCTGCCGGAAACATCATGGTAACGAAGGCAAAATCGAAAGAAAAGATCGATGGTATTGTTGCTGCGATCATGGCACTTGACCGGTGCATCCGAAATCAGACGGAGCCACAGGGGAGTGTTTATGATGAGCGTGGCCTGTTGGTCTTGTAAAAGGACTCTTGACAAACTATCAATTAATGTACATACTATCAATTGATAGTGAATATATTGAGGAAGGTGATTGACATTTTTCTTAGCACGCAATCGAAAAAAGAGAAGTCATCGTTTTCCTGGAAGAATTGAAAGAGTTTCTGGGAAAAGAGGATTTTAATATAGATTTTGATCTTACGCTGATAAAAAAGAAAAAGCCCAATGATGAAGAACACTCTACACCATATACACTATTGGATCTTGACTATGATATATGGGATGTGGTTGAGAGACTTAAAGAGCTAACAGTTTCTGAGTATTCCGAGACAAAGATTGACAAAGATGATTTAGATCCACCATTATTGTTTGTTTTCGGAATAGACATTAACAGAAAGCTTGTTTATGTGAAATTAAAGATTAAGGGAGATCAGAAGCGACGCATATTATGCGTGTCATTCCATTACGCAAGGGAGCCTATGAAATTCCCATATGCGTAAACGGAAAGGAAAGGAGGCAAACTATGGAGACCAGCACATTAATTAGAAAGGTTCATATGGATTGTCCTTTGTGCGACAAAACACATGAAGTGGAAGAAAGAAAACGCTTTGCAACGATTACTCTGAAAGGGGATAAGGTAACCTATGAAGAGAGGTTTTATTTTTGTGCAAATGCGAATGATGAGGAAAATGAATTTGAAACGGGTTCTATGACAAATGAAAATCTTCTCAACGCTAGGAATGCATATCGTGTTAAACATGGATTACTTACTTCTGATGAAATCGTGGCAATAAGAGAAAGCTATGGATTGTCTCAAGTAGACTTAGCAAGATTACTTGGATGGGGAGAAGCTACAATTTCTCGTTATGAGAGTAAGGCGATTCAAGATGAGGCATATGATACTATGCTGCGTTTGATAAAAGATAATCCGCTGCAAGCTTTAGAATTTTTGAAGAAAAATGCGGATAAATTTCCTGGTCGTAAAAGATTTGAAGTAAGATCAAAAATCGTGGAGAAGTTAGATGCATATGGAAAAGAATACCTAACACGACAAGCATTTGAAGGTGAGTATGCAAGTTTTGAAGAGCCCTCTGATTCAAATGGATTTGTTTTGTTGGATATAGATAAG
The DNA here is from genome assembly GCF_900107245.1 of Lachnobacterium bovis DSM 14045. Classification (GTDB taxonomy): domain Bacteria; phylum Bacillota; class Clostridia; order Lachnospirales; family Lachnospiraceae; genus Roseburia; species Roseburia bovis. Next base: position 18,119 of record NZ_FNPG01000032.1, read on the forward strand.
CTTGAAGCCGCTATTTCCTATATGGCTGAGAAGGTATCAAATCTTTTCAAGGTTAAGTTGATGAAAATGCTTTGGTACGCTGATGCCTTATCTTATAAAGAGAATGGAGTTGCAATTACTGGTCTAGTTTATCGCCATAATGAAATGGGAGCGCTTCCGATAGGTCATTATAGCCTTATGAACCTCGAAAAATTGAATGTTCACGAGGAAGTAAGCATTAACTATGATTCCATGCTTCATATTTATCCGAGTAAGGGCATGGATTATAGTGTATTAAGCGATAAGGATAAATCTATTTTAGATGCTGTGATAAGGAAGTTTAAGAATTATAAGGCACAAGAAATCGTAGATTACATGCATGAGGAAAAGGCATATCAAGGAACAAATCCTGGAGAAATAATACCATTTTCGATGGCTAGAGAGATAAGAACTTTTTAATGCTTGAACACTTATTGCAATAATGAGGCACTTGCAGTGATGCGAGTGCCTTTTTGAATGGAGGATTTTATATGGGAATTTAAGATAAGTTTTAATAGTTATTATAATTATCTTAAGGGCAATAAAAATGAGTATTATGCTCAAAGAAAAGTTATATTTGATAACTTATTAAAGCAAGATTTTACAATTAGCAATAAAAATAAAGTTTGGTGCACGGATTTTACTTACATGCGACAAGCAAATGGCAGGTTTAGATATAACTGTACAATTATAGATTTATATGATAGATCAGCAATTACTTCAGTTAATGCAGATTATATGAATACAGAATATGACAACGCTCCAATGAAATTAAGGTTTAGCTAATTTATCCGTCTGACATGTTGCCAAAAATGTTGACCAGTACAGTGTCTGCTTAGACACCCTATATTTTTTTACAGAAAATAATTTTCATCAGCCGTCTAGGAAGACATGATACAAACTTTTTCTGAATGCATTTTTCAAAATTTTGAGGTGAAAGTTCGGGATTTCCGAACTTTGAAGGAGGTTAAAACTATCTGATCGTGATGTTGAAGATGTTTATTGGGTAATAAAGCGTAAGGTTGAAGGATTGCTTTAAATTCAGGTGTTTATCTGCTCCTGGAAATTAAAAAAAAAAAATAGATGTAACCATTGACATTACATCAAAATTATGATATATTTACGTCATCAGATGCAATCACAACGGTTACAACAATGAACTTTTTAACATTTGAGGATGGAGATAAGGTTTTCCTTCAGACAGTATATAATTTTGCAGGAGCAGGAGAGCAGGTCGGATTTGATGTATTCCGCTTTGATGCAGACGGTAAGATCGCAGAGCACTGGGATGTAATGGAGACATTAGCTGATAAGTCTACATGGGCTAATGAAAATGGAAAGTTTTAATGTAACCATTGCAACTATATCTGTCATGAAGTAAAATGATGGCAGGAGGGCGCAAATCGTCCAGTGGACGATTGTTCTGCGCCGACCGAAATGGAATGGAGAGATTAAAAATGCAGATATCAAGCAGATTTACGGTTGCACTTCATATTTTTACATGTGTGGATACATTTAAAGATGAACACAAGGTAACGAGCGATTTTCTTGCAGCCAGTATAAATACGAATCCTGTAATCATTAGAAAGATACTTACTCAGCTTAAGAACGCAGGACTAATAAATGTTATCAGAGGAACAGGCGGAATAGAGTTTACAAGAGATCTTAAAGACATAACTTTTTATGATGTGTATCAGGCAATTGAGCCTTTGGAGGATGGAGATTTATTTAGATTTCATGAATCACCAAATCCAGAGTGCCCTGTTGGTAGGAATATCCATTTACTTTTGGATGATAAGTTGAAAAGCATCCAGGAAGCGATGGAATCAGAGATGAAAAAATACACTCTTAATGATTTAAGATCCGGAATGCAGGAACTGTTGGCAAAAGAAGCTTAACAATGAGACTCTGAGGTGTTTACTTCAGAGTCTTTTTTAGAAGGATGCGGAAGCTGCTTATCTGTTTGTCCCCAAAGTTGTATTGTCACAGCCAGGATTCCATATGTCATAGAGCAGGAACATTGTCTGCACTGTGGTAATTGTTTGAATACCTGTCCTGCCGGGGCAGTAGTTAGGAGATGAAAGCTATGTCAAAGAATACAAAACAAGAAGAACGTCTTGATTATCTTGTGGAAGAGTTCAAGGCAGATTCAGATGAATATAAGGAAATACAGACGCCAAATAGTACGGAAGATAAAAGACGAATCTTAAGGTCACTTATGAATATCCGTATACCGAAAGAATTGTCCTCTGAAGTAATGAAAGTGCAGGATGAATATTTATTAGAGAGAGCAGCTGAAAAGGGTGTGGTGAATCTATCAGACATCCCGGATATCAGAGATGGACTTTCTATTTGGCAAGGGGATATCACAAGACTTTCGGTGGATGCTATTGTTAATGCCGCTAATTCGCAGATGCTTGGTTGTTTTGTTCCGATGCATACTTGCATAGATAACTGTATCCATACTTTTGCAGGAGTGCAATTAAGAGCTGAGTGCAACAGGCAGATGAATGAACTTCGAATCAGATATGGAAGAGACTATGAACAGCCGACCGCCGTTCCAATGCTTACTGAAGCTTATAATCTTCCAGCAAAGAAAGTAATTCATATAGTAGGACCAATCGTACAGTACCGCCTTACTCCTGAATTGGAAAATGATTTGGAGAACTGCTATAGAAACACTTTGGATATGTGTGCTGAAAATGGCCTGAAGAGCGTTGCTTTTTGTTGTATTTCAACGGGAGTTTTTCGCTTTCCAAATCAGAAAGCTGCCGAGATTGCCGTTAAGACCGTATCAGAATGGCTCCGCGATAATCCTGGTAAGGTAGAAAGGGTGATATTCAATGTTTTTAAAGACGAAGATAAGGCCATTTATGAAAAACTTATATGATGATATGCCTATGCAATTGTCATTGGAGCAGGAGCGGGACTATCAACATCTGCTGGCTTAACATATAGCGGCAAGCGTTTTGAAAAATACTTCTATGCAATATTGGCTCAAACTCTTGGCTGCATAAAAAATAGCGTAGCAGGCACAAGACTGCTACGCTTAAAAAGTCTAACTTTTAGGGGTTACCTCATTGAGGTGATTCCTCAAATAATAAAAGAGTTACCTTTTTATTTTAAATTAGTAATTTTACGAATATAAATTATCTAAATTTATTTGTTTTTTGAATACGCATATTCGAGTAATCTATTGTCTATACTATCAATTTCTGCGAATACAACTTCATCAGTTTTTACTTCAAGTATTTCAAACATTTTAGCTGATGATATATCAACACACTCTAAAGTGAACTTATCATTTTCAATTGATTTAATAAATCCTGTATCTAGTTCTTCTTCATCATTTCTTATAATAGTAATGAGTGATTTTTTTTGATAGGCTAATTTGAGTAAATCATTAATATTTGCAGAAAGTTCAGAATATGTAATAGTAGGATGGTTATCATTTTGCTCTTTTTTATCGTTCCAATACTCTACATATAATTTCATTTTATCAATATATTCTGAATCATAGATGACTTCAGTTAAAGTGTTTTTTTTCATCCAATAAAAGCCGTCCCATTTTCCTTGTAAATCAAGTGCTTCTATTAGAACTGCATCATCAGAATCTAAAATACATTTTCCAACAGTGAAATCTTCTCCATCTGAATAGAATTCTGCTATTTTATCTTTTAATAATGTTATCATTTCCTATATAATCCTCCTTAAAATGTAAATTTATAAAACTAGCTTTATATATAAATGAATCCAGGAAATATTATATTAGATTATACAAGATTATACAATAACTTTTCAATAATCCGGTGGTTCTCATATTTTTAATTCCTACAGTAAACTTACGCCGTCCGCCTTACACCTCGATTTGTAAAATAACGGGTTTTGTGTTATCGTATATATAACAGTTATATATATGGCGGACTTGAATGTATATTGTGAACTATAACAAGCTACTTTAATTTAGAATTAAATTTGAAGAGGAGGAGTTGCTTATTGAAATATCAGCATTGGAAAATTGCATTTGCGTATATTGGTGTAATCATAGGTGCAGGTCTTTCAAGCGGACAGGATCTGCTTCAGTATTTTCTTTGTTTCGGAAAAATGGGACTCTTGGGGGTTTTATTTCTGGGTGTGCTCAATGCTATCTTCGGAAGAATCATGGTGACCTTCGGATGCTATTACAGGGCAGATAATCATGAAGAGGTTTTCTCTCAGATTGCCCATCCATTTTTTTCAAGGATTCTGGATATAGTTCTGGTCATAGGAAGCTTTGTCATGGGATTTGTTATGGTGGCAGGAGCAGGTTCCAATCTGAATCAGCAGTTTGGTATACCTTCGGGAATAGGAGCTCTTATATGTTCTATACTTATAGCGGTGGTTGCTTTTCTGGATTTCGATAAAATCACGAGTGTTCTCGGAATTTTTACTCCTGTAATCATTGTTATGTTACTGTCCATAACGGCCTACACATTTATAGGAAAGTCCTATGATTTCGCTGCATTGGATGCTACGGCAAGAACCATAAAGCCGGCTATGAATAACGTATTTCTCTCGGTTATCAACTATTATGCTCTTTGTGCCATGACAGGTGTTTCCATGGCATTTATACTTGGAGGTACGGTTGTACGAATCGGTATAGCCGAAAAGGGAGGTACTTTGGGCGGTATCATGGTGGGCATAATAGTTTTGGCTGCTTCATTTTCGATTTTTGCCAATATCACGGAGGTGAAGGATGCGGATATGCCTATGCTTGCCATAGTCAATAACATACATCCGTGGTTTGCGGTGTTGTATGCCTTCACTGTATTCTCTTTGATATTCAATACGGCATTTTCGCTTTACTATTCGATAGCCCGAAGATTTTCCGGTGGCAGTACAAAGAAGATGCGTATCATAATGATCGCAGTCGTTGCAGGTGGTTATATCTGTAGCTTTGGAGGCTTTAAGACACTTATAGGAGTTATGTATCCTATACTTGGATATATGGGAGTGCTGCTTCTTATCATACTTTTCGTTGCATGGATACAAAAGAGAAAGGACATCATCGTAGAAAAGTTTTTCAGACGTAATATGCTCCGCATATCTTTAAAAAAGCAGCAACCGGATAAACATGTAACTGAAAAAGAGAAAGAACTTTTCCATAGTTTAAGTGAAATAAGTCCTGCTGAAACTGATGCTCTAAAGAATGACATTCATGAAACTACAAAACAGATCATGGAAAATACAGATGATATCAAAAAGTACATGGATGAGAATTTGTCTGTGGATGATATAAAAATCCAGAAAAATGTAAATGAAATGATGGATAGTGAAAACCAAAAATCAGAAAAGTGATTATAAATAGAAAGCGGTAGATTCATTGAATCTACTGCTTTTTTCGTGATAAGCCCATCAAAATACGATTAATTTGATAATATCCGATGGTTATTATGACCATCGGATATTTAAAGGAACTTTTGGAAATAGTATAATGCATTATATTACTATTGGAAAGAATCTTTGAGATGAGCTAGAAATCTTTCAGCGATAGGTGTAAACGCCTGATATCTATTCCATGCTATATATATTCTATTTTCAAGCTTCGGAGACAATGGTCTGAATACAAGGCCGCTGTCTTTTGACGTATTTATAAGATGTTCATAGGTGAGAAGATATCCTAAGCCTTCCATGGCAAAAATTGATCCATTGTAAGAAAGGCTGAAGGAACCTTCTAACTGAAGCTCTGAAAATCTGCTTCCAGCCCAGTTTCTAATATCTCCATTCCATGCCTGATCAGAACAGAATAATGGCAAGCCTACAAGGTCATCCAAATGGATGGCTTTTTTCTTTGCTAGGGGATCGGTATCTGGAATGATAAGTCCCCAGGTGTCTGTTTGAGGAAATTCGATATATTCGTATTTGCGGATATCCGGTTGTTCTACCAATACTACAAAATCAAGTAAACCTTTAGCGACTTTTTCAGAGAGCTGCTCTGTATCACCGCTTGTGATGTGATAATGAAGGTTCGGATAGTGTTGTTTAAAATTTTTTATAGATCTTGCCAGGTATCTAAGCTGGTAGGATTCAGCAAGACCAAGATAGAGTTCTCCACCAGCTATATCATCCAGAGAAACAAATTCCTGCTCGATTTTATCAGCCATGCGGACAAGATCTTCGGCACGATTGCGTAGCAGAATTCCTTCATCAGTAAGCTGTATACTAAAAGCATGTCTTGTGAAAAGCTTTTTCCCAAGTTCTTCCTCCAGCGATTTAAGCTGTTTTGACAGGGTAGGCTGAGTTACATGCAGAAGTTCAGCAGCTCTACTCATATTTTCTTCTCTTGCTACTGCTAAAAAATATCTTAAAGTTCTAATCTCCATAGAATTTCCTTTCCATGATCAGTGCACTCGAAATACTTCGTATTTCTCGTTCTTCGGCATTCGCCGAATATCAATATTTATAAAACTAGGCACTAATGTGAGCAAGCTCCCAAGTTCATACTTTTATAAATATTGCTGTACTGCTCATTGTTATATGATATGCCAAAAAGGAATAATATGATATTCATTATAACCATTAGCAAGAGTATTTGCAAGCTCGTATAATAAAGATGTCAGATAAACAGTACGATTGAGTGAGGAAATCTCATGGATAAAGAAAAATTGAAACAGTGCCTTATGGATACAGGATGTCACGAAGATGCATCAGAAAATATCCTTAAGCAATATGAATCTGGAAGCATGGAAAACATGTTTCGACTTTTGAAAAAAGAGCGTTGCCGCATAATGGATGAATATCATGAATGTGGAAGAAAAATTGATTGCATGGATTTTATGCTTAGAAAAATCGAAAGCGAAATGAACAAGAATAACGGAGGTATCAAGTGATGAAGAAAACAGAAGAACTTAATTTAGTAACAGAATGGGATAAGGTATTTCCAAAGAGTGAAAAAGTAGATCACAAGAAGGTAACATTTGCAAATCATTTTGGAATCACCCTGGCAGCTGATATGTACATACCAAAGAATGCTACAGGAAAACTTCCTGCGATTGCAGTGTCAGGTCCTTATGGTGCTGTTAAGGAACAGTCATCAGGTCTTTATGCACAGACCATGGCAGAAAGAGGTTTTCTGACGATTGCCTTTGATCCTTCTTTTACAGGAGAGTCAGGTGGCTTTCCAAGATATATGACCTCACCGGATTTAAACGTTGAGGATTTTCAGGCAGCGGTAGATTTCTTGTCTGTTCAGGATAATGTTGACCCTGAGCGAATCGGAATCATAGGTATCTGTGGCTGGGGAGGTGTAGCCCTTCAGACCGCCTGCCTTGATACAAGAATTAAGGCTACGGTTACATCAACAATGTATGATATGACAAGAGTTGCAGCGAATGGATACTTTGATGCTGATGATAATAAAGAGGCAAGAGTGAAGGCCAGAAAGGCTGTAAATGCTCAGAGAACGGAGGATTTTAGAAACGGTACATACGCTTTGGCAGGAGGAGTTGTCGATCCATTGCCTTCGGACGCTCCGTTCTTTGTAAAAGATTACTATGATTATTACAAGACTAACAGAGGTTATCATAAGAGAAGTCTTAACTCAAATGATGGCTGGGCAATTACCGGAATGATATCACTTTCTAATATGCGCCAGTTCCATTATGCAGGAGAGATTGATAATGCAGTTCTTATGATCCATGGCGAAAAGGCCCATTCCTGCTATATGAGTAAGGATGCTTTCAAGTTGCTTAATGGAGATAATAAAGAGCTTTATATCATTCCTGATGCAGTACATACAGATCTCTATGATGGTGGAGATAAGGATTATATTCCTTTTGACAAGTTAGAGAGTTTCTTCAATGAGTATTTAAAGTAAAAATCGGGAGGTAAATTCACTATGGAAAGAGAAAAAATCGTTCAAACAGCAGGAAGAGATGTACTTGGGAGTTTTGCGCCTGACTTTGCCAGATATAATGATGATGTTTTGTTTGGTGAAGTATGGAATGACATGACATTGGATTTAAAGACAAAAAGCATAATTGTAATTTCTGTGTTTATGGGCAGAGGTCTTTGTGACGACTCTTTAAAATACCACTTGCTTACGGCAAAGAAAAACGGAATTACAAAAGATGAAATTTCAGCCATTGTTACTCATGCCGCATTTTATGCCGGCTGGCCAATGGCGTGGGCTGTATTTAATATGGCTAAGGAAATCTGGAATGATGATTCCCCAGCCTGTGATGATAAAGAAAGATTTCAGAAGGAAGTATTTCTTCCAATTGGAGAAAAGAATCCTTATGGAAAGTACTTTACAGGGCAAAGCTATCTTGCACAGGTATCCTTAGAACAGGTGCCTGCATTTAATGTGACATTTGAGCCTGGTTGTCGTAACTTCTGGCATATTCATCATGCAAAATCCGGTGGAGGGCAAATGCTCATATGTATAGGTGGCAGAGGCTGGTATCAGGAGGAAGGAAAAGAAGCAGTAGAACTTACTCCGGGTAAGGTTGTGAATATTCCGGTAGGCGTAAAACATTGGCATGGAGCTGCTTCCGATTCCTGGATGAGTCATCTTGCTTTTGAGATTCCTGCTGAGGATGGAACAACGGAATGGTGTGAACCGGTTTCTGACAAGTTATATGGTGAATTAAAATGATGTCGAAAAGAATTGTAGCAACACTTATAAAGTTATACTTATTTATGTACAAAAAATATTAAATAAAAATGTACAAATGATATGATATATGAGTTAAACAGGAGGAACTCACAATGATTATAAAATCAGATATCATATCAGATTTAAAGATTGAATCAGTTAATGATTTATATAAATTAAAACCATTTATGGAGGAAGGCATTTTGAAAGTAAATAAAAGCCAAATAAGCAGAGAATTAGGTATAGATCGTAGAACCGTAGATAAATATATTAATGGATTTGAAAAATCAAAAACCCGTAAATGTAATAACTGTATTACACCTTTTTACGATGTAATTAAAGAGTTATTGG
>NZ_FNPG01000035.1 GCF_900107245.1 Lachnobacterium bovis DSM 14045
CGAAGGCTTGACCAAAAAGGTTTTCAAAGAGAAAAGCTTGTATGAAGTTTTGAAGATATATGAAAATGTATCTTAATGGCCCAATGGCTCAGTTGGTTAGAGCGCCGCCCTGTCACGGCGGAGGTCGAGGGTTCAAGTCCCTCTTGGGTCGTATGGGATCTTAGCTCAGCTGGGAGAGCATCTGCCTTACAAGCAGGGGGTCACAGGTTCGAGCCCTGTAGGTCCCATTTAGTCGAAAGGCTAAATGCCGATGTGGCTCAATTGGCAGAGCAGCTGATTTGTAATCAGCAGGTTATCGGTTCGAGTCCGATCATCGGCTTGTTCATCAGGATTGGTGAATTTAAAGAAAACCGTTAAGGTTGTATATGTTGTTTATAATATGGGCAGATTCCCGAGTGGCCAAAGGGGACAGACTGTAAATCTGCTGCAAATTGCTTCGGTGGTTCGAATCCACCTCTGCCCATTAAAAAACAAGGTATAGTAATTATTAACGCGGGATGGAGCAGTCTGGAAGCTCGTCGGGCTCATAACCCGAAGGTCATAGGTTCAAATCCTATTCCCGCAACTCTGTGCCCAGTTAGCTCAGTTGGTAGAGCAGAGGACTGAAAATCCTCGTGTCTCTGGTTCGATTCCGGAACTGGGCACTCATATGGGATATTAGCTCAGTTGGTAGAGCACTTGACTTTTAATCAAGTTGTCCGGGGTTCGAATCCCCGATGTCTCATGAAGCTGTTACTTGTGAAGAGTGACAGCTTTTTTTTATTAAGTTATCAATTAAATAGCAGTTAAATTAAGAGTTGTTATTATTTGATTAAAGGATAGACACTATGAATAGGTGTATATTCAATAAGGATAAAAGGGTAATATGAAAGATTTTTTAGCAAAAATCTTGAAGAGAATAATAAGAGGGGTAAATACAATTAATAGTTAAAAATAGATTGTTAGCTATTAATGAAAAAGGTAACAAATGATTATTAGCATATAAATAGAGAAAGAAGAAAAATTATGAAAACTAGAAAAAAAACAATAATTATATTTGGCACTTTATTAATATTAGCTATTGGAGTCTTTCTAATATTATATTTTGGAATAATTAAAAATAACTCCCATAAACATGATTTTAAGTATAAAATTGGTTTTTTTATTGGTGCAGATAAATTATCAGTTAGTAAATTTTCTGATTATGAAACTGTTGTAATCGATGTTACAAATTATTCTAAAGAAGATATACAGAAGTTTCATAAAGAGGGACATAAAGTCTATGCATATTTGAATATTGGTTCACTTGAAAAGTATAGGACTTACTATGATTCTTTTTCAGATTTGAGTATGGGGAAATACCCAAACTGGGATGATGAAGTAAAAATAGATGTTACAAGTAAGAGATGGCAAGATTATGTAGTTGAAGTATTAGGAAAGAATATTAGTCAAAAGGATGTGGATAATTTTTTTATCGATAATACGGATTTGTACTATTATATGAAAGACCAGGAAAATTCTGAAGGTATTTATAACGGATTATTAAAAATTGTTGAAAGACTAAATAAATATAAACCTAAATTGATAATCAATGGTGGTGATTATTTTGTTCAACGTCTATTTAAAGAAAATAAAACTAATTTGATTAGTGGTATAAATCAGGAAAGTGTCTTTACAACATATAGTGTTCGAGATGATGGAAAACTTACATATAAGAATCAATCTAAAGATGACGTAGAGTATTTTTTAAATTATTTTAAATTGTGTAAAAAACATAAATTATCAGTTTCTTTAATTGAGTATACGAAAGACAAAAAGATGATTAATAAGGTAAAGTCATTTTGTAAGAAAAACAATTATACTTATTTTATAACGGAATCTAATAAATTAAACAAAGTTTTAAAATAGTATAAAAAAAGAGATGGAAGAGGATAAAACTAAAAACTTCAAAAAAATAAAAGAATAAAAAAATATAGACATAAAAAGAGATAAAAGAAGATAAAATATAACTATAAAAAGAGATAAAAGAAAATAAAATATAACTATAAATATAGAAAAAATTAAGCACATGCTCTTAAATTTCTAAGCAAATAAAGGAAGTTTAAGATAATGTGCTTTTTTATATATAAAGTTATTGGAAGCTTATATTTTTAATTATCGTCAATTATTATTAATAATTATATTTATTTAGTATTCATTATATTTACTTAGTATTACGTATTATAAATTATCTTTAATTATTATTAATTATATTTACTTAATATTAATTACTCTTATTTAGTATTAATTATTATCAATTATTATGAACTATTATTAATTATTTTTTGTTTCTGTGATTTTTTTATATATAATACTTCCGATTATACTAAGAGCTATCGTTATAACAAAAAGTAAAATAAATTGAGTATAATTTTTATTATAAAGACTTCCTCCACTGTAAGTTGAAAGAAGAATTGCAGGGGTTCTACATATAAAGCATAATAATATCCATTTTAGAGGTGTAATCTTAGTTAATCCAGCGCAGTATGATAATAAATCTTTTGGAGATCCTGGAATTAAAAAAATTATAAAAAACATTTCTGTAAGTTTTGTTTCTTTTTCGCTTTTTAATTTTTCAAATTTATCTATTTTTTCGGATGAAAAAAATATTTGAATGATGGATTTGCCAAATTTTTTTACACATAAATATGAAATAAAACTACCTATTGTCATTCCGATATTGCATATTATGGCTCCTCTTATTGGACCATATGTATATCCTGCGGCAATTTCAAAGGGACCTCCAGGTATAACGGCAGCGATAACTTGAAGAATTAATACGGAAATAAAAAGGAGTGTTCCAATAATTTTTTGTTTAGCAATATATTTTCGAAAAGCTTTCGGAGTGGCAGCAAGTTCAAACATAGGTTTAATGATGATCCAACTTAATAAAGTTATGAAAAAAATGCATAATAGTATTAGTATCAAAAGTAATATGTGTTTTTTTTCTATGTTTAAATGATGTGTTTTTTTGTTTTTCAAAATTAGTTCTCCTTTGTTATATAAAAAGTATATTGCTATTATACTATAAAATTATAATGACATGATATAAATAAAAGAGATATCTCTTTTTGGGAGATACCTCTTATGTATTTAAATGTAAAGATATTATGTTCTTTACTATAAAACTTTTATGATATTAAATTGTTTATCGAGCATCAATAAATCTGCTTCGGCTCCGGGTTTAATTGTGCCAATTAAGTCTCCCATACCAATACTTTTTGCGGGATTGATGGTTGCAGCTTTTATAGCGGATTCGATAGGTATTCCATAAGAGATGGCATTTTTCATACACTGGAAAAGATTGGTTGTAGAACCTGCAATCGTACCATCTTTTAGTGTAGAGTATTTTCCTTTTTTGAAAATGACTTCATCGTTAAAATGATATTCGCCGTCGGGCATACCTGTTCCACTTGTTGAATCGCTGACTAAAATTACACGATCATCACCGAACATTGAAAAAATTATTCTAATAACAGCTGGATGAATGTGAATTCCATCACAAATTACTTCTATCATTACCTTAGGATCATCGCATGCTGCTCCTATAATACCTGGATCGCGATGATGAAAAGAATACATTCCATTAAATATATGTGTTACGTGGTTTGCACCTGCTATAAATGCGGTAGTTGCTTGATTATAATTTGCATGTGAATGACCAAGTGAAATATTTACTTTGGAGTGTAAAGTTTCAATAAATTTAGATGCCCCCTTAGCTTCTGGTGCGATATTAACTAGTTTTATTCTGTTTCCAGAAATTTTGTTGAGCTTATTAAATAAAGATATATTAGGTGCTTGAATATATTTATCATTATGAGATCCCTTTTTTTCCTTGTTTATAAAAGGACCTTCCATATTTATACCTACAATTCGAGCATGTGAAGAATTATCAGGAACGCCATGGATGGATTTGAATGCTTCTTCTAAACGGTCCTCGGGCAGAGTGCATGTTGAGGGGCAAAAAGAAGTAATACCGTTTTGTTGAAGATAAGCGGCTATTTCTGTTAATCCGTTTGTATCGGCATCACTAAAATCATGACCTTTAGCTCCATGAATATGAATGTCGCATAAGCCTGGAATAATGTAATGTGATTGAGCATCAATTATTTCTGCATCTGAAAATAGGTTATTTGAATCAGCTGCTAATGGATGAGTCAATTTAAATATTTTGTTTTGATCATTTATATATATGTTACGTTCAGTAAAAATGCCATCTGAACTGAAAATAATACCATTTTTTATAACTTTACCCATATCAAATCCTCCAAGAGTAACAAAAAGAAAAAAATAAACTTTCTGACAATTTAATTTTAACATAATACAAGAAAAAAAACATTAATCTATGATATAAAAATTATAAAAACTTTAATAAAAAAATTTTATAGTAATAATTTTTTAATAACTTGATATAAAATTCTTGTAAATATGCATATTTTTATGATGAAAAATTGTAATATTTGTTATAATATTTTACGTATAGAAGATTATAAGGTTATGTCTAAGTGTAAGCCACGTCCCAAAATTTGATTATATAAAATATTATATGTGCGTTCGTTTATTCTTTTTGCGCTAATCATAGAGGCATTCATATATCCGGTTTCTTTTCCAAAAGCTTTTTTAATATCTGAAAGAGAAGCTTTTGTAAGTGTTTCGTCGAGAATTTTTATTGTTCCATCATTTTTTACATTTAGACCAATTTTATCTAGCGCATCTGAGTATTTATCTGTTATTTTTAAAAGGTTTTTTACTTGCCTCTTAAGATTTGGGTCATTAACTTTTCTTGATGAAGAAATTGCGTTGTTATAGGTTGTGACGAATGCACGAATGCTGTTATAAATGTTTTTGTCGGAACTTGTATCATCATAGGAAAAAGATGATAGTAGTTTTGCAGCTTTTTTCAATGCAATTGTATCTTCATAAATTAATTCATTATTTGTGTAGTCAGCGCGTTTTGAAGCTTTTGAGACATCTCTGTTATGTTCATAAAATTTTCTTAGGTAATAGTCCGTGGATAGATTAGTGTTTACTCCGATTAAATTTGTTATATCTGAACTCATAGTTAATCCCTACTTTCTTTTATGAAAATTTGTTCTGCTAATTGGATATATAATTCAATATATTGTATGCATTTTATCGGATATTGTACGCAACAAAGCGACAATACAAAGTATCATATATATACTTCGGCTAAATATAATAAAATATTAGTAGTTAAAGCTCATTGTTTTTTTATATGTATAAAATTTTATTAATAATAGAGGGGTGATATGTTAAGGGATTTATATAGAGGGCGATATGTTAAGGGATTTATATTGAAAAAAAGTCGGTTTAAATGTAAAATGTTTATGTATAATATAAATATTTTGGGGATTAAGATATTTATATTTTAGGTAATATTAATTAATACAAGAAATAGTGCTTGAATTAAGCTAGTTATGGGAGGAAGTAGAGAAATGGAACAAATTAATTTTGGAAAAACAAAAGAAGGCCAAGAAGTGATGAATTATTTCATTACAAATAGCAAAGGTGTGAAAGTTGGCGTTACGGATTATGGAGCAACCGTTACTTCTATTTTGATAACTGATAAAAATGGAAATCAAAGAGATGTTGTATTAGGTTACGACAATGTCGAAGGGTATCAAAGAGGTAATAGTTATTTTGGAGCAACTGTAGGAAGAAACTGTAATAGAATCGCAAATGCAGAAGTTACACTTGATGGGATTGTTTATAAATTAGAAAAAAATGATAATGAAAACAATCTTCATAGTGCATCACACGGAATTGATAAGAAAGTGTGGAGCGTTTTAAGTCGTGAGGAGAATAAGATAGTATTTAGTTGTGTAAGTAAAGATATGGAACAGGATTTTCCTGGAAATATGCAAGCACAAGTTTTGTATGAAGTGACTGAAGAAAATGAATTAATTATTAAATATCACGCTGTTTCAGATAAAACAACCGTTATGAATTTCACAAATCATAGTTATTTTAATTTGGGTGGCCATGATTCGGGTGATGTTTTGGAGCATGTTTTACAGATAAATGCATCACATTATACACCTGTTTGTGATTCTAAATCAATTCCAACGGGAGAAATTTCTGCAGTTGAGGGAACACCTTTTGATTTTAGAAAGCCTAAAAAAATAGGGAAAGACATTTCAGAAGATTTTGAACAATTAAAATATGGAAATGGCTATGATCATAATTTTGCATTAGATAAAAATGGAGAAGATGTTGAAATTTGTGCGGAATGTTATTGTGAAAAAACAGGAATACAGATGGATGTTTTGACAGATTTACCAGGAGTTCAATTATATACAGCTAATTTTGTTGATGGTGAAAATGGCAAGAACAATGCTATTTATTATAAAAGAAATGCTGTGTGTTTAGAGACTCAGTTTTATCCTAATGCGGCAAATGAAGATAATTTTAAAAAGCCTATTTTTAAAGCTGGAGAACCATATGATGCAACAACAATTTATCGTTTTTCCATTAAATAATTTTTAAGACAAATAATTATTAAATTAAACGAATAATTATTAAAATTTAAGATTTGAAAGGTAGCAAAAAAATGAAAATTGTATTTTTAGATGCTAAAACTATCGGAGATGACATTGATTTATCTGGTTATGATCAACTTGGAGAGGTAATAAAGTATAGTTTTTCTACACCAGAGCAAGCCAAGGAAAGAACTAAAGAAGCTGATGTTGTTATTGTAAATAAAGTTCCAATTAATGAAACAACAATTGGAGATGCAAATAATTTAAAACTAGTATGTGTTACAGCTACTGGAACTAATAATTTAGACAAAGATTATTTGGAAAAAAGGAATATTCAGTGGCGTAATGTTGCAGGATATTCTACAGAGTCTGTTGCACAGCATACTTTTGCGATGTTTTTCTACGTATTAGAAAAACTAAGTTATTATGATGAGTATGTTAAGTCTGAAAAATATGTTAATGATGTAAGTTTTACACATTTTGCGCGAGTTTTTAATGAAGTAAATGGAAAAACATGGGGTATAATCGGACTTGGAAATATTGGTAAAAGAGTTGCAAAAATTGCAGAAACTTTTGGTTGCAGAGTTATTTATTATTCGACATCTGGAAGACATGACGATCCTGATTATGAGAGAGTAGATTTTGAAAAGTTATTATCAGAATCTGATTTTGTTTCAGTTCATGCACCGCTTGATGAAAATACTCTAGGTTTAATGGATTTTGAAGCATTTAAAAAGATGAAAAAGTCTGCTATCTTTATTAATGTAGGTAGAGGACCAATTGTTGTAGAAGAAGATTTAGTAAAAGCTCTTGAAGAGGATGAAATTCAGGCAGCAGGTCTTGATGTTTTAGATGTTGAGCCTATGAGCGAAGATAGTCCATTAAGAAAAGTAAAAGACAGTACTAAATTAATTATTACTCCTCATATTGCATGGGCCAGTGTTGAGGCAAGAGAAAGATTAATGAATATTATTTTGGGACAGATAAAAGAGTTTTATAATTTATAATTAGAATAAAAAATAAAGCCCTATACGAAGGATAAAGTGCGTATACCATATCTTTCGTGTAGGGTTTTTTATCTTTGCTTTTTGTATTTTATAAGTTTAAATGTACTAAGAAAAAAGTGACAATATTTGTTTGGTAAGTATAATTTGATGGAATTAATTATCTTATTTTATTCAATAAGTGGTAAACCACTTAAAAACGAGAGATTACCATAATAGTTTTTGGAATAGGAGATCCTTTTTTCTTCTGAAAAATCAGTGTGTACTAAAAGGTAATAGGCTTTTACTCGTTTTAAGTATAGAGTAAGAGCGTCATTGTATAAGTTTAAAAAGCTTTTTCGAGAATGTTTTTCTTGACACCAAGGATGTGTCCAAGGTTTGTGACGAATATTAAGAGGATCTTTAAAAAAATAGTATTTATCACTTGGCAACATTGGTGAAATAAAAGCTTTTCCTATTAGATTTTGTTCTATTAATCTAATAAAAACTTTTTTTTGTCCAGTAGGATCGCTTAACAGTCTTGAACCTACTATTGAATATGTAATAGCTGCACGCATCATAGGTTGATTTACAAGTAAATTTGTATATGTGTTTTTAAAGGCGTGACAAAGCATTTTAGCAATAATTCGTCTTTGTATATGAGAGACCATGATGGTAGAATCTTGGTGAAACTGATTTGGATGAATACGTTTTTTCTTTTTTAGCATTGAGTTGTCAATTTCTGTTTCAAGATAAGCATGGTTTCCAAAATAATGAGTATCACTAGGCGGTGAAGCTGGTGTATAATTAGTAAATGAATATATAAAAGGATGACAGGTTGTATCAAGAGTATAGTGTCCGATAAATCCAATAATATATGCATCAGCTATTTGTAGATGTTTTTTGTTTCCTGTAAAAAGGGTTCTGCTTTCTAATAAGTTTAAAAAGAATTCTCCGGTTTTTTTATCTTGTGCGAGAGAACCTAAGTTTTCTTTATGGAAAATATGTGATGGAATATAAAAGAAAAAAATATCAGGACCTTGCAAGCCGAGTGCATAGGCTTTATTGTTTTTTCTTATGTTTTTCTTTAAAGGATTTTCGGGTAAAAGATTAAATAAATCTGATCCAAATAAATAATGTGTTGTAAAACCTGGCATACTGTTCACCTCATTAAAACTTCTATAATCACTTAGAGTATCGGAAGTAGGATAATAATACTTGCTATGTAAAATATTAAAAATGGGAAAAATATGATATAATTTTAGAAGAAAAAATTTATAAAAAGAAAAAATTTATAAAAAAAATAAAAAACGCTAATTTGGAGAGTGGCGATATGAAACTAAGAGAGCTATTACAGTACAATGATATTGTTATACAATGTCATGATAATCCAGATGCTGATGCAATTTCTAGCGGAATGGCATTATATGAATATTTAAAAAAATATAATAAAAAAGTAAGGCTTGTTTATAGTGGACAATATAAAATTAAAAAAAGAAATCTTGAATTGATGGTATCAAGTTTAGATATACCTATTGAATATGTTGTGAAACTTGATAATCCAGAACTATTAGTGACTGTAGATTGCCAATACGGTGAGGGAAATGTCACTCATTTTGATGCGCAAAATATTGTAGTTATAGATCATCACCAAATAAGTGTTAAGATGCCAGAGTTATTTGAGGTGAAAAGTAATTTGGGGTCGTGTGCAACTTTAATGTGGATGCTATTGAAGGATGAAGGGTTTTATATAGGTGATAACAATAAACTTTCAACGGCGTTATATTATGGATTGTATACAGATACAAATGGTTTTACAGAAATGGATCATCCTTGCGATAGAGATTTGAGAGATAGTGCTAATGTAGATAAATCATTAATTGTTAAATTTAAAAATTCGAACCTTACATTAGATGATTTGAGTATTGCAGGTGAAGCGATTAATCATTATGAATATAACAATGAATATAAATTTGCAATAATTAAGGTAAGACCTTGTGATCCTAATATGCTTGGATTGATAAGTGATATTGTTATAGAAGTTGATAAAGTCGAAACTTGTTTGATATATAGCATAAATGCTACAGGAATTAAGATTTCTGTAAGAAGTTGTAGTAAAGAGGTTAATGCTTCGGAATTGGCGGATTATATTTGTAAAAACATAGGTTCTGGAGGCGGCCATAAGATTAAAGCAGGCGGATTTATTCAGTTAAATCTTTTGCGCAGGGCTTATCAACAATATTGTGATAAATTTAATATAAAATACGAGAGTGAAGAGCATGAGATGTGTAATCCTTCAAGGCAAGAAATCGGCGATTTTTTGGAGTTTAAAATGATAGATTATTTTTTGGAATCAGAAGTGATTTATGCAAAAAGTTACATTCCGGACTTATCTTTGATGAAAGTATATAAGAAAAAAGAAGTTGAACTAGGATACGTCAGATTGTCAGATTTGTATGAGACAGGATCTTCTGTTTATATTAGAACGTTTAGTAAAGATGTTAGAATTAAAGTTGAAGAAGGTACTGTTCTTATGTTAGATGGTAAAGGCGACGTATGGGAAATATCAGAAGAATATTTTAGGGAAAATTATGTCACTAAACCAGGAAGATATCAAATATATAATGCTGAATATACGCCAACTGTCAAAAGTGTTAATACAGGTATAACTATAGGTTTAGATTATTATGCAAAAAAATGTATTTTCAATGGTAGAGAAATAGTGTATGCTAAACCGGTAGAAAAGAATGTTAAGATTTTCTCATTAGATAATGAAGAAGAATATAAGTTAGGAAAAAAGGGCGATTATTTAGTTGTAAAATGTAAAGATATTCGTGATTTATTCATTTGTGAAAAAGATAAATTCATAGAATCATATAAGTTAGTATAAAAGTCTTTTTAATTTAAAATATTAAAAGATTTTTGATATATTTAGTTATAAAGAAAAGAGGCTATAAAATGGTAGTAGGAAGTATTGATAAACCTAAGAAATTAAAAGCAATTATTTTTGATTTAGATGGAACATTGCTTGACACTTTAGAAGATTTGAAAAATGCAACAAATGCAGCTTTAGAATATAGCAATATGCCTATAAGAACTTTAGATGAGGTTAGAAGATTTGTTGGAAATGGCGTTAGAAAATTGATGGAACGTGCAGTACCAAACGGATGTGATAATCCAAAGTTTGAAGAAACATATACATATTTTAGAGAGTATTATGAAAAGCACTGTAAAGAAAACACAAAAGCTTATGATGGAATTTATGACTTGTTTGAAGAATTAAAAAAACAAGGATATGAAATTGCAATAGTTTCCAATAAAATGGATGAAGCGGTTAAGATTCTAAATAAAGATTACTTTAGCGAGTATGTAAGTGTAGCAATAGGTGAAAATGTAAAAGTTGCAAAAAAACCTGCGCCAGATACAGTCAATAAAGCTTTAGAAGAACTTAATTTTTCAAATGAAGAGGCAATCTATGTAGGGGATTCTGAGGTGGATATTCAAACAGCTCAAAATGCAAAAATGCCATGTGTTTCCGTAAAATGGGGATTTAGGGATGAAAAATTTTTACGTGAAAATGGTGGAAAATGCTTTATTGATAAACCAAGTGATTTATTAGAAGCGATTGCATAAAATAATATATTTTTATGGTAATAGATTTATTTTGATAAAGAAATTAAGGAAAAATAAAAAATAGGAGATTTTTATGGAAAAGATGATTTCAGGAAAAACAAGATTACTTGCACTAATAGGTTCACCAGTTGGACATTCAGGTTCACCACAAATGTATAATTATAGTTTTAAAAAATTAGGGATTGATTACGTGTATGTTGCATTTGATGTAAAAGAGGACAAGGTAAAGGATGCTCTTGATGCAATGAGAACTTTTAACATGAGAGGTTGCAATGTTACTATGCCAGATAAGATTGCAGCAGCAGAAAATGTTGATGAATTATCACCGGCAGCACGAATTATTGGTGCAGTGAATACTATAGTAAATGATGAAGGCGTTTTAAAAGGGTATATAACGGATGGAGAAGGATTTGTAAATAATTTAAAAGATAATGGTGTAGATATTAAAGGTAAAAAGATGACAATATGTGGTGGAGGTGGCGCAGCTACTGCTATTCAGGTCCAATGTGCGCTAGATGGTATTAAAGAAATATCTATTTTTAACAAAAATGATGCTTTTTTTGCAAGAACAGAAGAAACTGCTGAAAAAATAAGAAAAGAAGTTCCATCATGTGTTGTTAATGTTTTTGATATTGATGATCAAGCTAAATTAAATGAAGAAATAAAAGATAGTGATATTTTTGTTAATGCTACAATTGTAGGAATGAAACCATTAGATGATCAAAGCGTTGTAAAAGATCCATCAATTTTTTCTAAGGATCAAATAGTTTGTGATGTTGTATATAATCCAGTAGAAACTAAATTGATTCAAGAGGCAAAAGCACAAGGTTGTAAAACGATTGGTGGAAAAGGAATGCTTTTATGGCAAGGAGTATCTGCGTTTAAATTATATACTGGATGCGATATGCCAGTAGATGAGGTTAAAGAAAAATTTTTTAGTTAAGGATGAATGAAAATGGAAAAGTGGGATATATACGATAGAAATAAGAAAAAAACAGGCCGTCAGATGATAAGAAACGATTGGACTATGAAAGAGGGAGATTTTCATCTTACAGTTCTTGGAATTGTTCAAAGAAGTGATGGACGTTTTGTTATCACAAAACGTGTAGAAACAAAGTCATGGGCACCTGGCGCATGGGAGATTTCTGGCGGTGGTGTAATGGCCGGGGAGTCGTCAAAAGAGGCAATACAACGTGAAATCAAAGAAGAAATAGGTTTAGATGTCTCTAAGGCAAAAGGCGGTTTAGTCTATTCATATATGAGAGAAAATCCTGAAGAAGGAGATAATTATTTTGTAGATGTCTATAAATTTTTTATGGATTATAACGAAAAAGATTTAAAATTACAAGAAAGTGAAACAGCGGGTTTCAAATTTGTTAATGCAGAAGAAGTTTTTGATCTTGCGCATAAAGAACAATTTTTACATTTTGATAGCATAAAGCGTATTTTTAAAAAAGAACCACAAATCTTTTTGATCGGATTTATGGGGGCAGGTAAATCTTCAGTTGCACAACAATTAAAGAATTTCCTTCCATATGAAGTTTTAGAGATGGATCAAAGAATCGTTGAAGATAGTAATATGAAGATAGCTGATATTTTTGAAAAATACGGAGAGGATTATTTCAGAGATTTAGAAACAAATTTGGTTAAGACTATTGAATCTGACTATAATAATGGAAAACAATATGTTGTTTCATGTGGCGGAGGTGTTGTTGTTAGAGAAGATAATACCCAAATTATGAAGCGCTGTGGAAAAGTTATTCTTTTAACTGCTAGTCCAGAAACAATTTATGAGCGTGTTAAAGACAATAAATCAAGGCCAATTTTGAATGGAAATATGAATGTTGAATACATCGAAAAATTAATGCAAAAAAGAAAAGATTTGTATGAATCAGTTGCTGATGTAGTGATTCCTACGGATGGTAAAGATACAAAAACTATTGCAGAAGAAATAGTTATGAATATTTATTAGTGATAGTTAAAAATCAATGAAAAAATAAATCATTTAAAATTTAAAATTTTTCATACCTAAATTGTAAATATGTGCTAGAATTGTATCTGGTTATGTTCCAGTATGTCAAAAAATTAAGTTATAAACATTATTATTTATGTTTATATTGTATGTGAAATAATAATTTTTTGATAAAAGCTGGACTATTGCAAAAATATATATATTTTTTTGCCGATAAATTATGTGAATATTTAAAAAATTGATATTTTGATTTGCATAATATGGATAAAAAGTATAAAATACGAATAACGGACATAAAAGGAGTAGTATATGGCAAAAAATAAAAAGAAAAAGCAACATCGTTTTTGGTGGTTTGTAGTTAAACTGCAAGTATTTTGTTTATGCGTAGTCGCTACGGCTTTAGGAGTATTTTATTTTGGCGGATATGTCAAAGACTTTGAGGATTTAAAAAAAGATGCGATAGAGATTGTATCTAAAACAAACAGAGATACTTTTAAACCAGGACAGTCTAGTACGATTTATGATTGTAATGGACAGGTTATTTCTCAGTTGAGAACTGAAAAACGTTCTGAATATGCAAAATATTCCGAAATTCCTAAATATTTTGAAGAATCAATGATAAGCATTGAGGATAAGAAATTCATGTCTCATAATGGAGTTGATTATAAAGCATTTTTCAGAGCAAGTGCCGCATTTGTACAGCATAAAAAGATTACTCAAGGCGGAAGTACAATCACTATGCAGTTATCTAAGAATATTTTTTTAGATTCAAAACAAACAGTACAAAGAAAACTTAAAGAAATTTTTATTTCGATGAGATTAGAGAAGATGTATTCTAAGCAAGATATTATGGAGTTTTACTTAAACAATGTATATTTTGCAAATGGATACTATGGTGTTAAAGCAGCAAGTAGAGGTTATTTTAATTGTGAAATGAAGGATTTGACTTTATCGCAAGTAGCATTTTTATGTGCAATACCAAATAGTCCTACTTATTATGATCCTGTTGCTCATCCTGATAATACAATTACACGACGTAATTTGATTTTAAAGAACATGTATGAGGACAAGGTTATTAGTAAGGCTGAATATGATAAGGCAATTGCTGAACAGATCACATTAAATAGACCAGAAAATACAAGTATTAAAAAGAATAATTCATTAGATACTTATAGTATTTATTGCGCAACGAGAGCTCTTATGGAAAAACAGGGATTTGAATTCAAAAATGAATTTTCTTCCGACATTGAGCAAAAAGAATATAATAAAATGTATGACGAAGCGTATAATACATGTCAAAAAGAATTATATGCAAAAGGTTATAAGATTTATACAAGTTTTGATTTGAATAAGCAAGAAGAACTTCAGAATTCAATAGATGATGGATTGAAGAATTTTAATTCTAAGACAAGTGATGGAACTTATGAGATGCAAAGTGCCGGTGTTTGTATCGACAATAAAACAGGTTACGTAGTTGCAATGGTTGGTGGAAGAAAACAAGATAGTACTTCCTATACACTAAATAGAGCGTTCCAGAGTTTTAGACAACCTGGTAGTTCAATTAAACCATTGGTAGTATATACACCTGCTTTTGAAAGAGGATACTCTCCTGAGTCAATTATAGATGATCATAAATTTGAAGGTGGTCCATCTAACTCAGGCGATAGTTATTATGGAAGAGTAACTATTAGAGAAGCTGTAGCAAGATCTTTGAATACTGTGGCTTGGCAGGTCTATGATGATATTACACCAAAAGCTGGACTTTCATATGTAAAAAATATGAAATTCTCAAGGATTAAAAAGAGCGATGAAACATTAGCAACTGCTTTAGGTGGATTTACAATTGGTGTTTCGCCACTTGAAATGGCAGCAGGTTACTCAACTCTTGAGAATGATGGCTCATATAGACAACCAACATGTATTGTAAGAATTGAAAATCCTGAAGGAAAGAAAATATACGAATCAAAACAAGTAGAGACTGTTATTTATAAAGAAAATGCAGCTAGAATGATGACAGATTCCTTAACAGAGGGATTTAAAGTTTCATATGGTACAACATATGGTTTAGGACTTGAAAATGGTATGCCTTGTGCTGCTAAAACAGGTACTACAAACGATAAAAAAGATGGTTGGTTCTGTGGATATACAAAATATTACACAACTGCAGTATGGGTAGGTTATGATAAACCTAAGAGTGTAGGAAATCTATATGGTGGAACATATCCTGGTAAGATTTGGAATTCGTTTATGAATAAGATTCATAAAGGATTAAAACCTGAGAACTTTCCAGGTTATACTCATCCAACAGGTGAAGTTAAGGGACTGAAACCTAAAGAAGAAACTAAGACAGAGGAAAAACCTGAAGCAGAAGAGGAAAATGAACCGGAGGAGCAAACACCGGATAATCAAGATACTAATGATAATAATACTCAACCGACTACACCAAAACAATCAGATGGACAGCAACCATCAGGTCAACAAACACCAGATAATACCGGAAATGGAAACAATGGTAGTAATGGAAACAACAATGGAAACAATGGTGGTTCAAATCCACAGCCACAAACACCAAATAACGGACAGACGACAAATCAATAAAAATCACATAATAAAAGAGTGATGTATTCCCCTTAAGTAGACAAAGAAAACAATTAAAATCTACTTAGGGGGATTTTTTTGGTGGTTTATATGCTTTTATATATCAATTATGTGACTTTTTTATAAGATTTATATTGTTTTTATAGCCTTTAATAGACTGTTTGTGTTAGAATAATAGAGTATGAAAAGTTAGAAATTCCAGGAGGTAAATGAGTTATTATGGAAAACAAAAGATATGGTTTTGGCGTAGATATTGGAGGAACTACAATCAAAATGGGTCTCTTTTTAGAAGATGGTTCTTTAATTGAAAAATGGGAGATTCCTACAGATAAAACAAATGAAGGCTCAAATATTTTAGATGATATTGCAAAAGTAATTGAAGATAAAATGGTAGAACACGATATTATAAAAGAAAATGTTATTGGTGTTGGTATGGGTATTCCAGGTCCTGTTAAGGCTGACGGGACAGTAAACCGTTGTGTTAATCTAGGATGGGGAGTATTTAATGCTGCAACAGAATTAGAGAACAAAATTGGGTTAACAGTTAAAGTCGGTAATGATGCTAATGTAGCTGCTTTAGGAGAAATGTGGCAAGGTGGCGGAAAAGGTTATGAAGATGTCGTTGTTGTCACACTTGGAACAGGTGTAGGTGGCGGAATTATCATTGGAGGCCAAATGGTATCAGGTGCTACAGGAGCTGGTGGAGAAATTGGTCATATGACAATGAATCGTGACGAGATAGAAAACTGTGGTTGTGGAAAAAGTGGTTGTTTAGAGCAGTACGCATCAGCAACAGGTGTTGTAAGATTGGCTAAGAGAAGATTAAAACAAAATGATGATCCTAGTGAATTAAGAAGTTTAAAAGAAATCACATCAAAAGATGTGTTTGATTTTGCTAAACAAAAAGATGAAGTTGCACTTCAAATCGTAGACAAAGTTGCTGACTATCTTGGACTAGCCCTTGCTAATATCACTTGCGTAGTTAATCCACAAGTTATAGTAATTGGTGGAGGCGTTTCAAAAGCCGGTAGTATTTTAACAGAAACAGTAGAGAAACACTTTAGAGAAAATGCTTTCCATGCTTGTCGTACAACAGAGTTTAAATTAGCAAAATTAGGAAATGACGCTGGAATTTACGGTGGAATGAAGCTTGTTATGCCAGTATAATCATTCCAAGATATATTTAATTGAGACGAATTACAATTAATACGACGTAGATATAGAATAATAAAAGGACAGAGTTCTAGATGATATTTTGTACCGACCCCCAAAAGTTAGACCAAAAATCTAACTTTTGGGAGGTCGGTATTTTTATGGCAAAATATGATTTTGAATTTAAGAAAAAGGTAGTCCTAGCATACCTCAAAGGTGAAGGCGGAAGGAACTTTTTGGCAGAAAAGTATGGTATCGCAAGTTCACAGCATATCATCGAATGGGTTAATAATTACAATAAGTTTGGTGATGATGGTCTGAAACGATCTCGAAAAAAAGAAAGTTATTCTTTCGAGAA
>NZ_FNPG01000012.1 GCF_900107245.1 Lachnobacterium bovis DSM 14045
GATCATATAGAGTCAAAGATTATATTAAACCATCAGAGTAATTGTACATAATAATATAAAACTTTTTGTACATAAATACTTGACACTTTATATGTCTGCCGGTTCTACACTATACTCTCCTCTACTATCCTTACCTTTACTAACCTCAACTACACTACACTGTGCTGACATATGTCCGTCCATGGACGGTCCAGATTTCTTTACTAAATCAGAACGTTCTCTACGTTCTAACAATTCAACCTCCGGTTCCATTTGTAAGAGAAGATTGGTATATATACTATCTTTCTTACGGTCAGGTCTAATTCTGTTTTGTTCTCTCCAATCTGCAATATAAGTCACAAGATCTTCATTTAGAATTCTTACAAAGCCCTTACTGTATAACACTCTTAAATCATCCTCATTGGCTTTTATAAGATTGATTACCGAATACCCTTCTACAATTCCATCATCATCTGCATTCATTCCAAGATGGAAATACAAATTCTGCGAGGATACTGGCATTTTTAAGAACCTTGCACTTTCCACTACAGACTTAGCAAACATTCTTCGTTCCGCCATTAAAATATGCTCCTTTCTCTGAATTTTCTTGAAAAGAAGCACCTGCCATGCTAATATGAATTTACGAGATAACATGTTAGCAATGACATGTGCAGCCCCTTTGCAGAGGGGCTTTTTTCTTTTCTATCATCTTTCATTAGTGTGTTCCTGCCTTTAGGCATGCTTCTTCATACCAGATTCGATTCACTTTCCCAGCTACAACAATTGCACGTGGATTTTCCTTCTTTAATTCCTTATTCAGCTGTTTAATCACGTCATATGCTTTAGCTCTGGATACTCCCAAATCAAAAATCACGGTATCTACTCCAACAAATAGTGGCTGACGTTCCTCTGCCATAGGTCACTCCTCCTTTCCTTGTGTTCTGCCTATTTTGGTTCTGTACCGACATTTATATATGTCGGTTGTAATTATAATACATCCGAAATATATGCTTGTCAATATCAATAGTCATATTTTTATGTCTATTTATTATTTTATATCTTCCTTTTTTGTGTCTATTGTGTTAATATATAGGAAGAAATCTATGTTTATTATGAGGTGAAACTTATGACTCTAGGAGATAAAATCAGAAAATATCGTACCTTGCAGGATATGACCCAAAAGGATCTAGGATTAAAAGCTGGCTTTTCTGCAGCAACTGCTGATTCAAGAATACGAAAATATGAAAAAGATATTATGGCACCTAAGGATGATATCCGTCAGAAGCTTATTGAAGCTCTGGATGTGGATCCTTCTGCGCTATCTGATATCAATATTGAATCTTATGAAGATATCATGCAGGTATTCTTTTTATTAGAAGATGAACTAGGATTAGAAATCGAAAGAAATGATGAGACTACAAGCCTTATTTTAAAAAATGATAATCCTGGCCATGCGATTTTATTAAGCTATTTATATGCCTGGTACGTTCAAAAGAAGAATCTTCCAGATGAGGATAACGAAGCAAGTTTTAGTGCACACACACAATATGAAAAGTGGCAGGCTCGCTTTCCAAGAGATTTAAAAGAATTTTGGAATGAACAAAGAACTGCTGTAGATAATTTCTACAATCCGTTAGTCCATGATGCTGCTAACGAACCTAAGGTTAGTAGACTTTCAGAGTTTTTAGTTGATATTCGCGCTTTAATACAATCTGGAATTAGTATCAATGCGGATACAAAGTATTATGGAGTTGGAGATATCGGCCTGATTCTAAGCTTTACGGTTTCAGAATTATTAAATGGTGACAATAAAGTTTGTCATAAAGCATTTACTAAATTTCTTTGTGACATCAACACAATGAATGGATACGGCATGCCATACTACATAGATATGTATTCTAATGAATCAGGAACAAAAATATCCTACACATTAAGATGGTCTGCCCTTCCTGCATTTAAAAATACCATTTATAAAATGCAAGAACACGAGATTCAAAAAGAAACATTACCGGATTTTGAAATTGATTTATTCGAAAAGACATTATCATCTGACTTAAAGATGTATGACTTAGATTTAAAAGAAGAGATTAAAATCAGTTGTAATAAGAATTGAAAAAACAAAACCACTGATTTTAATAGACGAAATGTAGACGTAAAAAACGGGAGTCCGCTATTTATGCGGGCTCCCGTAGTTTATATGCTATTCCATCTCTATTGTTCCTGGTGGCTTACTTGTTAAATCGTAGAATACACGATTTATACCTTTTACTTCGTTTATAATTCTGCTCATTACTGTCTGTAATACCTCAAATGGGATTTCAGCAGCTTCAGCTGTCATAAAGTCAATTGTTTTTACTGCACGAAGTGCAACTGCATAATCGTATGTTCTTTCATCCCCCATAACACCTACTGAACGCATATTTGTAAGTGCTGCGAAGTATTGATCTGGTTTCCATGAAGGATTTTCATTGTTGTGCTGTGCTTTCCATTCTTTAGCAGCTTTATCAACTTCTTCACGATATATTGCATCTGCATCTTGTACAATTTGAACTTTTTTAGCATTTACTTCACCGATGATTCTAATTCCTAATCCAGGACCTGGGAATGGCTGACGATATACTAAATCTTCAGGAATTCCAAGCTCTAAACCAGCTTTTCTAACCTCATCTTTAAATAAATCTCTAAGTGGTTCAATAATCTCTTTGAAATCTACGAAATCAGGAAGTCCGCCTACATTATGGTGTGATTTAATTACGGCTGATTCTCCACCTAAACCTGATTCAACAACATCTGGGTAAATTGTTCCTTGCGCTAGGAAATCAACTGCACCGATTTTTTTAGCTTCTTCTTCAAATATTCTAATGAACTCTTCACCGATAATCTTTCTCTTCTTCTCTGGTTCTTCTACACCTTTTAACTTAGCATAATAACGATCAGCTGCATTTACTCTAATAAAGTTCAAATCGAAGTTACCATTTTCTCCAAAAACAGACTCAACCTGATTCCCTTCATCTTTTCTAAGTAAACCATGATCAACGAATACACATGTTAACTGTTTCCCAATAGCTCTTGAAAGTAAACCTGCTGCTACTGATGAATCAACACCACCTGATAACGCTAAAAGAACTTTTCCGTCTCCAACTTTTTCTTTAATCTCTTCAATAGTTCTTTCAACAAAAGAATCCATTTTCCATGTACCATTACATCCACAGATTCCTTTCACAAAGTTTTCAAGCATCTTTGTACCTTCAACTGTGTGAAGTACTTCTGGATGGAATTGGATAGCATATAAATTTTTATCTGCATTTTCTGCTGCTGCAACAGGGCAATCTGCAGTATGTGCGATAATCTTAAACTCTGGTGCTACATTAGAAATATAGTCAAAATGACTCATCCAACAAATTGTTTTCTCTGATACATTTGCAAATAATTTGGAAGTATTATCAACAAATACTTCTGTTTTTCCATATTCACGTACTGGTGCTTTTTCTACTTTTCCGCCTAAAACGTGCTGCATAAGCTGTGCACCATAGCATAATCCAAGTACTGGTATACCTAATTCAAATAATTCTTTTGAACAAGTTGCAGAATTTTCTAAGTAGCAACTATCTGGTCCACCTGTCAAAATAATACCTTTGGGATTCATTTCTTTTATTTTTGCAAGATCTGTTTTGTAAGAATAAATCTCACAGTAAACATTGCACTCTCTGACACGACGTGCAACTAACTGATTGTACTGCCCGCCAAAATCAATAACAATTACTTTTTCCTGATTCATTTCAGATATCCTTTCTAAAAATAATTACGCCTATTGCGTCTTTATCATTGAAACTATTATACTTGTCAATTCAAAGTATTACAAGATAATTTCTGACTTTTTTCTATATTTTTAATAATTCTCCATAAATCCACTCTAAGCACACCTCATATTAGTTGATTTTACAAGGTTTTTTTGTTTTTTTTAACCCTTTTCTATTTACAGATTACAAGGTCTATCGTACAATTATCTTATATAATTTTTCATTTTTTAATATATTTTGAGGAACAGGGGAAATAAAATGGAAACAACACTTAACTTACAAAATGATTGTGCAAAAACAGATATGGAATGTAACACATCAACTGACAATCATGCATTTAACACTGAAGAATTCCATATCAAAAACACTTTTTCAGCTGAAACAATTTATGGGAAAATCTATATTCCAAATGGCAACTTAAAACATTATCCAACTGTAATTTTAAGTCATGGATACAATGGTTGCTGTGATAACTTTATATCCGAATGCAAATATTTTGCTGCGAACGGATATGTTGCTATCGCTTTTGATTTTTGCGGCGGTTCAACACGTAGTCAAAGTAGCATGTCTACTATTTGCATGTCACTATTTACTGAGAAAAGTGATTTGCTGTCTGTGCTTAGCTATGCGAAAGAATTAAACTACGTTGATAATTCAAAGATTTTTCTATTAGGCGGAAGTCAAGGTGGATTTGTTACAGCTCTTACAGCTGAAGAAATCGAAGAGCAAATTTGTGGAATGATTCTTTATTATCCTGCATTTTGCATTCCAGACAATTGGCGCGATAACCTAAGCGAATTAAAGCAACTTCCAAAAATAATCAATTTTTGGGACATGCCAATTGGTGAACCTTATTTCAAATGCGCACTTTCTTTAAACACTTTTGAAGAGATTGGGAAGTTTTCAAAAAATGTTTTGATTATCCATGGTGATTTAGACACTGTAGTTCCACTTTCATACTCGCAAAAAGCCGTTGAATTATATCCAAATGCTAAACTTTTTGTTCTCGAAAATGAAGAACATGGTTTTTCCGAAAAAGGTACAAATTTTTCTAAACGTATAACATTAAACTTTATGAATGATATTATTAATAATTTATAATTGTAAATCGCCGCGCATAATTGAGCATAAAGTAAAAACTAACATAATTAGGTTTTAAAGTACGTTTTAAAATGTGTATCAAAAATATAGATAAATAGATAATATAAGGAACACATATGAAAAAAAGAAATATATATTTTATTTTTTTTATTATTATACTTGTATGCTTTATAGGTTCTTCTATAAAAGTCGGTATACTTATACATGAAAAGAAATTTAATAATTATTTTGTGTCAAAGAATTATGCAAAAGGCATAGACCTCTCACACTATCAGGGTGATGTCGATATGGCTTCAATGAAGAAACAAGGTGTTGATTTTATCTACACAAAAGCAACAGAGGGTAGCTCTTGTGTAGATTCTAAATTTTTTGCTAATTACAACAACTCTCGAAAACACAATATATATACTGGCGCATACCATTTTTTTTCATTCGAAAGCGATGGTGAAACCCAGGCTAAACACTATATAGATATTGTTGGAAATTTAAAAGGCGATTTAATCCCTGCCGTAGATGTTGAGTTTTACAAAAAAGATATAAAAATTGACAAGGAAACACTACACAGGGAATTAAAAAAATTTTTAAATGTCATTGAAAAACACTATGGTGTAAAAGCAATGATATATACAACACCTCGTTTTTATTACAAATATATAAACGGATACTTCAATTCAAATCCACTTTGGATAAGAAGCGTAAATGTGCCTGCACACATTATTACAATTGGTAAATGGACTTTATGGCAATATACTGACAACGAAGTGCTTGAAGGCTACAACGGCTACGAAAAACACATAGACAAAAACGTTTTTCGCGGCGATAAAAACAAATTATCTCAACTAATTATCTCCTAGCATATTTGATTAAACCTTTTTTATATTTATTATTATCATTAATAATTATATTGTCGATATTAAGGGTATGGAAGTATGCTAAGGAGGGTTTTTTTATGATAGATTGGCTTAGTACGTATAATTATGATTATGCAATTGCATCTATACCCATTCAACTCATAATTATAGTTTTTTATTTTTCTCACAAAAACTTACCAATAAGAAAAACACGTGTTTTCTTCGCGGTATTATTTAGTAATTTGGTTATGACATGCGCAGATATAATTTCATGCGAAATGAATGTTCTTCACAAAGAAATAAGCCTACCATTTTTGTATGGTATAAATATATTGTATTTTATAATGTTTTTTGTACGAAACTGGGCTCTATATGAATACACTGCTGAAGAATGTAAAATCAGAAAAATTTCACCTGGTTTTATGTTTTATCTTATGACAATTCCATTAATAATTACAATTTTGGTAACTTTATCAACTCCATTTACTCACTGGCTATTTTACTTTAATTCCACAGGATACCATAACTCCGTTATATATTCTATTTTATATACCACATCCTGGTTTTATCGTATAACATCCATTTTTGTTATTTTAGTAACGGTGAAAAGAAACCAAATGTCAACTAGTATTTCACTAATTGCAGTTAACTCTGTTTTAATGATTGGTCTTGTACTACGTAAATCATTTGCTAGCACATTAATTATGAGTTATTTTAGTGTTATCTCATTATTAATTATTTATTTAGCATCACAAAATCCAGACCTCTTCCGTGTCAGAAAAATAGATTTGTTTTCTGATGAGGCTTTTTCAAAAATTATACCTGATTTAATTCGAAAAAAAAGACCTTTTGAGTGCCTTTGTATATGTATTCAAAACTTTGCTACTGTAAACACACTGTATAATTCTTATAATGTAAACTTAGTTTTAGGACAAGTGGGCAAATGGTTATTACGCCAATTTCCACATTGCACAATTTTTTATTTTAGAGAAGGACAGTTTATTATTCTAAACGCACATAATAAATATGCTTTACAGGATAGAATTGATATCATTACAGATAGATTTTCGAAACCTTGGAAATATAAAGATTTTGAAATTTCTTTTACAATTACGTTTGCTTATATGCCAAAAGAATTAACAATGGATTCTGTTTCTACAGCATTTGAATGTCTTGAACTTGGAATGTCAGAGTGTTCTTTGCCTTTTAAAACACCAAATTCTGTAGTAATAATTAATGAATCTTATCTAGAAAAGGTACACCGCACAGAACAGGTTGCACGAGCTATAGGAAAAGCAATAAAAAATCGAAGTTTAATGATTTATCTGCAACCTCTTTATTCCTCAAAAGAGCAACGTGTAACCGCTGCTGAAGCTCTTGCTCGCCTGCATGACGATGAACTTGGTTTTATTCCACCTAATGAATTTATTGCTATTGCAGAAAATAACGGACAAATCATTGAATTAGGCAGGCAGATTTTTGATGAAACCTGCAAATTTATAAGTGAACATGATTTAGACGCTATGGGTATTGATTTTATAAACGTTAACCTTTCGCCAACTCAATGTATGAATGAAAATCTGGCTGATGATTTACTTGCAACTATTTACAAATATAATATTCCAACCTCCAGAATCAACTTGGAAATTACCGAATCTTCCATTGATGATATAGGCACTATTCGCAAGCAAATGGAACGACTTTCTAATATGGGACTAAGGTTTTCTATGGATGATTTTGGTTCTGGAACATCTAATGTTTCGAGACTAGTTGAACTTCCTTTTACAATTGTAAAACTAGATATGGCTCTTGTATGGTCATATTTTAGAGGCACAAGTAAAATTTTAAAATCACAAATTGAGATGTTTTTAAATGAACAAATGAAAATCGTTGCTGAAGGTGTCGAAGATGAACATATGGCCAATGAGCTTGTATCCCTCGGTTGCGAATACGCGCAGGGATATTACTACTCTAAACCCTTGCCTATAAATGAATTTATTGAATACATGAACTCCAACTCACATGTTAACAAAACAAAATAGATCATTGAAGAAATTAAATATCTCATCAATGATATTATCAAAAGAATAGAAGACACTGGGAATCACGTCAACTTGTTTCATTCCCAGTGTCTTTTTTTATTTTTATAATTTCATAAGAAGAATGGTCTTATATGAAAAGAAAAGCTATATTATATACAATACTACACAAGGGTTTCTACTGCTGCGCGCTCAATTTCCAATCCCTTTGTATATCTTTCTATGTATATATTAAATCCGTCAACATCGTTTTTTTCAGGACTAACTTCATAGCCTGTTTCACTTTTATAAACTTCATCTTGTAAGTAATCTGCAAGTGACTGATTATCTTTTTTATTTATCATGTAACTAGCCAGCAATGCCATTCCCCAGGCACCACCCTCACCTGCAGTTTCCATAACAGAAACTGGAGTATCTAATGCTGCTGCCAAAATATTTTGTCCTACGCCTTTTGTCTTAAACAATCCGCCGTGCCCGTATATTTTGTCTAATTTCACACCCTCTTTCTTTAATAAAATATCTAAACCTGTTTTTAAAACGCTAAGCGATGCATATAAATTAGTTCTCATAAAATTGGCAAGATTAAATTTACTTTCTGGAGTTCTTACAAAAACAGGTCTTCCTTCCTCAAAACCAGTAATATGTTCTCCTGAGAAATAATTGTATGCCACTAAATTTCCGCAATCAGCATCGCCCTTCATAGCATTTTTATATAACTTTGAATATAAATCATCAATAGTAATATCCACATCAAAAAGCTCTGTAAACTCTTTAAAAATATTTATCCACGCATTTAAATCTGATGTACAGTTATTACAATGAGCCATTGCTACCAAATCACCAGAAGGTGTTGTAACAAGGTCAATTTCATCATAAACTTTTGATAGTTCTTTTTCCAAAACCACCATTCCAAATACAGATGTTCCTGCTGAAACATTACCTGTACGAGGACGAACACTATTTGTTGCAACCATACCTGTTCCTGCATCACCTTCTGCTGGTGCAATTGGAATACCAGGCTGTAGATTACCTGTTACATCAAGTCTTTTTGCACCTTCATCTGTTAGCTTTCCAGCGATTTCACCTGCTACTGCAACATTTGGAAGCATTTTCCTTAAACTAATATCATAACCAGTTTCTTTTGCCTTTTTTTCAAATTGTGAAATCATTTTTTCATTATAATCATGTGTATTAATGTCAATTGGGAACATTCCACTGGCTTCGCCTACACCAATGACTTTCTTTCCTGTCATCTGCCAGTTAATGTATCCAGCTAAAGTCATTAATGTTTTTACTTTTTCAACATGTTCTTCTCTATTAAGCATTGCCTGATATAAATGAGCAATGCTCCATCTTTGTGGTATATGATAATTAAACAACTCTGTTAGTTCTTCAGATGCCTGCTCTGTGATTGTATTTCTCCAGGTTCTAAATGGCACCAATAATGTATCGTTTTCATCAAATGCCATATAACCGTGCATCATTGCTGAAAATCCAATCGCACCAAGCGATTTTATATCGCAATTGTATTTATTCTTAACATCTTCTAACATGTTGCTATAACAATCTTGTAAACCACTCCATATCGAATCTAAACTATATGTCCAAATGTGATCTACCAATTGATTTTCCCAAGTATGAGAACCACTTGCAATTGGCTCATTGTCAGGACCAATTAAAACAGCTTTTATTCTAGTTGATCCGAATTCGATACCTAATACAGCTTTTCCGCTTTCTATATAAGCTTTTAAATTTTTATCCATTTGTAATCGCCCCCCTTACCATTAGTATCCATTTTATTTATAAACAATGTCTCCTAATAATAAGTCTCTTCTAAAGTCTCTTATATTAGTATCTTTATCAATTACAACAGCTTCAATTCCCATCATATTAGCCCAGTCAACCATTTGTTCTGTTGTTAAATCATATGAAAATGCCGTATGATGAGCTCCTCCTGCCAAAATCCATGCTTCAGCACCAACTTTTAAATTTGGCTGTGGTGTCCAGAAATTCGTTGCTGTAGGAAGTTTAGGCATTTCTCTCTCTGTCTTGTGGCAGTCCACTTCATTGATAATAAGACGGAATCTGTTTCCTAAATCAATAAGTGATGTAGCAATACCTTTTCCTTCTTTTGATGTAAATACCAGCCTTGCTGGATCTTCTCTGTCTCCCATTGAAAGTGGTTGACATTTTATTGAAATAGGTCCATCTGCAATTGATGAACATACCTCAAGCATGTGTGACTGTAAAATTCCCTCTTTTCCTTTCACCAAATTGTAAGTATAGTCTTCTAACATTGAAGTACCTTTTGCATCTTTCATTCCAGCTGTCATTACCTTCATCAAACGAACCATAGCTGCAACTTTCCAATCACCTTCTGCACCAAATCCATATCCTTTTTCCATTAATCTTTGAATTGCAAGACCTGGTAGCTGTTTTAATCCACCTAAATCACCAAAATGTGTTACGATCGCCTGATAATTTTTCTCATCCAAAAATCTTTCAAAACCAAGTTCTATCTGTGCCTGTACAGCTACATGTTTTTTGAATTCCTCCGGATTTCTTCCTTCTAGTAAAATATTGTATTTATCATAGTATTCATCTACTAAAGCGTTTGTATCAGATACTGATACTGCTGATACTGCATCTGCAATCTCATTAACTGGATAAGCGTCAACTTCCCATCCAAATTTTTCTAGTGCTTCAACTTTATCACCCTCTGTAACTGCTACGTTTCTCATATTATCTGCTATACGCATAACTCTTATGTGGCTACTTTCTACAACACCTACAGCTGTTCTCATCCATGAGCCAATACGATCCTGAACTTCAGTATCTGACCAATGTCCTACAACTACTTTTCTCTCAATTCCCATTCGTGTTACGATATGTCCAAATTCTCGATCTCCATGAGCTGACTGATTTTCATTCATAAAATCCATATCAATTGTTTCATATGGAAGTTCTTCATTAAACTGTGTATGTAAATGAAGTAATGGTTTCTTATATTCTCTTAAACCTTGAATCCATGATTTTGCTGGTGAAAAAGTATGCATCCATGTAATTACTCCAGCACATTCAGTATCAATATTAGCATCATTAAAAGTTTTTCTGATTAACTCACTTGTAATAAGTGTTGGTTTCCAAATAATCTCAAATGGTAATCTTCCTGATTTGTTTAATGCTTCGACAATCTTTTTTGAATGTTCTGCAACATGTGCTAAACACTCATCACCATATAAATCCTGTGATCCTGTACAAAACCAGAATTTGTATTCTCTCTTGCGTAATTTCATTGTAACCCTCTCCTTTTTTGTTTTTCCTTATAATTATTACCTTAAATTTTTGTTTAATTATTTACCTTTTGATTTCCTTTTCTATGATTTTAGTATAATGCTTGTACATAGATATATACAAGTTGTTTTTTAACATTATTATTTTAGGAGTAAAGGCTTGAAAAATAAGGATATTTTCAAATTTTAACTTGTATTTTTTACTTTTTCTATGTATACAAGTTTGTAAAGTATTTTATTTTATTTTAAAATACTTTCTATTATTTACTGCTCTTTTTCTATTATTATTTTAGATTATATTAAAATTCATTATTTTTTTTTGAATATTTTTTCTTTATATATACAAAATGCACTAAGTTGTATACTTTCCTTTCTACAACTTAGTGCTGATTATTTCTTACATTATTTGGTCTGGTGTATTATTCCAGTTGATATTTAAAATCATATTTTTTATTTACTTTCAAATATTTGAATAGGCTAGAAAACTAGCTAATATCGCAATTGTCGGAGCTAAAAAGATTTTCAGCTTTACCCTTCTTTCTTAATTTCAACAACACGGGTTGCTATTTTTTTGAATTCTTTTATATGTGTAACCATAACTATTGCTTTTTCTTTTGATAGAACATATTTTTTTGAAAGACTAATTAATTTTTCCTGAGTATTCACGTCTAAAGCAGTAAATGGCTCATCTAGAATTAACAATTTATGTTTTTTGGATAGCATAATAGCCAAATTCACTTTACTTCTAGTACCCTGAGATAAATTTTTTATTAATGTATCTTTATATTTTTCTATTTCAAAATCTTTCAGATACTGATTTACCTGGTCAATAAAAACCGAATCTTCTTTAAAAATCTTTTGAAAGAAAACAATGTTCTCATTTGTCGTCATGTAATCATATAAAAAATCTTCACTCATAACAAACGAATTCTGCTTCAACAAATATCGATTTTTATATACCTCTTTGTTATTTATATAAATTGATTTTCCATTATTTAATAGTCCTGTCATACACTTTAAAAATGTTGTTTTTCCCGCACCATTCTCTCCTTCAATTAGTACTATTTCTCCTGGCTTTACTTCAAGAGATATATTATTTAGTACTCTATCTTCTTCGTAGCCAAAAACTAGATTTTTAATTTCAATTATATTCGACATCATCTTTACCTCATCTATCTACTTATTCACTATACGTATATTTTCTCTCAACCCTTTATTTTTCAAAAATTTTTGCAAAATCCGCAGACAAATCGCCTCTTTCAACAAAAGAACAAATATTTTTTCCTATTCTCTTCATTATGTAATGACATATCCCTATACCGATAACCGCATAGATTATTGTCGTTGCATAAAACACTTGCTTTGGAATAAAAAATATTGAAAGCGAATTAAAAATACAAACAAATATAATTTCCATTATTGAAATAAAATAGAATCCCGAATAATAGAAAGATAATGGCACGAATTCCTTTACTCCCACATCAATAAGCCCACTTTCTTCCATATACTGTTCGTATAATCTGTAATTCATTCTTGTATAAATCAAATTGTTATAGAAACAACACATTGGCAAAACAATGAATAACATTATACACAATGAATCACTAATTAGAAAAACATACCAATCACATTTACATGCATACATAAAGGCGTTTGCAATTGCTAAATAACAACCAAATCCTAAACTTTTAATCCCATAGAAAAATCTTATTTTTCCACTAATAATATTTCTAAAATCTAGACCGTTCGCCAAATATGATTGTAATGTTTGATATTCCGCTACAAAAGAATAATTAGTTAATAATTTCATAGTCGTTGCTGAAAAAATATCTGCGATTGCAAATGTAACAATAATTGGAATAATGAAAATCTGCTGATTTTTTACAGGATTATATAAAACTTGTAAAAACACTGCAATTAAGAAAGCAGTTGAACGATCTGGTCCTATTACAAAAAAATAATCTTTATACTTATAGCGAAAACTATCTGTGAACAAACGAATTTCCTTCAAGATTAGCACTAGTAGTTCTTCTTTATTTTTATATACACGTTCCATTATTTTTTTAAAAATAATAAGCGAATAAAAATATTTTAATGAATAATACTTATTTTCCTTATCAAGATAGTCACTCATCTGTATTTTTTTTAACGTCAAAAAGAAACCAACAAAGATTAACAAAGCATAAACACATACGCCTATTATAATTATCTCTTTATTGGCACCAATAAATGAATTAAGAATTTTTATGTTCTGTATTAATTCTTTTTCGATTCTACAATACGAAATTTGTTTATTTATTATATTCTTTGCTAAATATATTAAAGAACTAATGAGGGTAAAAAAGAATATTGTTGAAATTACCAAAGAACCAACGTAACTTATAAAACTATATATTTTTTTAGTTAAAAAAGTGCTATATCTTATGATAAATGCAAACATTTCACACAAAACAAACATCATACTAAAAATCATACTTACACAAATCAGCACAACCGGTGATACACTAAGAACTATTCCGGATAGTATTGTATAAAAAAAGATGTTGTTTTTTATTCCTAATCTATATATTATTATCCCCTTCAAAATATCTAATGCTCTTTTAGATGCCAACGGTTCTGCCATTTCAAAATCCGCTCTATCAAACAACTTCCAATCGTTTCCATCTACTCCAATAAGTAATGCAAACATCATTCCTATTGGTAGTATTATAAATATTTTAGTATTTTTAAAATAATAACAAAGTACTCCCATTCCTAGTAAGCATAAAACATACTCGTTAATTAAAAACCCAATCAAATACAGTATTTTATTCTTTTCTTTACCCATATTTAGGAATTTAAATCTTTCAAAAAACAAGTTCCTATTAAGTGCCCAATTCAAATTGATATATGGATTATTTATCATTTTTAAACCTCATTTCTAGTAATATTTATTATGTCTTTTTTAATATAAATGTATCATTTTTTTTAATCAATTTCAACCCTATTTGTATAAAAACTCAGTTTTATAGTACAAAACTGAGTTTTTTGATATCTTTGTAATTCTATAACCTCTCTCAAAGCTTCATCTCGTCGACTTTCTAATCACAATCTTTGGTTCCATTATGATATGATTCGAATCATTCTCAATTTTTTCACCTCTAATTAACCTAAGCATCAATTCTGCTGCCCTTTGACCTAGTAATTCCTGTGGGTGCGACACTGTTGTTATTGGAATTAAATTGTTTTTTGAAATCAAAGAATTATCAAATCCTGTCACAGAAACATCATCTGGTACTCTCACTCCATGTGCTTGAAATGAACGCACAACTTCAACGGCAACCTGATCATTATAACAAACAACCGCATCCATTTTTATTCCTTTTTTTACCAGAGAACCAATTACCTCTCTTGGTTTAACTTCTCTGTCTTCTGTATGAAACCATATAACTTTATCAGGATTATATAAAATTCCATGCTCCTGAAGGGCTCGGACATAACCTTTATGCCTATTTATACCCTGCACATCATCTACTTTAAAAACTCCATAAATATCCTTACACCCTCTTGATATCAAATAATTTGTAATCAAATATCCACCTTTTTCATCATCAACAAATACTCCCGGTCTGTCACTCAACTCCTCAAAATATCCCTGTATAAACAAATAAGGTATTGAATATTCGTCCATTTGTTCAAAAAGACTTAAATGTTTACAATAAATATGACTTTTACTTGGCTCTATAATAAGTCCGTCGATGTCTTTAGAAAGTAATTCTTCTATGCACCTTGCCTCCGCAGCCTGAGAATTTTTCGTAGTTTTCAACACAATACTATATCCGTTTTCTGAAAAAATCTTATCGATTCCCTGTATAACTCTTGGAAAAATATAATCTGATAGATATGTTGTAATAACTGCTATATTTTTTGAATTTTTGGTATGCCTTACAAGTTCTGATACAAATGTGCCCTTTCCATGAACAGCATAAATATAACCCTCATTTTCAAGGACTGTAAGTGCCTTTCTTACAGTTTGTCTACTTATTTCATATTCCCTAGAAAGCATATTTTCCGAAGGCAACTTGTCCCCCGGAAGATATTTTTTTTGCTTTATTTGAATTTTTAAATCCTCTATTATTTTATTATATTTAGGTTTATTCACGATTTTTACCTCTCTCGTACTGTTCCATTCCATTATTACATGTAAAATCTATTTCTTTTTTCAAAAGTCTTGCAGACAAACGTAGAGAACC
This sequence comes from Lachnobacterium bovis DSM 14045, assembly GCF_900107245.1. Taxonomy (GTDB): domain Bacteria; phylum Bacillota; class Clostridia; order Lachnospirales; family Lachnospiraceae; genus Roseburia; species Roseburia bovis. Next base: position 15,296 of record NZ_FNPG01000012.1, read on the forward strand.
AAATTTCATAGATGTAAGCTGTACTAAACCATCTGAAGAGGCAACTGTTATTGTGTATTTATCTTTTAGATTATTTACTGTTCTTTCAATGTAAGTATCCGCTTTTTCATCCTCTTTTGTATACACAACTGTCAGGTTATGATATTTATTTTTCTTACCTGGATTATTTTTGTTTTTATAAGCATCAAAAACTACAATTATCTCACAATGTTTAAATCCTTGATAATTAGCAAGCTCATCTAATAATTTATCTCTGGCTGAATCCATGTTTGTATTTGCCAGTTCATTTAACTCTGGCCAGCCAAAAATAATATTATATCCATCAACAATTAACATTTGTTCTTTATTTTTTTTATATATTGGATTACCATGTCTGTCTTTTTTGACTTTAACACCTTCAGTTTTCCTGTCGTCTGACTTATTCTTTTTAACCCATTTTTTTCGTTCGTAGTCTAACATATCATCTTTATTCATTCCAAATTCTCTTTGATAAATGGATTGAAGTTCAGCATCGACTTCATAACTATTCATTTTTTCAAGTTTTCTTTTTTCTTCTTCTTTTCTTTTACTTAGCGCGGTAAATGCCTGAATATCGAAATCTTCAAGTTCATCTCCATATCCTGAATAATCAAGTTCTCCGCCTTTATATACATAATCTAAGTGCATATAGTTTTCCACTTCAGCCCAAGGCACAACAAAGCCTGCTCCATGTGCACAAAAAACTGAATCCGCTGTATTTTTCAAATCCATTTCTGGATTATATCCACGTTCTGCTATAACCTCTTCTGGATTATGGCACACATCATAACCATCTAAATTGAGGGTAATTCTTCCTCGACCACTAGTATATTCATTTAGAACAGACTTATAATTAGCCACTGTTGAAACAGGTACTTTACCTGTTAAACGTGTCCATTCTTCTCCATTTATCTGTAAAAATTCTGGCGAATTATATTTTGCAAAATTCTGCTCCATATCAGAAAGTGTTCTTCCTAAATTTTCTTTAGGAACTTCTATTTCAAAACTAAAATATGGCTCTAAAAGAACATTCTTTGCCTTCATAAGAGCATTTCTTATTGCTCTATATGTTGCCTGTCTAAAATCCCCACCTTCAGTATGTTTTTGATGTGCTCTTCCAGTCAAAATTGAAATTCTCACATCTGTAAGTCCGCTTCCTGTAAGAACACCTTTATGCTCTCTTTCCTCAATATGCGTTGTTATTAAACGCTGCCAGTTCAGATCCAAAATATCCGTACTGCATTTTTTTCCTAAAGTTACTCCAGTTCCTCTTTCTCCGGGTTCTAATAAAAGATGAACTTCCGCATAATGTCTAAGTGGTTCAAAATGTCCCACTCCTTCTACAGGTTCAGCTATAGTTTCTTTATAGACAATGCTTCCTTCACCAAATGTTACATTTATATCAAATCGTTCTTTTATCAAATGCGTTAAAACTTCTATCTGAACCGGTCCCATCAACTGAACATGAATCTCTTTTAATTCTTCATTCCATACAACATTAAGTTTAGGATCTTCCTCTTCTAAGACTCTTAAATTCTGCAACATTTGAGTTTTAGTAATATTATCTGGGAAAAAAATCTGATAATTCAAAACCGGCTCTAAAATTGATTCGTTTTCATTTTTTTCAACCCCTAATCCCATTCCAGCTTTTGTTTTTGTCAATCCTACTACCGCACAAACAGTACCTGCCTCTACCACATCTACAGCCTCAAATTTTAAGCCTGAATAAATTCTTATTTGATCAACTTTTTCTGATACGTTACTGCCATTACTTGCATTATTGCATTTACTAGCATCACTGTCTCTATGAACGCTATTATCGCTATAATCTCTTATATCTATTAAATCCTTTACTTTAACTGTTCCTCCAGTAACTTTTAAAAATGTTAATCTTTTTCCAGAATCATCATGACTTATCTTATAAACTTTTGCTCCAAAATCAGAACCATATTTAGGCTGAATTGTATATTTTTCTAAAACTGAATATAATTCATCTACGCCCTCTAGCTTAAGTGCTGAGCCAAAAATACAAGGGAAAACTTTTCTTCCTTTTACCACTTTTGCAACATCAGATTCTTTCAATTCTCCTGTCTCCATGAATTTTTCTAGTAACTCATCATCACTTACTGCTATTTCTTCTTTCCACTCATTTAGTTTGGTATTTTTTACACTATCTTCTTCGAAAATGGGACTAAAATCCACACATTCGTTGGATAATCCACTTTTTAATTCTTCTAAGACTTCTTCCTTGTCTGCTCCATCTAAATCCATTTTGTTAACGAAAACAAAGGTTGGAACTTTATAATGTTTCAAAAGCTTCCAAACTGTTCTAGTATGACTCTGAATTTTATCTGTTCCTGATATAACTAAGACTGCATAATCTAAAATATCTAATGTTCTTTCCATCTCGGCCGAAAAATCTACGTGCCCAGGAGTATCTAACAATGTAATATCCATTTTTTCTGTTTTTATTCTTGCTTGCTTAGAAAAAATAGTGATTCCTCTTTGTTTTTCCATGGAATCTGTATCTAAAAACGCATCCTTATGATCCACGCGTCCTAGCTTTCTAATTTGTCCTGTTTTGTATAATAAAGCCTCTGAGAGTGTTGTTTTTCCCGCATCTACATGGGCTAAAATTCCTATATTTATCTTTTTCATAAAATCCTATCACCTTTTCACTATAATATCTATTTGTTTGATATTATCCTCTTGTTCTACTACCATTATTCATTTTACAATTGATACAGTTTTTTAGCAAATAAAAAAAGATGCAGGAATATTAATAATTCCCACATCTAGATTTAAATGATGATTAAAAATCTTTTCTTCTTAATAATACAAATGAAATAATAGAGAATAATAGTATGTATACCACTAACATTATTCCAATTCTTGCATAAGAACTATTTTTTAAAATACCTACCATCAATTCGTTACCATAATTTGAATACCAATATTTAGGTATTGTATTATTTTTTGCAGCTAATTGAATAACTGTAACTATAATATCTACAACAGATGGTCCAAAAATTGCTAGTGCTATAGCTTTTCCTACTTTACCCATCAAAATAGACGATAATATACTAACATTTGCAATAACAATAAATACTAATAGCTCAAGTATAATATTAATAAAAAGTTTTGCTGTAACATTAGAAAAATCTATTCCAGCTATTAATCCAACTATTACACCAACGCCTAATACTATTGCCACAAGGAAAACTGTACAAATAACTGAAATGATTTCTTTTGCAAAAAAGATTTTGCTTCTAGAATAGCCTTTTCCAATCATTGTTTTAATACAACCTGATTCCATTTCTTCGCAAACAAGTATTGGAATCACTATTGCAACCAATGTTGATAACAAACTCATAGGAAGAAGTTCTATCAAAAATCCATCTCCCTTTATACCCAAACTCTTGCCATTTAATCTTACTACAACAGCGTTAATTATCGCAACAATAGCACAAATTGCAGCACAAATATACACCGATTTTGCCGATATTGTTTTTTTAAATTCGTATTTTAATAATCCATTCATATTCTATCCTACCCTCTTTATGAAATAATCTTCCAAGCTTTGTGACTTGTAATAAATTGAATCAACTTCAATTCCATTTTTTACTAATAGACTGTTTATCTTTCCGCTCTTTATATCTGTTTCTCTTACACAAATATTAGAGTCACTGACTGAAATATTTTTTTCATTTATAATCTCTTTTAACATGCTAACTGCTTTTTCATTATTATCAGTCTCAATAACTATTTTTTTTACGCAATTATCCTGTAACTCTTCAGCTGTTACTTCTTCAATTAGATGTCCATTATCAATAAATCCAAATTTCGTTGCTACTTTTCCTAATTCATCTAATAAATGACTTGAAATAATAAATGTTACATGTTTTTCTTTATTTAAATATAAAATCAAATCTCTTACTTCTCTAATTCCTGAAGGATCTAAACCGTTAATTGGTTCATCTAAAATCAATAATTTGGGATTTCCTAATAACGCAATACCTATACCCAATCTTTGTTTCATACCTAATGAGAAAAACTTAGCCTTCTTCTCTCCTGTCCCTTCAAGTCCTATAATTTTTAAGATTTCATCAATTTCTTCTGGTGTTCCTCCATAAACAGTTGAAAATAATTCTAGATTTCCTCTCGCACTTTTGTTTCCTGCTATAGAAGGATATTCAATTAAAGTTCCTACTTTTTCTTGTTCTTTTATATTTTTGGATCCAAAAAATATTGCTTCTCCACTAGTTGGCTTAACCATTCCTAAACTAGCTTTCATAAATGTTGTTTTACCCGCACCGTTCTTTCCAATTAATCCATAAATATCTCCCTCTTCAACCGTAATTGAAACATTATCCAAACATTTTTTTGAGCCATAATATTTTGATAGCTTTTTTGTTTGTAAGGCTAAATTAGATTTTTTAGTCATATCGAATGTTTTTTCCATCTTTTCTCCTTTTCAATTCTACTTTATTGTCATTTTATTGCTTTCCCACAAAAGTACGAAAAATTTGTTTCTTTACAATTATACAGCAAAAAATACTTTATGTAAATTTATTTTTATTTATAGATAGTTTAAAACTATTTTAAAAAAAATAATATCGTCAAACTAACTGTACATCTACTTTTTCTTCTTCTAATCATCGATTCTGCATTCATAATTATGGAGTTTTCTCCCCAAATATAATATAATAATTACGGAAAAAGAGTTTTTTAGGCAAATTCATTGTCTAGATCTTATATCTACATTTTGAATACAGATTAATGAAATAAAAAATATTTATATTAGGAATTATTATTAACACCATAAATAAAAAAGAGAGGTATACATTTTGAACAAAAAAGAAGTTTTAGAACTTAAACGTCGTTTCAAACAGGATAAAGTTACTTTCACACGTCTTTGCGGTTGCTATGTGGATGCTAACCGTGATAAAGTTTGTAAATTTGGAAGTAAGTTTTTAAATCTAGAAGATGAAGAATTTCATAAATATCTTGAAATTGCCAACAAGTGTCTTTCAGGTAAAGTTGCTAATAACCTTTTAAACCTTGAATTTCCTCTTATCGAAGAAGAAGTTGGTGGCCGCCAACAAATTCTTATGGCACTTAGAGATAGTAATCTCGAAAATGAAGAGCTACTTGATAGTTTTTACGACCATGTAATTGATTCTTATGATTATGCTGGCAATTATTTGATTTTGCTTTTTAATGATGCTTATGATGTCATGACTAAAACTAGAGATAATATTGACTTAGACGAATCTGAAGAAGTTTATCGCTATATACTAGTAGCAATTTGTCCGGTAAATTTATCTAAAGCTGCTCTTGGATACAAAGAAAATGAAAATCGTATCGGTTCTAGAGACCGTGATTGGGTAGTTGGAATGCCTGATAGTGCTTTTCTTTTCCCTGCTTTCAATGACAGAAGTACAGACATTCATTCAACATTGTTTTATACCAAAAACACTAAAGAACCTCACACCGAATTTATCCAGAATGGCCTTGGCTGTAATCCAATAAAAACAGCTACTGAGCAAAAAATAGCCTTTCACTCTATCGTTAGAAATGTTTTAGGTCCAGAAGAAGAATCTACTGATGAGACTCTTTTAAATATTCAGCAAACTATCAACGATATGATTGAAGATTATGATCTTATCCACGAAGATGAAGAAGATAAATTAGTTTTAAACAAGGAAAATGTGGAAAAAGCTCTTCTAGACAGTAATGTTGCCCTAGAACAAACAGATAGAATCCTTAAATCCGTAGAAGAAACATTTGGAGAAGACGTTCCTGTAGCTGAGCATCTTATTGAAAAAAATGCGCTCGAAAAAAATGCTATTAAACTAGAAAAAATTGGTCTCGAAGATCAAGTCGGAGAGCTTACTCTTCAACTTGAAGAAAAGAATTCCAAAATTCAAGAACAAGAGGAAGAATTATCTGAGAAAAATATTGAATTAACTGAGAAAATTGTTGAACTTTCGCAGAAAACACAAGAACTAGAAAGCTTCGAAGAAGAGAAAAAATCGTATGATGTTGTTTTACATGTTAAGCCACAAAAAGCTTCTCAAATAACATCACAAAAAATAAATGGTAAAAAATGCATCGTAATTCCAATGGAAGAAAACGAAAACGCTACAATAAACGGTGTAAGCGTAAATAAATAACTAAATAGATAAATAAGACGGGAGCAATTATCATGAAGTTTTAAATCAACTAACATGATAATTGACTCCCGTCAATTGTTTTACTTATTTAAACTTTATTTTCTTAAAGTTTTCTTTTTTTTAAGTTTTCTTTTTTTTAAAGCTTTATCTTTGCTGATTCATCCTTAACTGGATATACATTACCTAGTTTAGATGTTTTTATTTCCGACATAAGTTTATTAAATAGCTCTAAAAATTGTGCCTCAACCTTCTCAAAAGGCTCAAATTCATAGCTCATATCACTTAAAATCATAGGTTCCTCTGGTCTTTGTTCTATTCCCATAAAATGCTTATACTCATAATAATAACAAGCATCGTTAATGCCCTTTATAAGAACAGAAGCCTCTCCCATAGGAACTTCTCCTAAAAACTTTCTATAAATAGCACCCTGTACCTGATTCTCAATCTGCAAATACATTGTCATATTTTTCTTAGAAGAACCGACTACATCTGATAAATATGCCTCACTTGCATCATGAAGAAGACAGCCTAATGACACCTCTGGAACATAATGTCTACTCATTGCTTCTTTGCAACACTGAATACTATGCTGTCCTACCGAAAAAAACGAAGGATAATGCCCATTTAACCTTACCATCATTGATAAAGCATGTGCTATATCTTCAATTTTTATATCCTCTAATTTAGGATCCATTGCATTAAATCTAATCTTTGAGTATGTAACAAAACCTTCTTCCATAGCATGTACCTCGTTCATAGTAAAGTTATTCACTATATATCATATCGACTTAGCCTATTTCTATTATTATAATTTCAGACTAATAATAGGAAATCTTCTGACATCTATTATTATAAACTCTAAAAAATAATAAGAAATTTGCCACCTATAAAATCATCGCAAATAAACAACTCTTAAACATTATATGTAAGCTGTTTATTCTCTCTAAAAGTATCCAAAAAAATATCTAACACCATTTCTTGTTGCTCGTTTGATGAAATGGATGCCTTGCCGTCTTTTTTTTGTTTTCCATAATCACCAAACTGCGAATGATTAGCACCAGGCAATTCATACAAAATAGCATCTTTGGGTAAATTTGCTTTATATTTTTCCAGTTTGATTTTATTCAAGACACCATCTTTGCTTCCATAAACAGATAACACTTTAACGTCTGTCTTCGATAAATCCTTGATTGAATACGCCGCAAGCAATACCAATCGATTAATTTTATCTTTATTTTTTGCAGTATAATTAGCTGCCATGGCTCCACCCATGGAGTGCCCCATAAGGGTCCACTTTTTGATATTACTATTCTTTTTACTGTTAATAATATCATCAGCTGCATTTTGTTTTAAAATAGCCAAACGCATTGGCATCTTAACAATAAAAAATTCATATCCACTTTCTGCAAATTTTGACGCTAATCTTGAATAAGAAGTTTCTTCAACTTTAGCTCCCGGATAAAAAATTATTGCCTCTGTTATATTCTTTTGTGTTGGCTTAAATAAATAATAATTATCTTTCTCCTCTACAATAACTTTTTCGTTACTTATAAGAGCTCTCTTTGCCACACTACTTGCTTTATAATAATCATTAATAAATAATAATGCTCCAAAAATAATGCTTACTATTATAACTGCAACAACCATTATCCTTGCAATCTTTTTTGCATCATTAGTAGATTGATTTTTTTTATTTTTACCTAACATAATTATACCACGTTTTACCCCTTAATTTTATCTATTTAATTATACTCATTTGCATACACAATTTTTCCTATGATTATTCATAATATATTTTCTTACACAATCTTTAGAGGAAAATAATTATCTTACCAGGAAATAACCTCTGTTCCTGTTTCAGTCACAAGCACCTGAATCTCCCATTGTGCTGAAGGAAGACCATCTTCTGTGTAAACTTCCCAATCTCCATCCTGGTAAATTTCTACTCCACCCATATTAACCATTGGTTCAATTGTAAACATCATTCCTGGAACTAACAACATACCAGTACCGGCTTTTGTATTATAACCAACCCATGGTTCTTCATGAAATTCATTTCCTACACCATGTCCACCAATTTCTCTAACTACAGTATATCCGTTAGCATATGCATGGTCATGCACAGCCTGTCCCATATCACCTAGGAATCCCCAAGGTTTAGTTGCTTCAAGCCCTTTTTGAACGCATTCTTTTGTAACTTCTACTAATCGTCTCTTTTCTGGACTAACTTCACCTATACAAAACATTCTAGATGAATCTGAATAATAACCATGATAGATTGTTGAACAATCAACATTTACAATATCGCCTGATTTTAAAACAACATCTTCTGATGGATAACCATGACATACCTGATCATTAACTGATGTGCAAACACTATAAGGATATCCCTCATAATTTAAATCTGCTGGAATACCTCCCATAGATGTTGTTATATCATACACCCATTTATCAATTTCGGCTGTTGTCATGCCCTCTTTAATGTGTTCTTCAATGTAATCTAACACTGCTACATTAATTTTAGCACTTTCTTTTATTTTTTCAATTTGTTCTGGTGTCTTAATTAATTCTCTTGGTGGAACCTCTGCACCTTGACGCTTAAATTGTTCGATTTTAGCATCAAATCTCTCATGACAAACCTTATACTTTTTTCCACTTCCACACCAACATGGGTCATTTCTTCCTATCTTCATTTTTACTTCTCTACTTCTTTCCGATTGCATCTCCCTAATGCTTCAAAATCACATTTTGTGCCTTATCAATACCTTAAAAGAATACTATACTTCTTTCTAGTGTTTCAAGGTCACATTTCCAAAATCGATTCTCATCCACACTTTTTTTACAATCTTATAATTATATTTTTCTAACAAGTTCTTGTAAGCATCTTGGTTAAAGTCATAATCTCCTTCATCCACGCCATCAAGTTGCTCACAGACGTATTGCTCTTTTTGAGCAATTGCCACCTTCTCCATTGTATCATAAATATCCTTTTTTTTAACCCCTAATAATTTATCTCCACCTCGATCTTTTAAATCTTCCCAAAAATCTTCTTGTGAATTTTTTAATACTTCCTTTTCTTTATCTGTTAATACCACTTTATCCTTCAACGCTTTCTTGTAAAAAAAATAATCGTGTATTCCCATATCAACGGTTGCATTTCTTGCGGCATACTTAATAAATTGCCCATTTGTATGTAATTTCCAATACTTTTCAGGATGTTTGCTATCGTAGACTTTTGCCTTTTTCTCAACTTCAGACTCTTCATATGCCACATAAAAAGCAAAATTGCGCAAAGTCAGGTCATCACCATCAACTACTGCGCAAACTCTATCAAGATTTTTTGAATAAATCAAATTTCTTTTATTATTAAAATTTATTTTTGAATATAACAACAATAATCCTAAGACAGACGCTAGGATTATTGTTATTAAAAAACGATTATTTTTATATGAAAACTTTTTAAATCTATTACCTAATGCAATATTCATATAAGCCTCCACTAAAAAACATCATAGAATATTCATATTTTTACGTATTCACTAAACTCTACGTACAGCTACAATTGGTTTGTAGTTTACTGAACAGTATGTAATACCCTTTTGGCTATTAAGAGCACTTAATAACTGTCCGCCACCTGCATAGATACCTACATGTCCATTATAACATACGATATCACCTGGTTGCATTGCAGAAGGGCTAACTGCTGTACCAACACCTCTCATTGCTCCTGAACTATGTGGTAAGCTCTTGCCATACTGAGCATATACAGCCATTACGAATCCAGAGCAATCACATCCGTTTGTTAAACTTGATCCACCCCAAACATAACGACCGCCTACGAAGCGACTAGCATATGATAATGCTGATCCGTTTGCTGGTGGAAGTGGTCCATTCGATGGTGTGTTAGATGCCATACCAGCACCACCTGTTTTTCTGTTGCTCTTTGATGTTTTAGCTTGTCCGTTTGAAGCACCATTATTATTTGTTGCCTGTGCTGCTCTTTGAGCTGCAACTTGTTGATTAATTAAAGCTTGTTGTTGTTTAACTGTTGCTGAATATGAAGCTGCTAATTGTTTAGCCTGTGCAATCTGTTGTTCAAATGAACCAGACTGTGCTTTTAAAGCATTAATTTTGTTATTTAATTCACCCTGCTGAGCATCATATTCTGATTTAGATTCCTGTAATTCAGCCATATCGTTTTGTAACTGTTTTGTTAAGTCTTCAACTTTTTTAACAGCTGCTTTATATTTTTCTAATAAAGTCTTATCTGTTTTATAAACTGAAGATACATATTCAATATTACTTAACATATCTGCAAAACTCTTTGAATCTACTACCGCTTCCCATAGAGAATCAGATGAACTGTTTTCATACATATATTTAATACGATCAATCATCGCATTGTATTCTTTTTTCTCTTCTTCTTTAGCTTTTGCTAAATCTTTATTTGCTTTATCAATTTCCTTCTGTTTGTTAGCAATGTCGTTTTTTAGTCCCTCTTGTGCACTCATAATCTGAGCTAACTCTTTTGTAGATTGATCTACCTGAGACTCTAAAGCCTGCTGCTGCTGGAAAATCTTATCAATTTTTCCATTAACATCTTTTAAATTTTTCTCTGCTTCAGCTTTCTTTTGTTTTGCATCAGTAGCATGAACGTTATGAACAAGTGTGCCTTCGAATAATCCTGCTGTTGGCGCACTAAATGCTAAACATCCAGCCATTACTACCGACATAATACCTTTTCTGTTATTCTTTACTACTTCTGTAAAATTACGCGATTTCATTTTATCCTCCAATATTATTGTTTATGCCTATGAGATATGTGTCTCAAACTTCTCGTTTACTTTTCCTAATACTATTGTTACACAAATGTTAAATAAAATCTACCCCTTTTTTCATTTTTTTGTAATATTTTTCATTTTTTTTTACATTTTCACAGAATGAACACACTTTATTCACAGAATATTCTTAATTTCGATCCGTTTTACACTTCTTTTTACATCAATCTATTACACGCTTCTACTAATTTATCTGCTCTTTTTTACAATTAATGAATTTCTGAAATATTTCACAACTTTTTCTCGGAGGATTTTGAAAAAAATGTGAAAATATTTCACTCATTTTTCCTGTTTTTTTTATAATGTTTTTTTAAATCTCTTAGAATAAATATAACCTTAATAAATAATAATATTTGGAGTTTTTAATCATTTCAATTCTGCGTTTTTTACTTTTTAATTACTTTTCAATTACTTTTTAATTTACACTATACTTTTTATTTTTAACTTCACACATAACACAACCAAATTCAATGTACATAAAAGAAATCAAGAATATATTACTCCTTATGTTAAAGGGGCAGATTTTTTTAACTGCCATAAAAAAATATAACGGAATAATTTAGACTATCACCGCTAATATATATATCGTTTTATTTTTTATTCTCATTAATACTTTTTTCATTTTTGTAAAAATTTTTTTTATAAATATATGTAAAAAGTATTTATAGTTTTTTACACTTGATGTACTTGATGTAATGATTTACAAAAAAAAACGCAGAGTTGTATTTTTCAACAACCTGCGATTTATTTATGTTACTTTTAAATTTTTAAACCTTTAAAACCCTCAAAACTCGTTAACCCTTTAAAGCTATTAAATTTAACACAATTTCATGCGTATGTCTTTTGTAATAATATCTGTATAACTAAAGGATAATAGCTGTGGCGGATTAGTCGCCTTGCTATCTTCTACTAAGACTGTAAAAACACTAGGATATGCTTTTTGAATAACCCCTTCTTGAATATCCACTTTGTTGCGCCCACGATCAAGTACAATCATAACTCTACTGCCACATTGCTGATTCACTGATGCGCGAACTTTGTTGATATCTGCTTTTTCCATTTTTAATCCTCCTCTGCTTGAGCATATTATAACATAACACAACTTCAAGTTAATTTTAGTATATCACAGCACTAAAATTTTTGCAATAGTTCGAATATAAGTATTTCTTTTCTTTCTTTTATATACATTTCATTTTATATATATAATATCACAAAAATAAGTCGTTTTTGTGTCTTTTGTGTGATTATTTTTCATTATAAACTTTTTTTGATTTTTTTTAGCTTTTTTTATGCATTTCTACTTATTGCATTTACGTATTCAACTAGGCTATAATATTATGTATAAATTAATAATGAATAAGCGAGGTTAATATAATGAGAACTATATTATGTATTCTCTTTATCACCATTTTTTTGATTTTTAGCTTACCTGTAATGCTGCTTGAATTTATTGTAGGTAAATTCAGTAAACATCACTCTGACAAGGTAATGCTTGCTTATGTTCAATTTGGATTTAAAGCTATACTTTTAATATCTGGTGTTAAATTAATTATCGAAAATGAGGAAAACGTCCCTAGAGATAAGGCTGTTCTTTACATTGGTAACCACAGAGGCTTCTTCGATATTGTAGCTACTTATTCGCGTTGTCCTAATTTAACAGGATATATTTCTAAAAAGAGTATTGAAAAAGTACCTATAATTTCATTTTTGATGAAGCGAGTATATTGTTTACTGATGGATCGTAGTGATATTCGTCAAAGCATGGGTGTTATTTTAAAAGCAATCGAATATGTCAAATCTGGCATTTCTATTTGTATTTTTCCAGAAGGAACACGTATAAAAACATCTGACAAAACAAAGACTCTTCCTTTTAAAGAAGGAAGTTTTAAAATTGCCCAAAAAGCGAAATGTCCTATTGTTCCTATGGCTATAACTGGAACAGACGATGTCCTTGAGAATCATTTCCCATGGATTAAGCGTGCTAAAGTTGTTGTGCGCTATGGAAAGCCTTTTTATGTTGAAGATTTAGAAAAGGATCAACAGAAGAAAGTCGGTCTTTACACGCAGACAATAATCGAAGATATGCTTATAGATATTGTTAACAAACATTATTAAATTCAAATTAAAAAGCTTTTATCAATTGAGAACTATATGTGTAACATATATCTATCTTAACGATAAAAGCTTTTTTCTTTCTATATTTTATTCTTATTTTAAAATTTCAATACAGTATTTTGGTAATTCTACAGTATTTCCTTTTTTGCTTGGATTATTCTCATCCACCTGCAATAAACCTCCTATTTTAGCCTCTTTAACAGGTTTTCCATTTATTTCTAGCCCTTTTAAATCAACCTTCACTGCCTTATCGGTCGTGTTAAAAATCAATAATATTTCTTTACCATTGTATTTCTTTTTCAATACACAAACTTTCTTATTAGAATATTCTTCCAAAAATTCTGTATCACCTCTTGCAATTTCAGGATAAATATTTCTCAATTTAACGGCTTGTTTTACATAATTTAAAATAGAATAATTGTCTGTCTCTTGCTCGCTAACACTAGGATAAATCATTTTTGTTTTTTCTGCATCAACTGGATCATTACAACGTCCTTTATACTTTGTACCATCTTTCCAATACATTGATAAACGTTTGTTTTCATCCTTTCCTGAGCCTTTCATGCCTATTTCTTCACCATAATATATAAACGCATTACCTGACATCATTAGATTCATTCCTTGCGCCATTTTTGTCTGGTTTTTTGCATTTTTTCCACCATAATAACCTGCGCTTCTGCACAAATCATGATTAGTATAAAATGGTGCGCTAATGCCATTTGGATTGTTTTTTTTCATCAATGAATCAACTTCTTGTATTGCCATTCCATAGGTACTTGCTCCATTGTCAGTTGTCTGAGACAATACTCTTGAAATATATCCATCTTTATCTGCAAAAGAAAAATCAAAGAAACTATCAATTCCACTCTTATAGTATTCTGTATAAATTGGATATTTTTCCCATACTTCTCCCACAGTATAGATATCTTGTTTTTGAGAACGAACCATGTCACTAAACCATTTCAAAATTTTTACATTTTCAGTTGTATTCCCTGATATATATTCTTTTGCGGCATCTAATCTAAATCCATCCACGCCTTTATCAATCCAGAATTTAGTAATCTGTGATATTTCATTTCTAACATCTTCATTATATAAATTGAGATCCGGCATTTTCTCCCAAAAAACAGATTCATATGAATATTCTGTACCCGCAATTTTATGATATCCTGATTTTGTCTTATCTTTTGTAAAATTGTAATAATTAACATATTTACATACTTTTGGATCCGGCTCTTCTCCTGCTTGTAAAGTCTTTAAATATTTAACAGCTTCTTTAAACCATGGATGCTCTGATGATGTATGATTCATAACGAAATCAATAATTACATGTATCTTTTTTTCATGACATTTTTTTACTAATGCTTCAAAATCTGCCATTTTTCCATAATCTTTATCGATGTCCATGTAATCTTTCACATCATATTTATGGTATGTTGTAGATGGCATTATCGGCATTAACCATATCTCATTTGCACCTAAAGATTTTATGTAATCTAATTTTTTTGTAACACCTTTTAGATCACCTTTTTTATCACCATCACTATCATAAAAACTTCCAACAAAAACTTCATAACAAGTTCTGTATTTATCTTCTATCACATTTAATTTCTGGTTGTTTACCTTCATCATGTATGGAATCTTTGTAGATTTCGAATCATTTTTTCCAAAAGAACAACCGCCTAGAGTACTCGCTAAGATACTTATTATGCATAGCAAACTCATTAATTTTTTGTTACTGTCTAATTTTGTTTTAAAATTATGACTATTTTTTTTTGTAAAACTCTTCTCTTTCTTTTTATTTAAAAATTCTAATCTATATAATTTCATAACTCGCCCACCTCTTGAAAAAAGACGCCTCGGAAGATTTCCGAGACGCCTCCTTGAATAAGATATTGATCTATAATTAAAAATTTCTATTTTTAACCTATAATCATTAACCTTTAACTGCACCTGATAATCCATCAACATAGAATTTCTGCATGAAGATGAATAAAAGAGTAATTGGTATTGATACAAGTACAGCACCTGCTGCCCATGATGTATACCATTTTTGGATGAATTCTCTTTCAAGCATGTTATACAATCCTACTGATACTGTCCAATACTGATCATTTGCACCAACAATAACTTTTACAAATATAAAGTCAAGCCATGGTCCTAAGAATGCAGTTAATATTGTGTAAACTATAATTGGTTTTGATAAAGGACAGATAATCTTATAGAAAACCTGGAATTGTGAACATCCATCCAATATCGCTGCCTCTGTAAGTGATTTTGGTACTGTATCAAAGAAACCTTTTGCAATATAGAAACCTGCTCCGGCTCCTGCTGAATAAATAAGTACCAATGCCAATTTGATTAATCCACCCTGTGTCAATCCTGCAAGTTTTAAAATAAAGTATACAGCTACCATTGACATAAAAGCAGGGAACAAACCTAATATCATTGCTAAATTCATAAAAGGTTTTCTCATTTTAAATCTTAATCTTGACATACAATAAGAAGTACATAAAACAAATAATGTTGCAATCATACATGAGAAAATTGAAATTTCTAATGTATTTAAAAACATTCTAGGGAAATTAATTACCTGTGTATCAGTAAATAATCTTGTATAATTGTGTAATGTTAAATGTTTTGGGAAGAAATAATTAACATTAACACCTGATTCCTTTCTAAAACTTGTCATTATTACCCAAAAGATTGGGAATAACCATATCAATGACAATACCGCTAATATAACATGTATTATAATATTTTTAACTTTTCTCGCACTACTAAAAGAACGAGTTCTTTTTGTCTTTTCCATTTTTACGTTCTGAGTCATTATTGGAATCCCTCCTCATCCTTATAAGATGCAGTATTTCTATATGTTACTAATGCAACTATAGATAGGACAATAAATGTCAAGATACCAATTACAGCACCTATATTATAGTATTTATAATCAATTGTCAGTTTATATAACCATGTTACCAACAAGTCTGTCTTACCTGCAGTCTGACCAATTGGTTGTGGTGCACCTCCACTTAATAAGTAAATAACGTTAAAGTTATTTATATTACCAGTGAACTGAGTAATAATGTAAGGACCCATAATAAACATGATATATGGTAGTGTTATTTTAAAATATATCTGAACTGGATTAGCTCCATCAATTTTTGCTGCTTCATATAATTCAGCAGGAACATTTTGTAAAACACCTGTAACCTGTAACATTGTAAAAGGTATACCAATCCAACAGTTTACAAGAATAATTGTAACTCTTGCCCATGTTGCATTTGTCCAAAATGGTAGTGCTTTTTTAATTAGTCCTGCATTAATTAACATTGTGTTAATTGCTCCATTTTCTTGTAGAAGAGTTCTCATTATAAGTAATGTAACAAACTGTGGTACAGCAATTGATATTACAAAGCACAATCTCCAAAGTGCCTTACAATGCGTTTCTTTTCTATTAATTACAATTGCTAAAATCATTCCTAAAAAGAAATTTGAAAATGTTGCACATACTGCCCAAATTAAAGTCCATCCAAGTACTGGCCAGAATGTTTTTCCTATTTTTCCACCTAAACCAAGTACTAATACGAAGTTCTTCAAACCTACCCAATCAAATAAGACTAGGTGATTTCCTATATCCGAATAATTTGTAAATGCCATTGAAATCATAAATAACAATGGTAAAATTGTAAAAATCAAAATACCTGTAAAAGGTAAAAACATTAAAAATTTATGTAAGTTACAATCGAATAAATCTTTGATATCGTCTTTAAAGCTCTTAATTTTCCAGCCTTGTTCTTTAAAGTACTGTGCTTTATAAGCACTCTTTATATTATCACATAAAAAGTAAATAAATAATACTGTCATTGCTATCGTAACAACACCATAAAGCAATAGCAAAACAGAGTTATCGCCTTCTACGTATTCATATACTCCTTTACTTGCGTTCCATACCTCTCCTTCTTTTCTATATCCAAGAGATGGAAACATCTTCAAGTAATATAATCCTTGTGTGAGCATAAACCCTATATAACTTATCTCTATTGCTAAATAAATCACACCTTTTATGAGTTGTCCACTTGCCATATTACCTAAACCCATAATAATAGCTGACAATCTAGTAAATATGTTACCTTTTGAAAGCGCATTTTTTAGGGTAAATGGTGTGGCGAAATCTGATTTCTGTTTAGCTATTTTCATCCTAAAACCTCCTGATTAAGATTTTCTCTTAACCTATTTATCATTTCATTTTACACACATTTTTTACATTTGTGACAGAAGTAACGATATTTCTTACTCCCGCCACAAATGATTTTCATAGTTAGTATTTATTTCATGTTAGTATTTTCGCTCTTATTTCGTTTGTATTATATATTATGAAATTTTTGAACCATTAACCTGTTTGTTGAATTCTTCTGTCTTATCTTTGTAGTTGCTTTCTGTTACTTCATTGTTAACAAGTGCTTTACCAAATGGTTGTGCAGCATCCCAATATCCCTGCATACCGAATAATGGTTGTACAATTGTTGACTCTTTGCTTGCTTTAACTAATGCTGAAACTGCTGCGTTGTCTAAGATTTCTTTCTTAGATGTTAAGTTTTTGTTTACTGGAGCCTGTTTTCTTGTATCAAAGTGAGCCTGCTGTGCTTTTTCACCACCTAAGTATTTAGCTAAAGCAACTGCAACTTCCTGGTTTTTGCATTTAGGGTTAACACCGATTGCTTTTGAACCAAGGAAGCCTTTCATCTGCTGATCTTTTCCATCAATCTTGATTGTTGGAAGAACAGCTGTTCCTACGTTCTTTTCTCCACCAAGTGCTTCAACTACTTTGTCATAGTTCCAGTTACCATCAAAGATAGCATTTACAGCGCCTGTTCCTAATGGTGTAATTGAATCTCCATCATCACCAACTACTACAAAGTTAGGGTTTTTAACTAATCCCATTAAGTATTTTGTAACTGGTGCAGCTTTTTCTGATGATAAATCAATTTTATCTTTTTCTGTAGCACCATCTTTACCATAGAATGTACATCCGTTAGCTGTGTACATTGCTGATAAGTACCAACCATTTGTAAGTGGGAATGATACTTTACCTTTTTCTAACATTTTATCTAAGCTCTTAACATCATCTTCTGAGAACACTCTCTTGTCATAGTACATAAAGAATGCATTTGATGTATAAGGAATACCATAGTAGTGTCCTTTGTATTTAACTGAGTTAGCAATATTTTCATCATTTGATTCTTTTACGTATTTTTCTGTATCTCCACCAAGTTTAGCAATACCACCAGCTTTAACAAGATCTACAAGCTGATCATTTGCAAACATATATACATCTGGAGCTGCTGAAACGTCTTTTGTTACAACTTGTTTAGCATCAGACTCTGATGATTTCTGATATTTGAATTTAATTTTCCATTCTTTGTGCTCTTTAGCAAAGTTTTTACACTGTGTCTGTAGCCATTCTCCGTTATCTTTTGCCTGATCTTCTGCTGGACCCATTACTGTAAGTGTAATTTCATCATTTCCTGATGTTTTTTTGTCATTTGTTGCTCCACAACCAGCAAACATTGTTGTTGCCATTGTTCCTGCTAATACTAGTGGTAATACTTTTCTTTTCATAGTTTTCCTCTCCTTTTTTACCTTATTATATTAATTTTATTTATATAAAATGCTTCATGCACTTTATAGTCTATTTTTTATTATGTTAATAGCCACTCCCTATAAAAAAACTATCTTCTATATATTGCTGCAAGATTTCTAATCCATGTCCTTCGTTTTTCGCTTAAGCGATCACTGTTAAGTCTCCATCTCCAATTATATCCTACTGTTGATGGATAATTCATTCTCGCTTCATTTCCCAGCCCCAAGATATCTTGCATTTGGATTATCGCTATAGCTCCAATACTCTGATATGCTGCTCTAATTATTCCATCAGGTATCTCTTTTCTATCTGTAATATTCAGATACTCGTATAAATATGCCAGCTCAAATTCAGTTTTGTTTCTAAAGAAACCAACCAACGTGTCATTATCATGCGTACCTGCGTATACAACAACTTCTGTATTATCATAATTATGTGGCAAATACTCATTCGACGTATCATCATCAAATGCAAACATCAATACTTTTGTTCCTAACCAGCCTGCTTTTTTTAAGAGTTTATTTACTCCCGGTATTAATGCCCTACCACAGTAAGTGTCTGCTATAATTGGCGTCTCTCCAACGACCTGATTGATTGCATTTACAAATTTTCTTCCTGGTCCCTTAAACCATTTTGCTTTTTTTAAATCAACAGCTTTATATGGTACCGCATAATCTTTTATAATTCCTGAAAAATGATTAAACTTGATTATATCAAACTTTTCAGCTGCCCATTTAATTCTCGACTGCCACCATTTAATAATTTCCTCTTCATTCGATGCCCAATCATACAGTGGCATTCCCCAAATCTGACCTTTGCTTGAAAACTTATCAGGTACAGAAGCTGAAACATAATCAGGTTTTCCATCGCTGTCTATTCTGAAACGTTCGGGATTACACCATACATCGCAACTATCAAGTGCCACATAATATGGTATATCTCCCACGATACTTACTCCTCGAGAATTTGCATACTCTTTTAATCTTATCCACTGCTTCCAAAATTCGTACTGACAGAACTTTACGAAGTTTATTTGTGAAAAGTTTTTCTTTTTTTGTAGTTCTAAAACTTCCTTATTTCTATCCTTGATGCTTTGATCCCAACTAGTCCAACTTCCGCTATTTCCAGTTTGTTTCAGTGCTACAAAAAGTGAATAATCATCCAACCACCAATCATTATTCTCATCAAATTCTCTAAAATCATCATCATTGATATTAAATCTTTCGAAGGCTTTATAAAGCACCCTATATCTACTTTCATATATAGCTTCATAATCAACTCTAGAATACTCTGATCCCCAATTGTATTCTCTGATTTCTTCACTTTTCAAAAGTCCTTCTTCTACCAGCAAATCCAAATCAATCAAATAATGATTACCAGCAAATACCGAAACCGTTTGATATGGACTATCACCATATGTCGTTGGTCCAATAGGAAGAACTTGCCAATATTTTTGTTTTATATCAACTAATAAATCTACAAAACCATAGGCTTCCTTGCCTAATGTTCCAATACCATACGAGGATGGTAAGCTAGATATTGGGAGCAAAATCCCTGCTCCACGAATCATCATATAACTTTCAACTCCTTCACTCTTGATATTTGAAAATACATACTTTATAGTCACATATCTTTCGCGTTTTTTCGTTTCTAAGTATATTTTAGTTTTTTAAGCCCTATTTTGTCAACGATTTTCGAATAATAACTTTAATTTTATGTAAATTCACCTTTTTTGTATCCCTTTTTTAGTAAAAATCACAACATTATTAGCCCTTTTTTTCGAAAAAAAACTACCTTTTTTGATTGATAAGTTTTATTGAATCACATATAATATAATTACAGATACAAATATATTTTTAGGAGAATTCAGATGGTTACAATTAAAGAAATTGCAGATAGACTTGGCGTATCAATCAGCACTGTTTCCAAAGGCTTAAATGGTGCAAGTGATATTAGCGATGAATTAAAACAAATCGTTCTTGATACTGCTGTCGAAATGGGTTATTCAACCAAAAGATCTAGAAGTGAAAAATACAGAAAGGTTGCTATTTTTGTTGAAAATATGGAGTATAACGACATCGATGACTTTGGTTACGATATCGTACTTGGCTTCAAGCAGAATGCTTTTAGACAAAAATTTGAAGTAGATGTAATTCCTGTCACTCCAGCTTTGCAACAACAGGAACGATATGATACTTATTTACTAAAGAATCAATATTGTGGAGCTTTTCTTATTGGATTTGCCCTTCATGATGAATGGATGAAACAACTTGAAACAACAACAATGCCAACAGTACTACTAGATAACTTTATACCTGAGAACCCAACAGTTGGTTATGTTGGTACAGACAGTAATGAGGGTATTGATATGGCTGTTAAATATCTACACAATTTAGGACATACAAATATAGCTTTTTTGAATGGTTCTCTCCATTCTAAAGTATCTGACGATAGACAAACCGCTTTTGAAAACAGTATGAAAAAATGCGGACTCGTCCCACAAAAAAATCTAATGGCTCATGGTTTTTATGTTGCCGATAGTGCAAAATACCATGTACCGGGCTTTTTATCTAATGGTGCAACTGCTATTATTTGTGGTAACGATTTAATAGCAAGTGGTGTAATTAATGAATGTAAAATGCGTGGTTTTAGAATACCTGAAGATATTAGTGTTATTGGTTTTGATGACATTCCTATTGCATCAACCACTGAACCAACTCTCTCTACTATCCGTCAGGAACGTAATGAGTTAGGTCGCTGTGCTCTTGTTGCACTTCTTTCTTTAATTAACCACATTCCAATCAGTATTACTTTACTTAGACCACAATTAATTATTCGTGATTCTTCTGGATGTGCACCTGTCGAAAAAAAATAAATATACAACTTTAAACGCTTTACAAGCGCCTAAAAATTGATAACTAAGGAGGTATCATTATTATTTCACGAAAGAAATTAATACAACTGTTTGCTCCTATAGTTTTAACACTTTGTCTCTTGTTTAATACAACAGGTTGTTCAAAAGTAACTGAATTGTTCTCATCTCAGGATAATGCTTATTATGATTCTCCAAAATTTTGGGAAGCTACAACTCCTGACCCAAAACAAAAAGGCTTGTACAAATTAGAGAATCCTTTTTTTGAAAACAAGCCTTATAACAATTTAGCTAATTTTGGAAACAACATACTTTTAATTGGGGAAGCTCGTTATGATTCAATTAAATCTGATCTTCCATTATATTCTTTTGACATTTATGACCCTTGGGAAAATGAGATTAGTCAATCTTTAGATGCCAAAGATTTGTTATGTACAAAATATGAAATATCAGATGATCACCTTTTATGTTTTAGTGGCAAAAACAAAACTTTATCTATTTATGATAAAGAATTATCTTTAGTTTACCGCTTGAAAATTAAGGATTTAATCGGAAAGGAAGATTATAAATCTTTTACATATTCTTTTAATAGTAGTAACGAAAAATTATTTGCCCTAAAAAAGGATGGTACTTTGTACACAATTACCTTGTCAGATAAAATTCATCATAATAAGCTATTTAAATTTTTTGAAAAAAATGAAAGCTACAGTAACGCAAGTTACAAAAAAACAGATTCAAAGTACAGAGATTGCTATATCATTGGCGATAATGAAGCTAAAAATAAATTCTTTGTTCGTGGCGTTAACACCAATTCATATCGTTATTCCTACGGTGTTTTTAACACAGCCAAAAATGCTTTAACAAATACCTACCCTGGAACAGCTTATTATAGAGGTGACTCATGCAACGAACATATAATTGTTCAGGTGGATTACAACAGAAATTATTGGAAATTCATTGACACCAAAGATAATACATCCAAATATTTTTATGCTAAAAATTGTGTAAAAGCAAAACCTTATGGCAACAATAATCTTATGCTACGCAGAGATATCGGATACGACCAGGCTGTAAAAAGACAAAACATTACTTCAGTATTTACTGCTTATTCTTCTTCTGGCAAAGCTATATCTTCAATCAAATTGGACTTTGGCAACGCCGAAAAAGGAAAAGAGAACTATTTATCAAAGGATCAGATTTACTTGGAAAAAAGCGGATGCTGTTTTATCCTAAAATACGACTTAAAAGGTAATCCTTTTATTTATATTTGGAAAATTAATGCATCCTCACTAAAGCAAAACAACAATTCCGACACGAGCAATAGTGTTTCTAGTGACAGTAACAGCTCTGACGATAACTCTAACAGCGATTACACTATCGAGGATTTATCTTTTTTCGATAATCTATTAGATTTACAAAATTCAAAATCCAACGAAACCGGTGTAATCATCAACAATTTGATGGATAACAATACCTATAAATGGGATAGTTTATCAGAAGCCAGAAAATTTGCTGATAAAATAGAAAATGATTACGGTATTAAGGTGTTTATTGGGCCTCAAGTTCCCAAAAAAATCGATGTTTTTAGTGTCAAACAAAACTTAGATGCTGACGAGATAATGGAAAGTCTTGAATCATTAAATAAGATTCTTTCCTCTTATCCTAAAGATTTTTTCAAACAACTTTGTTTTTCTGACATCTATGGCATCAGGATTTATATCGCTAACTCAATAGGTTCAAAGCACGACAACACGATTGCCGATCCAAGTGGTTTTGTTAATACCATTGATTCTTATCTTGTTATGGTCCTAGATTCATCCTACAGCTGGGATTGGCCATACACCGTCAACCATGAGTTTTCTCATATGATTGACCGAAAACTTGAATTTGAGCATTCCTATAATCCATCATTAACCTATAATGAGGAAGAGTGGAACAAGTATAATCCAGCTGGTTTTGAATATCTACAGACATACAATAATTACTCTAAAAGTAAAGGATATTCAAAAAATCCAAAATACTTTATTGATAGTTACGGAACAACTTTTGCAACCGAAGATAGAGCTGAAATATTCGGATCTGCTATGGCTTATCATTTGAATGGCTCAAACAAGCAATATTTTGCTCAAAATAGCCCTATTAGAGCTAAGATGGAATACTATTGTCAATGTATACGACAAGGATTTCCTTCGTCAAATTGGGATAAAGTAATGCCATGGGAAAGATGTTTAAACGAATAGATAAGTAAAGAATAAAATTCCTTATTGCTTAACAAACCAACCGCAAGTAGGTGAATGGTTCTGTTATGGCAATAAGGATTTTTTATACAAAAAAATCCATAATCTTACGATTATAGATTCAATCATGCCGGCGACCGGAATCGAACCGGTACTGTGTCGCCACAACAGGATTTTAAGTCCTGCGCGTCTGCCAGTTCCGCCACGCCGGCACGTTATTTATATATAACAAGAGAGATTTGATAAATTAATGGGCAGTGGTGGATTCGAACCACCGAAGCAATTTGCAGCAGATTTACAGTCTGTCCCCTTTGGCCACTCGGGAAACTGCCCATTCGGTCATCAAGATTTCTCCTGACAAGATAGAAGTATATCACCTTTAATCATAAAATGCAAGTACTTTTTTCAATTTTTTTCTTTTTTTTAATTTTTACGGAATTATGATTTTTATTCTGCTTTTTTCTGTTTTATATAAAAACTATACCTCAGCCTAAGCCATACAGATTTAGCTAAATAATAATGACTTCTCTTTTAATATTTTAGACAGATAATAGTAGCTCCTTTTCTATGCAAAAAAAAGACAGCGAACGCTGCCTTTTTAGGAGAAGGTATTTTTACTATGGGGTATAGCAAAAACTATATATAATGTATTGGGGGGTTTTTACAGGTATTATAATACCATCTTTAGATACAAAAGTGTCAACAAAATTACACTTATTTTTTACTTTTTTTTGTGCATATTCACTTATTTTTCACAGTTTTTATATTTCTCAAAAAACTACTGTTTTTTTCGTATTTTTTTCTGCGATTTTTTACAATTTATAAAAAAAGCTCAACCAATAGATAATAATCTATCAGTTGAGCCTCTAATTCCATTATGATTAAATATAATCATAATCCAATCTAATTATGATCTAATTAAATCATCAAATCCACTCATATCATAATCTGAATCACTGGTATCGTTTGAACAATTTGAGCCGTCTGTATGCTTAGCATTACCTGCGTCGTCTTTTTTATTGATATTACTTGAATCATTTGTAGCATTTCCATCTTTGTTTAATTCAATTTTAAATGAATTGCTATCTTTTAATTCTGCATCTACAACATCGTCATCGAATAATGCTTCAAACTCTTTGCGTGAAATCTTTTCTTTCTTCAAAAGAAGAGCTGCACATCTTTCTAAGACATCCATATTTTCGTTAATAATCTGAACTGCACGCTCATGTGCTTTATCAATTATAACTTTAACTTCTCTATCAATTTCTTCGGCAACGCCTTCGCTATAGCCTCTAGAACGTCCAAATTCATTGCCAATAAAGACTTCTTCATCATCGTTGTCATAGCATACTAACCCAAGCTTATCTGACATTCCAAAACGTTTAATCATTGCTTTCGCCATTCTTGTTGCCTGTTTAATATCTTGAGAAGCACCTGTTGTGATATCATCGAAGATTATTTCTTCTGCAACACGTCCTCCTAAATCAACGATAATCTCTTGGAACATTTTACCTTTGGTATTAAACATTTCATCTTTTTCAGGAAGAGGCATTGTATAACCCGCTGCTCCTTGTCCTGTTGGAATAATTGAAACTGAATAAACTGGTCCAACATCTGGCAAAACATGGAACAATATTGCATGTCCAGCTTCATGATATGCTGTAATTTTTTTCTCTTTTTCAGAAATGATTTTACTACGCTTTTCTTTTCCTAAACCTACTTTTATGAAAGCTTTTTTGATATCTTCTTGCATAATAAACGCTCTATCATATTTAGCTGCAAGAATTGCTGCTTCGTTCAATAAGTTTTCAAGATCCGCACCTGTAAAACCAGCTGTTGTCTGAGCAATCTGTTTTAAATCAACATCATCACTCAAAGGTTTATTTTTAGCATGTACTTCTAGAATTTCTTCACGACCACCTACATCAGGACTTCCGACATATACTTTTCTATCAAAACGACCTGGACGCATGATAGCTGGATCCAAAATATCTACACGGTTGGTTGCCGCCATTACGATGATTCCTTCATTAACTCCAAAACCATCCATCTCTACAAGCATCTGGTTAAGAGTCTGTTCTCTTTCATCATGGCCACCACCCATTCCAGCTCCACGTTTACGAGCAACTGCATCAATTTCATCTATAAAAACAATACATGGTGCATTTTTCTTCGCATCTTCAAATAAATCTCTAACACGCGATGCACCAACACCAACAAACATCTCTACAAAATCAGAACCGGAAATACTAAAGAAAGGTACTCCTGCCTCTCCTGCAATAGCTTTTCCTAATAATGTCTTACCTGTTCCCGGAGGTCCTACTAAAAGGATTCCTTTAGGAATTCTTGCACCAAGTCTTGTATATTTCTTAGGTGCTTTTAGGAAATCCACGATTTCTTCAACTTCTTCTTTTTCTTCCTTCAATCCGGCTACATCATTAAAAGTAATATGGTTATTTTCTTTTGTTGAAAGTCTAGCACGACTTTTTCCAAAATTCATCATTCTACCACCGCTACTATTATTTGCTGAATTGCTATTTGACATAAGTAGTCCAACACATACAATCAATACGCCTATAAGGATAATAGGTAAATATTTTAGAAATACGTCTTCTCGCTTCACATCAGACACATGATAATTTTTAAAGTTATAATCATTAATTATCTGCTGCTCAACGTTAATATTTGAAGAATAAAGTACTCTATGCTCTCCTCCCTCAAAAACGACTTCTATTTTACCTGTTGGAACCTGCTCATTTTGAACAATTGTTACCTCTTTAATTCTATTGTTCTTATTTGCATTACCCTTTACTGTTTCTTTGATTTCTTTTCTAAATTCTTCACGAGTATATGTATTTGTCACTGTATTGCCTGTCCACCAATACCAAATGCCAAACAATAATAGCAATACCATAAAATATACTCCAAGCCCCTGAAATCTGTTCATTTTCTTATTCAACTTATCCCTCCTCCTTTACATTTTTATCTAAAATTACTCTATATCTTCTACAAAACCAATATATGGTAAATTTCGATATCTCTGATCAAAATCAAGACCATATCCAACTACAAATTTATCTGGAATAACAAATCCTGTATAGTCTACATTTACATCATCAACAACACGTCTATCTGGTTTATCTAATAAAGTACAAAGTGTTAATGTCTTAGGATTTCTACTTTCAAATAATTTTAGTAATCGACTTAATGTATTTCCTGAATCTATAATATCTTCAACAATAATTACGTTTTCACCTTCAACAGATTCTTCTAAATCTTTCTTTACATTGATTACACCCGAAGATTTAGTTGCTGCTCCATAACTAGAAACAGTCATAAAGTCAATAGTCATTGGTAATTCTATTCTTTTTGCTAATTCTGTTGTAAAGAAAATAGAACCTTTCAAAATACATACCAAAAATACTGACTCACCTTTAAATTTTTCTGTGATTTCTGCACCTATTTCAGCAATTCTTTTATTTAATTGCTCTTCTGTTAAATATACTGAAATATTATGTTTAGTTGTATCCATTTTAATTTCCTCCGTTATATTGAATTTCAAGAATACTTTCGGTCATATCAGAAATCCTATATGAATATCCTATTCTCATTCCTACTATCCATATTATTTCTGAATCTTGTGTCAACAATGGAATGTGGTCTCTTTCACTAGCTAAAACTTTCTCATCAATAAAATATGATTTTAGCTTTTTATGGTGTCCATCTGAATCGCTAACAATAAAATCGCCACTTCTTCTATTGCGAATTTGAAAGCCTTTTTTTATCTTATCATAATCTAAGTATTTAGTATACTTTTTTTTAATAAGGTCCTCGGGATTAACAGATGCATGTAACAATCGAACGCTGAAATAGCTTTTCGTTCCATCATTCAAAGAAATAATAAGTTTCTCTCCATCTACTAACTCCTCAAGTTTTTCAAAAAAATCAGATTTTATCTCTATAACATTCCTTACGTCTTTATAATCGACATTTTTCTTGTTTTCTTTCACTTTATTTTTCAAAAAAACTTTTATCGTTTCATATGACACTACAGCTTGAATATTATAAGGCAACAAAACCTTACGCCCTGTCTGCTTATTTATCAAATCAAGTACTGCCATCACATGCTTGTTAGTTATATCTTTTTTCTTTTTGGCACAAGAAATAATAGTAGTTCTAATTACTTCCTTTGCTATCGCTATATCGCACTCCGACAGTTTATTGATATTAATATTATAAACTTCATTGCCATGTTTATCATGTTCTATCGAGACTATTTTTTTATACTCTCTATCTGCTTCCTTCCTAAAATAATTACGAATTTCACGCAATTTATTTGCTGTCTCGTTTATATGTAAAACAGCTTGATTATTTATTTGATTCAATTGCGGCAAAATATTTTTTCTAATACGATTTCTGTCATATTGAATATCACTATTGGTAGAATCCGTGCAAAAGTCCTGATTCTTTTCTGCCAAAAATCGTTCAATTTCCGCTCTGCTTACGCCCAATAGAGGTCTGATATAGTACACATTTTTGCTGACATGTCGGATTGGTTCTATTCCACACACACCGTCAATTCCTGTTCCTCTTGCCATCTGAAACAATATTGTTTCTGTATTATCTTCTAAATGATGTGCAATCGCAATTTTTACGGAGTCTGATTTTTCTGCACGCGAAAATGCCACCTTTTTGAACTTTTCATAACGCAAAATTCGTGCAGCTTCTTCCTCACCCAAGCCATGAGACTTTGCATAATTTATTACATCAACATGAAAAATATTAATTGGTATTTCTAGATTTTTGCATAATTTTTCCACAAACCTTGCGTCAGATAAGCTCTGTTCTCCACGAATTCCATGTTCTACGTGGACAACTTCTAAATAAAATGACAAACTCTTTTTAAGTTCATTTAAAATCAATAACATAGCAACAGAATCTGCCCCACCAGAAACTGCCGCAATAATCCTATCATCTTTCCCTATCAACCCATTTGGGATTATATATTTTTTTATTTTATTTATCATAAAAATTATTTACTTTCTTCCTTAAAAATAATTTCATTATCGTTAGCTAACCCAAGTTTGGATTTTGCAGTATTTTCTATATATTCTTTAGACTTAGTATATTCTTCGTACTTTTTAATCTGTTTGGTTCTTTGTTTCTCATTTTTAATTTTCTTTTTTAAATTCTTCTGTTCCTGTACATACTCTTTATTCTGTTTTTTCATTGAGTAAACATTGTACGACATTGCACCAACAAATACGACCGCTATAACACCTGCAATAGCAAATATTTTCGTGTTTCTTACTTTTCGTCTAATTTTCATATTCTATCTACCCCTTATACATATTCAAATAAATCCTTTGCCTGTTCCTTTTTTGTTGTATCCTGGATATCTAATACTCTTACTTTTACTGTCTTTTGTCCAAACGCAATCTCAATTATGTCACCTACTTTTACTTTAACAGAAGCTTTTGCCGGTTTACCATTAACCATAACTCTACCCGCATCACATGCTTCATTTGCAACTGTACGTCTTTTTATTAAACGTGATACCTTTAAAAACTTATCTAATCGCATTCTATCCTCTCCTTAAGTATAACACTTTTCCGTTTTAAATAATTATTTTTTACAAATATATTTTTTCTTATAGAAAAAAGTGGAACGCTCCAATTGCGTCCCACCATAATTCTATAAATATAACACTCTAATTATTCGATATTAGTTATTAACTTGCTCTTTTAAACTTTTACCTGGTTTAAATTTAGGTGCTTTTGATGCAGGAATTTGCATTTCTTCTTTAGTCTGTGGATTTCTACCCATTCTTGCAGCTCTTTCTACAACTTCGAATGTACCAAATCCAACTAATTGGATTTTTTCACCCTTCTGTAATTCTTCTACAACAACCTCCTGAAATGCTCTTAAAGCGTTTTCAGCGTCCTTTTTAGATAACATAGCTTTATCTGCCATTGCTGCAACTAATTCTGTTCTGTTCATTATTATTTCCTCCTCTGGATATTATATTTTATAGAGTCCCGCTCCTAAAATCTATTACAAGAATATATATACTTGTTTTTCAAGTTTTTGTCAAGAAAAAAGTTGTTTTTTAGGATGTCCCTTTATTTCTAAGTAGTTCCGTCAATGTTTGGATATAATCCTTAAGCTGATCTGTTGTTATATTACTATTATTTGAATTATTTTGTGACTGAGTATTGTTTCCATTTTGTGATGTTCCATTTGTTCTACCATTGGTACTTCCACTTGAATTTGTACTACCGTTTCCCTGACTGTTTGAACTATTGTTACCATTTTGTCTATTTTCACGTTGCTCAACAACTTCTTCATGATTTTTTGGCAGGTTAGATTGGGTATTATTTTTCGCCGCCTGTTCATTAGTTTCCATTGTAATAGCAACTGTACCCTCTGGAGAATTCACATATAAAACTTTATTCATTGTTGCGTATCCATTTGCCATTATTTTCAATGAATGTTTTCCATATCGTAGCGATATCGGATTTGAATAATCAATCTGTTTGCCATCAATAAAAATCTGAGCATTTAAAACATTTGGTGCAAACAAAATCTTACCATATGATGGTCCCGGTCCTTTTAACTCATCAAGGTTAACCTCTGTGGTTTCTCCTCTATTTATTACTATTTCTTTACTTCCACCCCAACCATCATTGGCAACAGCCAATAGGTATTTTCCTTCCTGAACATCCATTTCCATGTCCTTTGTAATATTTACAAATGCTCTATTATCTAGTTGTAAAAAACTGCCTTCAAATAGACTAGTATTTTTTAATTGTAATTTTCCATGTCCTGTTGTAACAACTATCGAATATATTTCTTTTCCTTTGCCCTCTGCCTCTAGTTCATCCTTTTGACTTAACTTGTTTAATTCTATTATTTCGTTTCCTGAAAAAACAAGCAATTTATCATTATAGTTATAGATATTCTCACCTATTTTTATCTGTTTTTTTGCTTCATCAATACTAAATTTTTTAATGTTCGTGTAATTCCACGTATTAGATGATACATTGATTTTTCCTACTTTTCCAACCTTATTAACAGATCCTATATTAACAATTTTTCCCGGAGAAATTTGTCCCAAAGATATTTCGTTTCCAAATTTGTTAGTAATTTTGGTATCTGCGCCTATATAATATTGATATTCGAGATTATCTTTTCTGCTATAAAGCTTTATTGAACAGCCCTCAGAATCGACATCTATTACCACAAAATCTTCCTTATTGTTAGTCTTTTTCTTCTTCTTACTGTTATTTTTTTGTTTATTGGAGTTTTCATCGTCTAAAAGATTATCACTTTCACTACCATTTTCATCATTATTTTTTGATTCATCTCCTGAATAATACTCGACTCCTAATGAAATTTCACGGTCTTTTGTAAGTCCGCAGCCATACAATAGACCTGAAATCATTAAGAAAAAGATACCTAATATCAAAACTCTAAATTTCATACGAGTTCTTTCACCCATAATTATCCCCCTTTTTGAAGTTTTGCATATTAATAAAAGTTTCTCTAGTTACAATCGAACCTACTTTTTCACCATCGTATTATCACTACTTATTATTATCTTTTAAAAAAGAATTCTTTACTATCTTGGTTAGTTTTTCTTTTTCGTTTAATTCTGGCGAATCTAAAACCTTCTCAAAGAGTTTTCTTAAAACATCCCCGATTTCTTTGCCTGGATTAACTCCTAATTCAATCAAATCATTTCCATTAATCATCATATCCTTTAAGGCTACACACTGCCCTTTATCCACTATACTCCTATATATATCGACATATTTTCTCAAATACTCAGCTTTTTTTTCACGATTATACTCGCTTTGTGCTAAATAATCTGCTTTTTGAATGTCAAATAAATCCGGATAACACTCTAAACCGTTATTATTCATTGCATGACGAATGCTTTTTTCATCTAATTTAGGTCTATCATCATGTGCTTTTATCAAACGAACAACCTGATTTATTGTTGCATTGTCAAATTTTAATCTCTTTAAAATATTTTTAGCCATTTTAGCGCCTTCTTCTTGATGTCCCTTAAAATGGTCTGCTCCATTCTTATCTGTTATCTTGCAAATTGGCTTAGCAACATCATGAAGAAGCATTGTAAGTCTTAAAACCTTATCTTTCTTTACATTCTGTACAGCTTTTACTGTATGTTCTCCCACTGTATACATATGATGTTTACTATTTTGAGTAGTCTCCATCATTTTATCAAACTCTGGGAAAAACACTTTTGTCAAGCCTAATTTATATGCTGTAAGGATTTCTTCAGGATGATCAGAAACTAATAGTTTCACCATTTCGACCTGAATACGTTCCGCACTCACTTTTTTTATTGTTGGAGCTAAAGATTTTATTGCTTTTTGTGTATCCTCATCAATTGTACACCCTAATTGTCCAGCAAATCTAATTGCTCGAAGCATTCTTAAAGCATCTTCTTGAAATCTTTCCATAGGATTTCCTACACAACGAATAACTTTTCTCTGTAGATCTAATTCTCCTTCAAATAAATCTACCAATCCATTTTCTTCATTATATGCCATTGCATTTATTGTAAAATCTCTTCTTTTTAAATCTTCTTCTAGTTTTGGTGTAAAAAACACATTTTTAGGGTGTCTGGCGTCTTCATATTCCCCGTCTATTCTATATGTTGTTACTTCATATCCAACATGCTGGTCCATCACTGTAACCGTGCCGTGTTCTATTCCTGTATCTATTGTGTGTGGAAAAAGCGCCTTAACTTCTTCTGGCTTTGCAGAAGTTGTAATATCCCAATCTTGTGGTTTCCTTCCAAGGATGGTATCTCTTACACATCCTCCAACCGCGTATCCTTCGTATCCATTTTGTTTTAATACATCAATTATTTTTTTTACTGATTCTGGTAAAATTATATTCACGTTTTTCCTCCGTTATATTTAGCAAAAATAATATCTCATATCATTTATCCACTAAAATTGTGCCAAAAATTATTATTCGTAATTCTAAACATTTTTACATTATTCACCCAAAAAAAAGCCACCCTACAAATATAGGATGGCATTAATTTTATGTTAATAAATAATTCTAGTATGCCTTGCCCCAATATACAAGTTTGTGAGCTGGCTTACCACAGCAAGCACATACTTCTGAAATTCTTTCTTGATCTTCAAATGGCATACAACGACTTGTTACTGATAAATCTTCTTTAATCTTATTCTCACAAGCCTCGTCTCCACACCACATAGCTCTAATAAATCCAGGTTTGTTTTCTGCAACATCCTTAAATTCTTCATAATTATGAGCATCCCATATGTGAGAGTCTCTATGAGCTTTTGCTCTTTCAAACATATCTTTTTGAATTGCTTCAAGAATTTCTGGTACTTTTGTCTCAATATCATCAAGTGATACTTCGATTTTTTCTCTTGTGTCACGTCTTACAACAACACATTTATTATTTTCAATATCTTTTGGTCCTAATTCAATTCTTACTGGAATACCACGCATTTCCTGCTCAGAGAATTTCCAACCTGGTGTCTTATCTGAATCATCTATCTTAATTCTGCATACATTACTTAGTCTTGAAACTACTTCATTTGCTTTATCTAATACACCATCTTTTTTCTGTTGAATTGGAATAACCATTGCCTGAACTGGTGCAATTCTTGGAGGTAAAACAAGTCCTGAATCATCACCATGTACCATGATTAACGCTCCAATAATACGTGTTGTCATACCCCATGATGTCTGGTATGCATAATGTAATTTATTATCTTTATCTGTATATTGAATTCCAAATGCCTTAGCAAAACCATCACCAAAGTTGTGGCTTGTACCAGATTGAAGAGCCTTACCATCGTGCATTAATGCTTCAATTGTATATGTAGCTTCTGCACCTGCAAATTTCTCTTTTTCTGTTTTCTGTCCACGTACAACTGGAATTGCAAGAACTTCTTCACAGAAATTAGCATATAAGTTAAGCATTTGAACTGTTCTTGCTTCTGCATCTTCAGCAGTTGCATGAACTGTATGACCCTCTTGCCATAAGAATTCTCTTGTACGAAGGAATGGTCTTGTTTCTTTCTCCCATCTTACAACGCTACACCATTGGTTATATACCTTTGGTAAATCTCTGTAAGACTGGATTAAATTTTTATAAAAATCACAGAATAAAGTCTCTGATGTAGGTCTTACACATAATCTTTCTTGTAATTCGTTTAATCCACCATGTGTTACCCATGCAACTTCTGGTGCAAAACCTTCAACATGATCTTTCTCCTGCTCTAATAAACTTTCTGGAATAAAAATAGGCATATATACATTTTCAACGCCTGTTTCTTTGAATCTTTTATCTAACTCTTTTTGGATATTTTCCCAAATAGCATAGCCTGCGGGCTTAATTATCATACATCCTTTTACACTAGAATAATCAACTAACTCAGCCTTTTTCACAACATCTGTATACCATTGTGCAAAATCTTCCTCCATGGAAGTGATGGCTTCTACTAATTTTTTCTCTTTAGCCATGACAATCTCCTTTATATTTTATTTTCACCCGCATTATTGGGTAAATCTGTAATTGCTCATCAAAACATACTAATATCTATTTTATTTTATACTTTTTAATATGTCAAGTCACAGTTTAGCACTCCTCTCGGCTAAAACTATGGGCTTTACGGCGTATTTTTGTAAGACTTAGTATTCTTTTAATTCTTTCTTAAATCACTCGATAAACCTTTTTTGCAATTAAAAGATTTACAACATATAAAATAAAGAACATTATTACTGCTACTCTAGAATAAATGCCAAACATGACGAACAAAATAATACACTACTCCTACAAGTAAAAATCTTAACACTCCTACAAGTCTAGCTTTAAGCTTTTTATTTTTCATCAAAAATCTCCTTCCATTTCTTTAATTTATGATAATTCTTTTTATAATATTTTAACAACCTATTTATTGCCTTCGCTGTCAACACAGCATTAGATTTGCAAAATAAAAAAGTAACACTATATATAATGACTATTTCTCTCACTTTCAAATTCTGAGTCACTATTAAGGCCGTATTTAGACAAAATGTTGCCAATAAACACACTTCAAAAAAGAATTTCATTTTTTCTTTAATATATTTTTTTTCATTAAACATAGCTAAATAATATGTCACATAATGCGCTCTTTCTAGCCTAAAGTTATTTATTCCAAGAACTATCATTATATTTATTATAAAAAATATTGTAACTAATGTTATACTTGAAAAATCTGGTCTGTTTTTGCTGATTGCAATAGGTATTACATATAGCATAATCGATGCAACAATGTATTTTAGTGAATCAAAATCTCTTATTATTAACAACCAGTTTTTTTTATAAAACGAAACCTGTTTTGATTTACGAAAGTATCTAATAACTTTTACTACATACAATATTTCCAACATAATTACACAAAGCACAGCTTTTGATCCTGTCAAACTAAAACTGCAATCTTTAAAGTTCACATTATTTATGTGACTATATAACGATATTGATGCGATAATTTCTTCAATTGATACAATAATTGCTATTTCTTTATATATATCTTTCTTTATAATACTCTTAAGACACAATTCGAATAAAAGAATTTCTCCAAATACTACAAAGGTTACTGCCAAAACAACAATAGTATTCATAGTACCCCATTCTACAATTATTGGCTCTAAAAAATTTCTGCAAATTATAAATACTACAATATTTGAAATTATGACATTTTTTAAAAAGTAGTACATATAAATTTTTTTTCTTTCTAGTCCTGCCATATAGAGCATAATTTCATCTTTCCTAAACAAAATCTGTTTATAAATTTGCATTGGAAAAAATAATAATTCTGACATAGCAATAAATATATAAATTATATTACATTCATTAACATGAAAATTCACATGTTTTTTTAATAACAATCTACATCCCTCAAACATGAGTAGCATAATTATTACTATTACACTTAATATTATTCTTACATATTTTTGCTGTCTTAAGTCGCAGGTATTTATTAACCAATTTGCTTTAAATATTCTTTTCATTGA
Organism: Lachnobacterium bovis DSM 14045; assembly: GCF_900107245.1. Lineage (GTDB taxonomy): Bacteria > Bacillota > Clostridia > Lachnospirales > Lachnospiraceae > Roseburia > Roseburia bovis. The sequence continues at coordinate 51,268 of NZ_FNPG01000012.1, forward strand.
TTTACCTCTATCACTTCTATATCAAGTACTCCTTAAACATGTCTGTAAATGTTCTATCACTATCGTATTCTTCCATTGCGATAATTTTACCTTCTTTTAAAAATATAGCATCTGTGCAAATGTCGTTTACAACATCTAAATCATGCGATGAGAAAACAATACTATTATTATTTTTACTTACAAATTTCTTCATCCACTCTTTCATATTGATAATACTTACTGGATCTAAGCCTGTAAACGGCTCATCTAGAATCATAATATTGGGATTATGTATCATTGCTGACATAATTGAAATCTTTTGTTTCATACCTTTAGAATATTCTTCTATCCTAGTATCAATTTTATCCTTAAATTCAAACATGCTTATATATTCTGTAGTCTCTTTATCCAAGTCTTTTACCGAGCTTTCTTTATTTTTCCCTTCCATTCCATAAATATACTTAATATATTCCAACTGTTCTCTACCTGTTAATTTTTCTATTAACATTGGTTCATCTGGAACATATCCTATTTTCCATCTATTATCAATCAAATTCTCCCCATCTAATTTAACTTCTCCACTATCCTTCTTTTCTATTCCTAACATGATTTTTATAGTTGTCGATTTCCCTGCTCCATTCTTTCCAAGCAATGCATATATACGATTAGATTTTATTTTTAAATCTGGAATATTTAATTCGAAATTATTCTTTCTCCTTTTGATTACGTTTTTTAATTCTACCATATTTACCTCACACAAACAAAGACGCCACTAGTAATATTTCAAGTAACCTGGATGCATCTAAATTAGTAAAAAATATATAACATATATTTTTCCGTTATATTATAAAAAAAAAAAAAAAGTCAAGTATTTTTTTATAAATTATTTTTTTTATTACGTAAAAAACTCTACAAAGCAAATCTTATATTAATCACCTTGTAGAGCCCATATTCTTATTCATTTTTAAAAAACTATAAAACTTACTACAAACTAAAACTGTTCAATAAATTCCTTAAAAACCTTATTCTGAGGTTTTATCTCAAAATGCATCTTTTCATTAGTACTTGGATGTACAAATGTTATTCTATATGAACATAAACCTGGTGTTCTTATTCCCTGAACTTTACCATTTCCATATTTTTGATCTCCTAAAAGTGGACATCCCATATGTGCCATTTGCACTCTAATTTGATGCTGTCTACCTGTTTTTAATGAAACATCTATCATTGCGTGATTTCCTCTAGTGTAAACCACGTTGTAAGCCAAAACAGCTTTTTTGGCATTTTTTCTTTCCTTACCAACAACAGTAGTTATATTTGTTTTTCTATCTGTAAGCAGATAATCTGTCAATGTTCCCATAACACTCTCAGGAATACCATCTGTTACTGCATAGTAATGTTTACCTATTCCATGAGTTCTCATCTGCTCAGATAAATTTGCTGCTGCTTCCTTATTTTTTGCAAAAAGCATTACGCCTTCTACCGGTTGATCTAATCTGTTAATTATTCCTAAATAAGTACTTTCATTATTTTCAGCTAAATGATTTCTCAGAAGGCTATCCATGTCCTGTTGTCCTAATCTCGCAGTCTGCGTTGCAACTCCTGCAGGTTTATAACAAACAATAATATCATTATCCTCGTGTAAAATGTTTAATTCCATGTTAAGCCTCCTATTCTTTATCTAGCATTACTTTTCCTATCAATATTATAATACTCTTACCTCTATTATAATACAATTTACATTCTAAAGCGATAGCCAACTCCCCAAATTGTTTCTATATACTGTGGTTTTGTTGTATTAAGCTCAACTTTTTCTCTGATTTTTTTTATATGGACAGTTACTGTTGCAATATCACCCACAGATTCCATATCCCATATTTGTTTAAATAAATCTTCTTTAGTAAAAACATGATTTGGATTACTAGCCAAAAAAGCAAGTAAATCAAATTCTTTGGTTGTAAACTGTTTTTCTTCATTGTTAACCCACACACGTCTGGCTGTCTTATCAATTTTAATGCCTCGGATTTCTATAACATCATTCCCATATTGAGTTGTACTTCCGATTAATCTCTGATATCTTGCCAAATGCGCTTTAACTCTTGCAACAAGCTCACTTGGTGAAAATGGTTTGGTTATGTAATCATCAGCGCCTAATCCTAATCCTCTGATTTTATCTATATCATCCTTTTTTGCAGAAACCATAATGATTGGCGTGTTCTTTTTATTCCTTATTTCTTTGCACATTTCAAAGCCATCAATTCCTGGTAACATCAAATCTAATATAAACAAATCATAATCATCTGCTAGTGCCTTTGCCAAGCCATTTGTTCCATCATTTTCAATTTCAACTTCAAATCCACTCAATTCAAGATAGTCTCTCTCTAAATCCGCAATAGCTGCCTCATCTTCCACGATTAAAATCTTATTCATCTTGCACCTCCTGATATTTTCGAATTATAAAGTACATGGTGGTCCCATAACCTTCTTTACTGGTTACCCAAATTCTTCCACCATGGTCTTCTACTATTTTTTTTACTATTGAAAGCCCTATTCCACTTCCACCTGTGGCAGAGTTTCTTGATGCATCTGCCCTGTAAAATCTATCAAAGACGTATGGTAAATCTTTTTGTGAAATACCTTTTCCGTTATCTTCAATTTCAGTCTGAACATAATCACCTACGTCTTTTACTCTAATATTTAAAAATCCACTAGCTTTATCCATATATTTTACGGAATTTCCAACAATATTATTAATGACTCTGTTTAACTGTTCTGGGTCAGCTATTATTATGGTATCGTCATCAGCATAATTATAATATGCCAATCCCAATCCTCTGTTCTCTAGATCCAGACTTATTTCTTCAATACAGTCATTGTAATATTCTTTTACATTCAATTTTGCAAAATTATATGGAATCCTGTTATTATCTATTTTTGAATACAAGGTAAGTTCATTTATCAAAGAATCCATATCATTTGCCTTGTTATATATTGTTTTTATATATCTTTCTACTTTTTCTGGTGAATTTGCCACTCCATCTATAATACCCTCTGCATATCCCTTCACTGCAGTAATTGGAGTTTTTAAATCGTGTGCAATATTGCTTATTAATGCTCTATTCTCTTTTTCATCATTGACTTTATCCTGTGCATTTGCTTTAAGTTTCTTTCTGATTTGATCTAATGCATCATTAAGTCTTGCAATTTCATCATCTTTTTCTTTAAATACCTTTGCATCATAATCAAGATTGCCATCCTTAATATTCTCTGCAACTTCTCTTGTTTTTTCTATTGGATAAACAAAATTCAAATATATCCATGAAGTTATACATATAGCTGTTACAATTAGTATAAAAAGAATACTGATAAAAGTTGTCATTATCATATCAGCTCTTTGTGGAATCAATGAATCAAGTTCTGTAACAACATATACATTATTTATTCTCTTTTCTCTTGTTTCAAAAGTTAACTGTTTTATAAGATATTTTTTTTCACCATTAATCAAAGTTACAAGATAAATATTTTTATCTGACACTTTATTATTCTTTATTGTTTCAACTACCTTATCAACTTTATTTTTTCCAACATAAATAACATTATCCTGCTCCTTTAATACGATAAACGAATTTTCTTTTTCTAATTTTTCATTGATTTCTTCTATATACTCTATTTTTTTTAAATTATCAACATTTTTATTGATTTCATCCCTTGTGCTAGTATAAACTTTAGATAAATACTTATTAAAAAAAACTATATTCTCGTACGCACTGTGACTGCTTTCAAATTCATACGTCTCTTCTAAATCCTTAGTTTGTACATAAGTATACAGTTTCGTAACTAAAAATACTAAAACAAGTGGAATTAACACAATCAGTATAAAGGTTACTGTAAGTTTCTTCCTCACTTTCATATTTTTGCCTTCCTCTCATAATAAGGAATTTCTATAGTATATTTATCGTAATTTTTATACATCGCTTTAACATTGTAAATTAAAAATTAATTTTTTATTAAATTTTTTTACAAAAAAAAGATCATCAACGAGTGATGATCTTAGTTCCAACCAAAACAAACATCATAATAGATACGTTCTTTAAATTATACATACATATTTTAAATGATTCTATTATTTGATATTGATTATCTAATTTATTTATTAATTCAAAATGTTTCCACGTTTCTAATTCTTGCCATGCTAATTCTTTAAAAAAGACAAAATCTGACCATTGTGTAGCCAAAAAATCTTTTGGAATGGTTATACTCCCAAATATAATCACACATACAACGATAACAAATACTGCAACTATTTTGGTATACCATCCATTATAATCAGGAGTATTGTCAAAAACATCCCATTCTCTAAATGGTGTCTTTTGAATTAAATCATATCCCTTACTTGCTAACCATTTACAGCCGTTAATTATTTCTATCTTTTTTTGTCTACAAATAAAAACTATCAATAAAATTAGCTGTATTAATATCATTATTTTTATCAAACTATCTGCATAAAAATATAATCTTTCATATGCATATCGATTTTTTTCCATAGAAAAAGAAATCATATCCGTCTGAGTTCCTTCTTCTAACGATGTAGCATATGGCTTATATGCTGTACCACAAAGTAAAACATTTTCATTTGCTTCCTTAGATTTATCGTTTACCTCAGCAAATATTCCTTCCTCAACATCTTTTGCCACATCCGAAACCGTATACTCTATTCCGTTTATTTGGAGTTTTGTTCCTTTTACATTTAGAGTTCCTACGAGATCATATGCTGTCTTTTTTCCTAAAATACAGCAATTATTGTCATCCATAAATAGCTCTGCATTAGAATTAACTATATTTTTACTGTTTCCACAAAAATATATAATTCTTTGATTACTTGAGGATTCTAGCCCTTCAACCTTAACAGATTTATATCCAGCATCTCCCCAAAAAGTGTATTTATAAGAATTATTTTTCAATAATTGCAAATTTTTACTGACCTGTTTAGGTGATAAAGGCATATCTTCATATGAATAGTCAATTCTATCTTTAGCAATCGCTATATTGTTTTTTTGAAAAATTGCAGATACTTCCATAAAAAGCATTGCAGCAATTACAAACACTACAAAGATATGAATACTTTTTATGTATTTCAATTTACTTTTTATCAACTTTATCTCCCTCACTTATGGCCTTTGTTGCAGTTGTGACAATTGGTGTAGTATAGTCTAAATCACCTGAAACTGCTACTTTATCTGCATTTTTATCTAATACTTTAACATTAACTTTCTTTATAACGTTAGTTGTACCTAAAACAGTATCCTTCTCATCTAAAACATATACACAATAATCGCCATTATCCTGTCTTAAAGCTGTTCTGTCTAATACGTACCGATAGCTTTTAGAGCCTGTCTCAATTTTTGCCTTCACAGATTCTGAAATCTTTACGTCATCACTTGAAGTTTCTAGAATTGCCACATAACTTGTTGTTCCACTGTCTGTTGCTCCTCCTGCATCTGTTGGAACTCCACCATCAGCTGACATATCACCTGATTGTCCAACATCACCTGCATCTGTAGAACCCGAAGTTGAACCATTATCATTAATACTAGATGTCTTTGGACCTACTGAAATCAAATCTGCTTTAATCTTTTTATCCTTTGAATTGTATATTTTAATCTTACCTTTTACGTTTAAAAAATTATATTCTTGTTCATTCAAAGTGACTTCTATTTGCTTCGCATCATTCTTACTTGCCATATGAATAAAAGCTTCCGCAGATGTCATGTTTCCATTTTTTATAGAAACCTCTGTGACAATTCCATCTTCCGGTGCCTTTATAGTTCCACCATTTGCTACTACTTCATTTACTTTATTAAGCGCATCCTGTTTCTCTGCTAAATCACTTTTTTGAGTACCTTCGTCTTGTTGTGGAAGTGCTGATTCATCTACCGCCTTTTTTGCATTATCGATTTCTATTTTCGCATTACTTACCGCATCATTATATTCTTGTTGTTTTTGCTTAACATCATCCTGTAAATTTTTCTTTGTCTCTGCAATTGTTTTTGCGTCATCATCGGCAGATGGTTTATAACTATTTAATTGATTCTGAGCATCCACCAAATTTTGTTTTGCCTGTGCTACTTTTTGATTATTAAGATTTACAGCATTATCATAGTCTGTTTTTGCCTGAGCTGCCTTCATGTTGTTAGTTTCTTTGCTTACATCTAAACTTGATTTTGCTGCATTATACTCATTTTGAGCCTTTTTCTGAAGATCACTTAAAGTTTTTTGTTCAAACTCAATTAACGTCTCACCTTTACTAACTTCCTGTCCAACCTTGCACTTCACTTTAGAAACTCTTAAATTTTCTATACTATATAAAGCAATATCTGACTCTGATTTTACTTTACCTTGTTCTTCAAAATCATTATCTAAAGAGCCTTCATTAGCCATAATTGTTTCTACTAAAGGTGTGCACAATGAACTTATCTGTCTTGATGCATAGGTACATAATGCTATTACTACTAATACTGTCAAAAAAAGTTTCTTTCTTTTTTTAGTAATCTTTTCTCCTATCATAATTCCTTCCTCTGTCTTGCTAACTTATGTTAATTACTCTGTTTTACTTATTTACTTTCTCCTAGCGAAGCAACTCCATTTTCCAATTCTTCCGAGAACTCTCTAAAGAGTGCTATACACGGAATAATCATTATTACTGATGCTCCAAAAGCATACTTTGCATTTGCTAAATCTATCTTTGGTAAAAACAAAGATAACGTCCACAAACTTTTTGTTTTTAAAAAAATCATTGGTTGTTCAACTATATTCCAATATTCAAGAAAATTTAAAATCATTGATGAAATAATTCCAGGCATTGCAAGTGGAACAGCTATTTTAGTAAATATTGTAAAATCATTTGCACCATCAATTTGAGCTGCTTCAATTAAACTGTCTGGAATATTCTTGAATGAACCTAGCATCAAAAAAACTGGAAACGATTGGAAAATTCCAATTACAATTATTCCAACTAGGGTATCTAACAAACCTAATTTATCTAAAATTATATATTGTGGCAACATTACTGTCTGAAATGGCAAAAACATTATAATCAAATATAAGAACTCAACTATTTTTTTGCCCCTAAATTTATATTTTGCCAAAGCCCATGCTGCCGGCATACCCACTATCACCTGTCCAACAGTTACACTTATCGCCACTTTCATCGAATTCCAAAAAGCCACAAAATACTCTGGACTATCAAAAAGCACTTTTATATAAGCCCTAAAGGAAACCTCGATAGGGAAAATAATCCAACTAATATATGATGATTTTTTTTCTGAACTTAATGGTCCTAAACAATGTAATAACGTTGCATCTGTCATACATGAGCCCATAAAAAGTAATACTATTGGCATAACACAAAACAGCATCAGAATTAGCATTATTATGTTAACCCCTATGCTTGATTTTTTATTTTTCATAATTTACTGCTCCTAATTTTTTCACAAATAATGCAAGAAGAGTAATTACTATTAAGTTAATAGTTGCTGCTGTAGCCATCTTACTTATCTCTAATTCTCTGAACCAGTTATTAAATAAATGCTGCAACATATATATTCCATCTGCCGGATAATCTCCAGCAATCAAATATGCTTCTCTATAAACTTTAAAAGAATTAATCACTCCTAGGATTATTTGAAGTACAATTGTTGGGATAATATTTGGTATAGTTATATACCAAAATTTAGTAATGCGTCCAGCACCATCAATATCTGCTGCTTCATATATTTCCTCCGGAACAGCTAGAAGTCCAACTAACCATATAATTGTACAATAACCAAGATTTTTCCATATGAAACTTAACACTAATACATAAAATGAAGCATTCGTGGTCAACCATTTCACTCCCGATATACCAAAAATATTTAAACACCCATTAATAATTCCTTTGTTTTCAAAAAGAAAACGCCATATAATAATCAATGATACAACTGGTATCGTCATTGGAAGTAACAAAACATGCTTCAATTGTTTTTCTAGCCACACATTATATGTTATTTTTACAGCAATCCATAATGAAATAATCAAAATGATTGGTACACCTATAAGAATAAACCTTATTGTATTTACTGCTGCAAGCTGAAAAGCTTCATTATTGAATACTTCTATATAGTTGTCTATTCCAACAAATTCAGAGCCTTCACAATTAACAAATGATCTTCTTACAACATCAAGCAATGGATATATGTAAAAAATACACACTCCTATAAAACTTGGTATTAAGAAAAACCATGCTTTTGAAATTTTGCTTTTCTTATTTTTCATTTCTTACTCCATCTAGCTTAATTATATTGTCACACATATTTGAAAGTTCTTTGTTATGTAAAATAAAAATTGTTGTTTTATTTTTACGATATTCTTTTATGAATTTAATAATACTTTTGCTACTTACCTTAATATCACCTTGATTACATTTATAAAAACCCACCAATAATTTTGCTAGTGTTGTCTTCCCACAACCACTCTTTCCAACTATTGCGGTAGTAATTCCTTGCTTAATAAAAAAGGTTTTATTCTCAAAAACTATTTTATTGTTATATTCAAAACAAAGGTTTTTAAACTCTATATCTCCATCTTTAAATCTAATTTCTTTTGTATGATTCCACTCTTCTTCTTCATTTTCAATATTTAATATATCATCTAATCTTGCAAATGAAACGACTGAATCCTGTAAACTTAGTTGAATTCTAACAAAAGAAACCACTGGTTCAACAAAATAACCTTCTACAGAAATAAATAATAAAAGTGTTCCAACAGTTAATTCTCCGTTAATAATACTGTTCATACCAATTGCCAACATAGCAATTGCAATCACATTATCTAGAATATCAACAACAAATGAATATTTGATGTTAGCAGCTTTCCCTTTTATTACGTTATCTTGATATTCATCAACTTTTTTTACTAGTCTAAGTTTATTCTTTTTTTCATACGATAAAGTTTTTATAGTAATTAATGAATCTAACGTTTCTTTAACATCTGTAAATAAGTTTGTATCTATCTAATACTGTATATCTAATATGCTTCACTTTTTTTATATAGAAATATGATACAATTAAAAAAATCAAATTTGAAATACTTTCTATTTCTTCAAATCTAGACAATATTTCTCCTGTTCTATAATTATCCAACATTTTAATTGGCGCACTCATAATTTTTGTTATAAATTTATTCTGAAGATTAACACCAATTTTTTTTGCCATATTCGCCGAAACACTGTCTCTGAGCATTTTACACAAACTCATAATAACATACATAATTCCAAGCCCGATTAATGTTATAAAAAACATATCAGTTTTTCTATCATAAATGTATGAATCCATTATATCTTGGTATGCAAATGCTACTACATATTGCAAAACCATAATAATTATAGCTAGTACCGTAGAAATTACAATTGCCTTTTTATGAGCAAAAATAATTTTTAAATATTCATTAAATAATAAAGCTTTTTTGTTATTTTGTTTTATTTTTCCAGAATGCTCAAATGTAATGATATACCCTGTCCAAAATCTCAAAAATTTTTCTATTGTCCATTTCTCATTTCCACACGCAGGATCAAAAACAAATACCTTTTTTCTTGTTATTTTCCTCACTACAATAAAATGGCAAAAATTGTTTTCTGAAATTCCATGTGCAATAAAAGGGCCACATATTTCTTCCTCTAACAATTCTTCGAAACTACCTTCTAATGGTTCAGTTTCAAATCCATATTTTTTAGCAACTCTACAAATATCATAAATACTTACGCCACTTGTTGTCACCTGAAAACTTTTTCTAAAATTGGAAAGTCTATCTCTTATGCCCCAATATTTACATATTGAGGCAAAAGCTGCGACTCCACAATCCTTTTCATCATGTTGTCTCACTCCAAAAAACATAACTTAGTTTTCCTTCTGATATAACTTAACCTTCTGTATTACATTCTTAGTTGCATCATCTATAGTAACTTTACCCTTATTTAATTGATTAACTTGCTCATAAACAATATATTTGATTGAAGAATCAACTATTACAGGATTTTTTAAATTTTTAAATGTTTCAATCCACTGAACTTGCTGTTCGGATGTAATTGGTTGAAGTTGTTGATTTTTACCAATAAAAACTGATGTCTCGTACGACAAATACTTATTTAATGCTTCAACATTAACAGGAAAACCATCCAACATATCAGTAGCCTGGTTTTCTTTGCTTACAGCTTCTTCGATAAAATCCTTAGCTTCATCTACACATTTACACTTCTTACATATTGCCATTCGTTCTATTGGTTCGTAATAATTGTTATTAATTATCATACTCTCTATACCAGATTTTTCTTTTATTAATTGTAGCTGTGAAATACCTCCACTAGTTATTTCTTCTTCAATAGTAGCTTGCACATCTCCTGAATAAATTTTAGATACACTCTCACCTTGATAATGAACATCCTTAGTTCCATGCATATCAAATGTTAATTCATTATCTTCTGAACCAGTTTTCTTTTTTATATTCATTAACTTGTTAGCAAGTTTAAAATAATAATTAACATCGCTTTCTTTCAAATTATTTTTTTCTATTCCTGATGCAATATAATTTTTATAAATACAATCTAAAATATCGCAATAGTTTTCTGTATAAAAAGCTGGTTTTGATTTTTTACCCATTTCAGAAAACTTATCATAATACTCTTTCACTGAATCTGCTTTACAAAATTCTTTAGTTCCAACCTTCGTTGAAATGCTAAAATGTGTTGGGATTTCATAAGCTTTATTTGTGTTCTCATCAACAATGTTATTTAATAAATTGTTTTGTGATTTAATTTTACTTCTTAGAGTTGTTAAATCTACTAACATTTTTTGTTTAATCAATTTATCAACTGATAACCCATCAAGCATAATAATATCAGGTCCATCGCCTGCCAACATTTCAGTATTAAGTTTTTTTATAGCATCCGATGGTGTTTTATTGTCATCCTCATCATCAATTCCTATTTCCATTTCAATACTTGTATCTGGATTCTTTGAAGCATATTCTGATACAATAGTATTTAAGTACTCATTCTGATACAATGAATAAACTCTTAAATTATTTTTTTTCTTCATTTTTTTATCCGATACGTATACTAGTTTATCATTTATTTGATTAGATGTTTGCACTAGTAATCCATTCTCAAATGATTTACTGTCCTTTATAATAGTTGCTCTAGAATTAATTGTTGCATTAACAAGTTTCTTTTTGCTTTCAAGTTTTCCATTTGTAAATGTATAAACATTATTCTGTGTTAACATTTTTATTCTATCTTTATCATCAGAAGACATTGTTACATTCATGGTTCCATCTTCTGATACTTTATTTAATTTCTTTATTAATCTATCATTTTTCACTTCTTTATAAGTTTTCTGTTCAAAAGCTTTGACACTTCCTTCTTGTTCAAGATAATACAGGCCGTTTGCCTTAGTTAATGAATCAATTCTTCCTGAAAACTGACCATGTGTACTAAACATTTTTTCACCGTTTTCAGAATAAACAGTTCCTTTTTTCACAAAAAAGACATCATCTCCTACTATTTTTAATTGATCTATGCCTTCGTTATTAACTGATTGCTCTTTTCCATCCACAATTTTATTTAAAGCATAATTATCTGGCTCTTTAGAATTTTCTTCTGTGTTGTTTTGTGACACATTATCTGTCAAAATATAACTATCACCATTTGTTTTTAATACCGCTTGATCAATTCTAGAATTCACTTCTGGACTATTCTTATCAAGTTTTTCCCATTTCTTTCCAAAATCAGATGTTTTATATATTCCAACATATTTTTTATCTGTATCTGTTCCAAAAATATAAATACTATTTTTATCTGTTGTAAATGCGGCTACACTTGAAACTTCATTTGGAAGCGCAACTTGATTTTCATATATTTTAGCTATATCATCTTCTTTTTTTGATTTTCCACATCCAGTAATTCCGGTAGTACATAGCATCATAATCAAACTAAGACCGATACATATTTTTCTGTTTCTTTTTAACATTTTATCTCCTTATACTCAAAACAACCGAGGTACTTAGTTCCCCCGGTTTTGATTATTTATATTATCATTAGTAGTTTTCACACCAAATAACTCTAGTTCTATGTGAACCGCCGTATCTTCCTGTATGTCTACCTGCTGCCCTTAAGCATGAATTGTAATTGCTTCCATAATTGTATCCTAAATATCTGGTTTTTTCACAAATCCAATGATATCCTCCACCAACTATATTCTTTGTGTTTTTTTCTGATATTTTCTTCATATTCAAGCCTCCTTTCTTTGTCTTTTAGTATTATATCACCTTTTTTTTTAATTTCAAGCCATTTTTGTCATTATAGTTAAATTTTATGCGGGATTTTAGTTTTCCTTCTGATATAACTTAACCTTCTGTATTACATTCTTAGTTGCATCATCTATAGTTACTTTGCCCTTATTTAATAAGTTTACCTGTTCGTATACAATATCTTCGCATGAAGAATCAACAATTATCGGTTTTCTTAAACCCTTCATAAATTCAGTATACTTCATTTGTTGTTCAGCATTTAAACATGGTAACTGGTCAGTTCCTTCGAAGATATCTGTAGATGATGAATAAAAACTATCTAAAGCATCTAAATTTACTGGAATGCCTTCCAATTTGTCGCTTTCTTGATTTGATTTATTAATGGACTCTATTATAAAATCTTCTGCAACTTTCTTATTTTTACTTTTTTTATTAATTGCCATTCGATACAATGGCGTATACTTATTCTCTTTAATCACCTTATAAGTTAGATTTGAGTTTTGATCTAATTTTGCTAATTCTACAAGTCCACCATTTGCAACTATCGCTTCAATGCTTGCCTGTGCTTTTCCTTTATTTACACTATGACAGCCCGATTCTTGATAAATCATACCCTTCATAGAAAGCATATCAAAAGACAACTCTTCATCTTCAGCACCTGTTTTCTTTTTTATATTTATAAGTTTATTTGCCAATTTGAAATAATCACGTATTTCGCTTTCATTTAACTTCCCGTTTTCTATATTAGTTGAAAGATAATTTTTATATATCTGCTTCATTATTTCACAATATGTCTCTGTAATATATGCTGGTTTTGATTTCTTACCCATTTCATCAAAATCGTTATATATTTTTCTTATAGAATCTGCATTTGTGAATTTCTTAGTTCCAGCTTGAACTGAAAAACTAAAATGAGTCGGAATTTCATATGCTGTCTTTGAATCCTCTTCCAATATATTATTAAAAACATTATACTTAGATTCAATCTGATTTCTTAATTCAGTTACATCTTCTAATACTCCACTTTTTTTCATTTTTTTAGTTGATAATCCATCCATTATAATAATATCTGGTCCATTACCAGATAAGAGCTCTGTATTTACTTTTTTTATAGCATCTGATGATGTTGTATTTTCATCATTTTCAGGAATCCCCACTTCTAATTCCACATTTGTTTCTGGATGTTTAGATGCATATTCCCTTACAATATTGTTTATATAAATATTCTGATATAACGAATATATTTTTATATTATTTTTTCTCTTTATTTTTTTATCAGAAATATACACAAGCTTATTTGTTATATCATTCGATGTTTGAACTAATATCCCATTTTCAAAATATTGACTATCCATTAAAATTGTTGTTCTAGAATTAATTGTTGCATTAACAAGTTTCTTTTTGCTTTCAAGTTTTCCATTTGTAAATGTATAAACATTATTCTGTGTTAACATTTTTATTCTATCTTTATCATCAGAAGACATTGTTACATTCATGGTTCCATCTTCTGATACTTTATTTAATTTCTTTATTAATTTATCATTTTTCACTTCTTTATAAGTTTTCTGTTCAAAAGCTTTGACGATTCCTTCTTGTTCAAGATAATACAGGCCGTTTGCCTTAGTTAATGAATCAATTTTTCCTGAAAACAGACCATGTGTACTAAACATTTTTTCACCGTTTTCAGAATAAACAGTTCCTTTTTTCACAAAAAAGACTTCATCTCCAACTATTTCTAATTGATCTATACCTTCGTTATTAACTGACTGCTCTTTTCCATCCACAATTTTATTTAAAACATAATTATCTGGCTCTTTAGAATTTTCTTCTGTGTTGTTTTGTGACTCATTATCTGTCAAAATATAACTATCACCATTTGTTTTTAATACCGCTTGATCAATTCTAGAATTCACTTCTGGACTATTCTTATCAAGTTTTTCCCATTTCTTTCCAAAATCAGATGTTTTATATGTTCCAACATATTTTTTATCTGTATCTGTTCCCAAAATATAAATACTATTTTTATCTGTTGTAAATGCGGCTACACTCGAAACTTCATTTGGAAGCGCAACTTGATTTTCATATACTTTAGCTATATCATCTTCTTTTTTTGATTTTCCACATCCAGTAATTCCGGTAGTACATAGCATCATAATCAAACTAAGACCGATACATATTTTTCTGTTTCTTTTTAACATTTTATCTCCTTATACGCAAAACAACCGTGGAAATTCCACGGCTGTCTTTAGTTACTATTATCTATTTTTTATAAATATTTTTTTAATTCGTCAACTTTATCTGTTGCTTCCCATGGTAAATCTAAATCAGTTCTACCAAAATGTCCATATGCTGCAGTACCCTTATAAATTGGTCTACGTAAATCTAACATTTTGATAATTCCAGCTGGACGTAAATCAAAAAGTTCTCTTACAATTTCAACTAATTTTTCACTTGATAATTTACCTGTTCCAAATGTATCGATATTTATAGATGTTGGTTCTGCAACACCAATAGCATATGATAATTGAATTTCACATTTATCTGCAAGACCTGCTGCTACAATATTCTTAGCAACATAACGTGCTGCATAAGCAGCTGATCTATCTACTTTAGTACAATCTTTTCCTGAAAAAGCTCCGCCACCATGACGTGCCATTCCGCCGTATGTATCAACGATTATCTTACGTCCAGTAAGACCTGCATCTCCATGTGGTCCACCAATTACGAAACGTCCTGTTGGATTAATATAGAATTTTGTTTTATCATCAATTAATTCTTTTGGTAGAACTTCATCAAATACATATTTCTTAATATCTGCATGGATCTGTTCTTGTGTAACTTCCTCGTCATGCTGTGTAGATAATACAACTGTTTCAAGTCTCTTTGGCTTACCGTCTTCATCATATTCTACTGAGACTTGAGTTTTACCATCTGGTCTTAAGTATTTTAATGTACCATTCTTTCTAACTTCTGTAAGTCTACGTGATAATTTATGTGCTAATGAAATTGGATAAGGCATTAACTCTGGTGTTTCATTTGTAGCATATCCAAACATCATACCTTGATCTCCCGCACCTGTGTCAAGATCATCTTTATGTGTTCCTTCTCTTGCTTCTAATGATTTATCAACACCCATTGCAATATCTGGAGACTGTTGATCTAATGCAACCATTACTGCACATGTATTTCCATCAAATCCTGTCTTAGCATCATTATATCCGATTTCATTAACAGTTTCTCTAACTATTGCAGGTACGTCTAAGTGTGCTTTTGTAGAAATTTCTCCTGTAACTAAAACAAATCCTGTACAACTTGTTGCCTCACAAGCAACACGACTCATAGGATCTTGTCTCATGCATTCATCTAAAATTGCATCTGAAATTGCATCACAAACTTTATCTGGATGACCTTCTGTAACTGATTCTGATGTAAATAATAATTTTTCCATCTTTTGTCCTTTCTTAATAAAAAATAATACATATATTTAATAAATCTCTATACTTCCTTAGCTAAAATGCACATAAAAAAAACCACTTGCACAACAAGTGGACTAATTACCCTAATAACCAATCCTCTTATTGTTCGAATTATTCGCTCAGGTTGGCACCTTCCTGTAGATATTGCTATCATAACGGGGTTGCCGTGACTTCACAGATCCTTTGTATCTCCATCACTCTGAATAAGAGAAGTATAATATTTTTTTACTGTGTGATTATATCACTTTATCTTTATCCTGTCAATAATATAATCGACATTCAGTACTTCTATCTTTAGATGATATATCGAAAAAAGGCACAATCATTAATTGCACCTTTTTTATAAATCTTATATCATGTATTCAATTATAAAAAATCTTCAATATATTATCATAAATGTACTTTATTACAATTATGAAACTTTCAAAATAAATTTCTGTAAGTCTTTTTCTGAAGAAACCTTATCAACAACTGCTCCTAAGCCACGAAGTTTTTCTTCTAAAGCTTCATATCCACGTTCTACAAAATGAATATCATCAACAACTGTGATTCCTTCGCCTGCTAAACCTGCAATAACAAGTGCTGCACCGGCTCTTAAATCTGGAGCATTAACTCTTGCTCCTGTATATCTATCAATACCATTAATGATTGCGACATTACCTTCAACCTTAATATCTGCACCCATTCTTGTAAGTTCATCAACATATTTGAAACGATTTTCAAAAATGCTCTCTGTAACTGTACTAATTCCTGATGCCATACCAAGTACTACAGCCATCTGTGGTTGCATATCTGTTGGAAAACCTGGATAAGGTAATGTTGTAACTTGAGTATGTTTTAATTTCTCTGGAGCGATAACTCTTACTGCTTCATCAAATTCTTCAATAATACATCCTGCTTCAATTAACTTAGCGCTTGTAGCTTCTAAATGTTTAGGAATAACATTCTTTACAACAATATCTCCACCTGTTGCTGCTGCTGCACACATAAATGTACCTGCTTCAATCTGATCAGGAATCACAGCATATTCAGTTGCATGTAACTTAGGTACACCAACTATACGAATAACATCTGTACCAGCACCACGAATATTAGCACCCATGCTATTTAAGAAGTTAGCAACATCTACAACATGTGGCTCTTTAGCTGCATTTTCAATAACTGTCTTACCTTCAGCCATTGAAGCTGCCATCATAATGTTGATAGTTGCACCAACTGAAACCTTATCTAAATAAATATGTGTACCGTTTAACTTCTCAGTCTGTGCTATAACAAGTCCATGTGCAATCTCAACACCAACTCCCATTGCTTTGAAGCCTTTAATATGTAAATCAATTGGACGACTTCCAATATCACAGCCTCCTGGAAGTGCAACTTCTGCATGTTTATACTTACCAAGTAATGCTCCAATTAAGTAATATGATGCTCTAATTTTTCTAATAAATTCATTATCAACACAATAGCTTCTAATTGAAGAGCTATTAATTGATACTTTATGTGGACCTTTTCTTTCCACTTTGGCACCTAATTCTTCAATCGCCTGTAATAATACATTAATATCTCTAACATTAGGTAAATTTTCAATTACTACTGTTTCATCTGTCATTGTGGCTGCTGCTAAAATAGCAAGTGCAGCATTCTTCGCCCCACCTATTTCTACTTCGCCATGTAAAGTATGGCCGCCCTTTATCACGTATTGTTCCATCTCACACCTCAGTATTTAATACTCATCAGCTTGAGTTTATATTCTATTTCCTAACAACTTATTATAGTTTGTAAACTCATTTTTTGTCAACTTGAAAAATTGCTAATATTTATAATTTTTTTATAATTTTTTTAGCAATTATTTATTTTTATTTTAAAATTTCAAGTAGACTTTTAACTGTCTGTTCAACACATTGTCCTTCTTCATCAATTGTGACATCAGCATATTTCTCATACAATGGCACTCTTTCATTATATAAATCTGTTAATGTCTGACCTTCTTTTAAAACTACACCTCTTACTTCTAAGTCACCAAGTCTGTTTTTTAAAACATCAAGGGATAATTTAAGATATACAACTGTTCCAATTTCTCTTAAATGTTCCATCGCTTTTTCACCATATACAACACTACCTCCTGTAGCAATTACTGTCTTTTGGCAATCAATCGATGCGTTAACTTCCTCTTCTATCTTAATGAAACCATCTATACCTTCTGATGCAATTATTTCTTGCAAAAGTCTTCCTTCTTTTTCCTGAATTAACAAATCCGGATCAACGAAATTATATCCCTTTACTTTAGCTAATATAACACCTATAGTACTTTTTCCGACACCAGGCATTCCTATTAAAACTATATTATTTCCTTTTTTCATAATATCTCCTAAAAAAGCATCTAGACCATAGCCTAGATGCTTAAAATTTATAATATCTTAATTATTTTACAACTTATTAATTTACAATGCAACAAAAATTTATTCTTTTTTTGTTTATTTTTCTTTCTGCTTCTTAGAAAGATCATTTTTATATGATACTTTCTTTACAACTGATTTTTTAACTTTCCAACCATCCTTCTTTTGCCATGCTTTTAAGACTTTTTCATATTCGTCTTGCTTTCTTTTCTCTACAATCTGTTTTTTGTTATCAGCTGTAGCTTTTTCATCTGTTTTTTTGTCTAATCTTACGATATATGATGCGTCTTGTGTCGAAATAAGTTTAGATATTTCGCCTTCTTTCATTGTATTTAATTGTTTTTTTACAGCATCATCTAGATTTTTGTCATCTTTTGAATATGTTCCGTCTGAAACTGTATAACCATATTTTTCTGCTGTAGCTTTCATATCTGCGCCTTTTGAAATCTCATCTGACATCTGTTGAGCTGTAGCAATTATTTTATTTCTCTCATCTTCTGTATAAACAGATTGTTGCCCTGTTTGCTGATCATATTTTCTGAGCGTATCAACTCTGATAAGTGAGAATGCGCTCATATTAGCTTCTTCATCAGATACTCGTGTATCTACATCTTTTACAATCTCTTTATACATTTTTTGTTTTATCGTACAAAGACTTAAATAGTCGTTTACAATACTTTCAGATGCTGTCATTTCATCTAGGACCTCTTGCTTGTTATCCTTTACGAACTTTTTAGAAGATTCAGCAATTTTAGACTTTTCATCCTTTGTAAGTTCAACACCTTTTTCTCTTTGATGATTTTTTAAAGTAATCATTTCATGGTATTCATCTAAGGTTTGTTCAATCTCTCGATCTGCCAATGTTGTGCCGTTTCCTGATATATCCATATTCCAAACGTCGCCTGATGATTGTTGTTTATAAAGACTTCCTTTTGTTAATTGATTATATCTTGCCGCAAAATTAAAATCTCCTAATTTAACTTCTCCATCTTTATATGTAGCAACAACCTCATCTTTATTTAACCCGCATCCAGTTAATGCTGCTAATCCAATAACCCCTGCCATTAAAAGTGAATATACTTTTTTTGTTTTCATTTTTCCTCCTAGTCAACTTATCCTATTTAGGATTTTTATGTCATACATGTATTAATTATAGTGCTTTTCTATGAATCAAGCAATATTTTTACCATATCGTTTAGTAATTTTTCTAATACTTCTATAGTACTTTGAGTTGATTTTTTCTCAATATTTTTTGAAACATTTCTAGGCACACCCCTTGATAAGGCATTAGGTCTTCTTCTTAATGGAGTACTATTTTTTTCTTTTGGTGTAATATACTCAAAATAAACGCATTTAGGTTCTGAAATGAAGCGCATTTTATTTTTATATAATTCAATAATTCGAGGTATGTTTGCCGGATTTATTTTTGCCTTTTCATACATCTTTAGCTTTATTTCATTATTTCGTTGAATAATTTCTACTATATAAAGCTTATGTGCTAGGATTTTTAATCTAGCTATTTTCAATAAGTTCTGTACAACAACTGGTGGTTCACCAAATCTATCAATCAGCTCTTCTAATATTTCATCAGCCTCTTCTTCTGAAAGTATACTTGCAATTCGCTTATAGATTTCAAGTTTTTGAAATTCATTGACTATATATGTATCTGGAATAAAAGCATTTTCTTCGATATCAACAGATGTTTCGAAGCTTTCTTCTACTTTTTCTCCCTTCGCCTCTTTTACAGCCTCATTCAACAATTTACAATATAAATCATAACCAATTGCTTCCATGTGACCACTCTGCTGCTCACCCAAAAGATTACCAGCACCTCTTATTTCAAGATCTCTCATCGCAATTTTAAATCCGCTGCCCAAATCAGAATACTCTTTCATCGCTGCTAGCCTTTTTTCTGCAACCTCTTTAAGCATTTTATTTTTTTTGTACATTAAAAATGCATATGATGTTCTATTACTTCGACCTACTCGACCTCTAAGCTGATATAATTGAGAAAGTCCTAAGTTTTCTGCTGATTCTATAATCATTGTATTAACGTTAGCAATATCCAACCCCGTTTCTATAATAGTTGTTGAAACCAGAACGTCTATATCACCGTTTATAAAATCATACATTATATTTTCTAGTTCTGTAACTCTCATTTTTCCATGGGCAAAAGCAATATTTGCATCTGGCAAGAGTTGTTGCAATCTATCCGCAACTTCATCTATATCTTTTACCTGATTGTAAACATAGTAAACCTGTCCACCTCGTGCAAGCTCTCTATTAATAGCTTCTCTTACCATTTCTTCATCATATTCTGTAACATATGTCTGAATTGGAATTCTATCTACGGGTGGTTCCTCTAAAACACTCATATCTCGTATTCCTATCAGACTCATGTGTAGAGTTCTTGGAATTGGAGTTGCAGTCAATGTTAAAACATCAACATTTTCTTTCATCTGTTTAATTTTTTCTTTATGCGCAACTCCAAAACGTTGTTCCTCATCTATTATAAGTAATCCTAAATCTTTAAACTTCACATCTTTTGAAAGGATTCTATGTGTTCCGATTACTATATCAACTAATCCTGATTGTAATCCTTCTATCGTTTTATCTTGCTCCTTCTTTGATCTAAAACGACTTAAAGATGCAATATTTATAGGAAATTCTCTCATTCTTTGCACAAAATTGTTATAATGTTGTTGAGCTAAAATCGTAGTAGGCACAAGATATGCAACCTGTTTTCCTTCTTGCACAGCTTTAAATGCCGCTCTTATTGCTATTTCTGTTTTTCCATATCCAACATCACCGCAAATTAGCCTATCCATTATTTTGGTGCTTTCCATATCTTTCTTTGTTGCCTCAATTGCAAGCTCTTGATCGGTAGTCTCCTCATATGGAAATAATTCCTCAAATTCTTTTTGCCAAATTGTATCTTCTCCGTAGGCAAATCCAGCTTCTTTGCTTCTTTTTGCATACAATTTTACTAAATCTTCTGCTATTACTTTTACAGATTTTTTTACTCTTGATTTGGTCTTATTCCATTCCTGTCCACCTAATTTATTTAATTTAGGTTTTCTTGAATCTTTCCCTGCATATTTTTGAATCATCTCTAATTGTGTAGCTAAAATATACAAATTCCCATTTCCAGCATACTCAATTTTGATATAATCTTTTACTTTTTGATCTACCTCGATTTTTTCGATTCCACGGTAAATTCCCAATCCATGATTCTCATGTACAACATAATCTCCTATGTGCAGATCCGAAAAACTTTGTATATTTTCGCCTTCATATACGCGTTTTTTCTTTTTTCTTTTACCTTTTTTACCGAAAATATCTGTTTCCGTTATAACAACAAATTTAAAATCTGTATATTCAAAGCCATTATGAATCGAGCCATTTGTGACCATTAATTCACCATTTTTAAGTATTTTATCCTTATCTTCTGAATAGAAACAATTTATACCATTATCCTGCAAGTCATTTGCCAAACGTTTAGCTCTTGTCCTTGATGGTGACAATAAAACAATTTTATATTTTTTTTCTTTAAATTTAATTAACTCTTTCATCAACAGTTCAAAACTTTTGTTATAAGAGCTTATACTTTTGCACTTTATGTTATATTCATCTAAAAAATCAAATCCATATGTTTTATTATCTAGCATTGCAAGACTAATAAGCTTATATTTGTTTAATTTTGCATTTAATTCTTTATAACTGAACAACTCCTCGATTTGTCTTGGTAAAATATAACCTTTAGTCAATCGATTTTCCATGCTTTGACTGAATTCTTGTTCTGATTGTTTGCCTCTTTCTATGCACCTGTGAAGTTCATCAAAAATGATTACCGTATCATCTTTGTCAAAATAATCTAATAATGAAATTTTATCATTACAAAAATATGATAAATACGCTTCAATAGCATTTAAATTGATTTGATTATCCCATTCCTCGATAATTTCGTCTATATGAGATTTCAACCGAAACGCTTCTTCTGTTCTCATTTGTTTTCTAAGTTTCTCAACTTGTTTTGCAGCATCTTTTTGAATCAGTTTAATTCCATTATCTAATTCTTCTTTATCTAAAACAATCTCAGTTGCGGGAAAAATTTCTACTTTATCTAGATTCTCTATTGAGCGCTGAGATTGTAAATCAAATGAACGAATTGTGTCGATTTCATCTCCCCACATCTCAATTCTTATAGGATTCATCTCTGTCAAAGGATATATGTCAAGTATTCCACCTCTAAGTGCAAACTGCCCCCTGATTTCAACCTGATAGTTTTTTTCATATCCTAATTGAATTAATTTTTTTACAAAATCGTCTAGTAAAATTTCATCTTCTGGGCGCAAAATCATAACCGTATCAAGCATCATTTTTCTAGATGCCACAGTATTCATTAACGCATCATATGTCGTAATTAATGTGCATTTTTCACAATTACGAATTTGTTTTAATGCATTTATTCTTTCTGCTGCAAGCTGATTTCCTCTAATATCTGATTGGTAAAAGAGGACATCTTTTGCTGGATAATACACAGCATCATCATCAAAAAATTTATAGTTTTCATAAAATTCTTTTGCTTTTTGCTCTTCACTTAAAACTATTAATTTATGCCTTTTTTCTTTATCAAGCACATATGCCAAATGTGGTTTACTCGCATCTAAACATCCTGTAATCGTTATTATTCCAGATTTGTTTTTATAAATATCTGAAATTTCTTTATTTGCGTCAAATTGTTTTATTCCTTCTATAAATGTTTTCACGTTTTACCTCTGTTTTTTTTGATTAAAATCGTTCATCGCTTTATCAATCTCATCCATCACAATTAAACTTGTAGCTTCACACACATCTTCTAATGCTTCCTCGACTAATTTCCTATCAGCATTATTAAAGTGTCCTAATACATGATCTGCCAAATCCCATCCTGCAGGTTTCTCACCAACTCCGATTTTTACACGTTTAAAAGCACTTGTACCAGTTTGTGCAATAATATCTTTTATACCGTTATGTCCGCCAGCACTTCCCTTTTTTCTAATTCTAATATTTCCTGGTGCTAAACTTATATCATCAAATAATACAACCATTTCATCTTCTGGATCTATTTTGTAAAAATTAATAATTTCTCTAACACTTTCTCCACTCAAATTCATAAATGTCTGTGGTTTTGCCAAAATAACTTTTTGTCCATTTATAACACCTTTTCCACAAATTGCTTTATGTTTATTATCAGTAACACTAATATGATATTTTTCTGCTATATAATCTATAGCATCAAAACCAATATTATGTCTTGTTTTTTCATATTTTTTTCCTGGATTTCCTAAACCTACTATTAAAAACATATTTATTTCCTCATTTTCTTAATCAAAATATTCAACTCATTTGTTTTTAGAATAGCAAAATACTATTTATTTGTCAAAATGTGTTTGTTTTTTATATGCAAAAAGGATGCCATACCACTGTATGACACCCTCTAGCCTATTACTTAATACTATTCGTTTGCTTCAATTAACTCTTGATATTTTGTAAGTATCATATTCTGTAATCCTTCTCTTGTGCGAGAATTGATTGGATGTGCAATATCTCTGTATTCACCATCCGCAGCTTTGCGACTAGGCATAGCTATAAATAACCCTTTCTCTCCTTCGATTACTTTAATGTCATGAACTACAAACTCATCTTCGATTGTTATTGATACAACCGCTTTCATTTTTCCTTCTTTTTCGACCTTACGGATACGAATATCTGTAATTTCCATGGCTTTTGCCTCCTCGTCATTTGTCCATTATTATGGATCTATTGTCATTGTTAATCAGAGCATATAACGCTCATTTTGTTCAGAAACAATTTTGATTTCATTTTCCCCACAATAGTATGTATTGGCCTTAAGCGTTCCTCTGCTTTCAACAATACAATTCTCTACGTGAGTATTGTCTCCAATATATGCATCGTTTAAAATGATAGAATTCTTTATAACACAATTCTTTCCGATGAAAACTTTTTTAAATAAAATTGAATTTTCAACTTTACTGTTAACGATACAACCACTAGCAATAAGGCTGTTACTAACCTCTGAACCTGTATTATACTTAGCTGGAGGTAAATCGTCAACCTTTGAATAAATTTTAGGCTCATCTCTAAAGAAATACTGACGTACATCTCTCTTTAAAAAGTCCATATTTGTTCTATAGTAATCATCTACCGATGCAATATTACTCCAGTAATCCGTAAACTTATAACCATAAATCTTTTTCACATTTTTGTAACGGATTAAAATATCGGTTACAAAATCATATCGATTCTCTTCTTGAGCTCTTTCAAGCATCTCGATTAACTGTCTTCTTCTTACTACGTAAATTCCAGTAGATACTGTATTTGACTGCGCTACAAGTGGTTTTTCTTCGAAATCAACAATTCTTGATTCCTCATTCATTTTAACAACGCCAAATCTTCTGACATCATAATCACTTGGCATATCCTTACAAACAACTGTAATATCTGCCTTTTTTTCAATATGATAGTCTAACAATTTATTGTAGTCCATCTTATAAACACAATCTCCATTAGCTATTATAACATAAGGTTCGTGTCTTTTCTTCAAAAAATCGATATTTTGATACATTGCATCTGCTGTTCCTCTGTACCAATCACTATTTTCTGTTGTGATAGTAGGTGTGAACAAGTACATTCCGCCTTGTTTTCTACCGAAATCCCACCATTTTGATGAGCTTAAGTGTTCATTTAATGAACGTGCATTATACTGAGTTAGAACTGCAACTGTTTGTATGTGAGAATTGCTCATATTACTTAATACGAAATCAATACTTCTATAGTTGCCGCCTACAGGCATCGCAGAAGTTGCTCTGTTTACTGTAAGCTCTCTCATTCTTTTATTATTACCACCTGCCAAAATAATACCTATTGTCTTCATTTACTGTCACCTGCCTTAATAATTGCTTCTCCGCCTGCTAAAACTCCATCTTGGTAATCATCCATTGTAGTTTTACCTACAATTGCAGTATTCTTTCCAATTCTTACTCCCTCTGGAACTACTGATGATTCACCTATTGTTACCAATCCAAATGCGTAAATTTTCGCATTGTATTTACTTGGTACTTCATCTCCAAATCCTAGCACGGAATTACTTCCTATGTCACAGGCTTCAGCTATAATAGATTTCTCTACAGTGACATTATCGCCTATTTTGGTATCTTTCATGATAATAGAATCTCTAACTACAGTTCCCTTTCCAATGTATACCCCGGCACCTATAACTGAGTTCACCACTTCACCATAAATTTCTGACCCCTCGCCGATAATACTTCTTTCGACATGTGCTTCAGGTGAAATATACTGTGGCTCAATATTATCACTATTTGTATAGATTTTCCAGTACTCCTCGTATAAATTAAACTCTGGAATTAAATCTATAAGTTCCATATTAGCTTCCCAATATGAACCTAGAGTTCCAACGTCTTTCCAATATCCGTTGTACTCATATGCAAACAAATTCTTTCCATGTTCAAAACAATATGGAATAATATGTTTACCAAAATCACAATTGCTTTGATCTTTCATTGTATATAAAGCATCTCTTAAAACTGGCCATGAGAAAATGTAAATACCCATTGACGCCAAGTTACTTCTTGGATGTTCTGGTTTTTCTTCGAATTCTTTAATCTTCTTGTTTTCATCTGCGATTACGATTCCGAATCTGCTTGCCTCCTCAATTGGAACTGGCATTGTGGCTATTGTCACATCTGCATTGTTTTCCTTATGGAAATCAAGCATAACCTCATAATCCATCTTATAAATATGATCGCCTGACAAAATCAAAACATAATCTGGATTATAACTTTCCATATACTTCATATTCTGAAAAATTGCATTTGCTGTACCTGAATACCACTCGCTGTTATCGCTTCTTTCATATGGTGGTAAGACGCTTACCCCTCCGTTGTTGCGATCCAAATCCCATGGAATACCAATTCCAATATGGGAATTTAATCTTAGTGGTTGGTACTGTGTTAAAACACCTACTGTATCAATCCCCGAATTAATACAGTTACTCAATGGAAAATCGATTATACGATATTTTC
The DNA here is from genome assembly GCF_900107245.1 of Lachnobacterium bovis DSM 14045. Taxonomy (GTDB): domain Bacteria; phylum Bacillota; class Clostridia; order Lachnospirales; family Lachnospiraceae; genus Roseburia; species Roseburia bovis. Next base: position 77,557 of record NZ_FNPG01000012.1, read on the forward strand.
CTCCAAATGCCACCGCTGGTTTAGCGACATCTGCTGTAAGTACTCCTAGTCTGCTTCCCTGTCCCCCAGCTAGAAGCATTGCTATCATTTCCTTCTTAATCACGTCTTTCACTCCTCGTCTGTCAGTACTACTGCTATATTTATTACTCTCCCAAATATTATAACATAACTTGTTTTTATAAAACAACAGTTTTCGCACTTTTTTACACAATTTATTTATTTTTTTTATTATATCGCTCTTCTAGCCTTATTTCCCGTTTTTTTTGTTTTTTTCATTCTAAAAAAATATATTATTTATTACAATATTATTTGCATTTTATTTCATAGTGATTATAATATAGAAGTGATTCTATTTTTATTATATAGTTAGGAAGGTAATTGATTATGTATGAAATAAATTTTAAAACACCAATACATGTTCATTTCATTGGAATTGGTGGAGTTAGCATGAGCGCACTTGCTGAAATTTTGTTTGATCAACACTTTACAGTAACTGGTTCAGATATGAAGGAGTCAGATTACACACGTTCTTTAGCTAACAAAGGGATTAAAATCTTTTATTCACAATCTGCTGACAACATTTCAAATGATATTGACTTAGTTGTCTATACTGCTGCAATAAATGAGAAAAATCCAGAATTTGTAGCCACAAAAGAAGCTAATATTCCAATGCTTACTCGTGCTCAATTGCTTGGACAAATTATGTCTCATTATGCTAAATCTATTGCTGTTGCAGGAACACACGGAAAAACTACAACAACTTCTATGATTAGTCAAATTTTATTAGAGGCTCAAGCTGATCCAACCATCTCAGTTGGTGGCGTTTTCCCTGCAATTGGAAGCAACTTACGCTTAGGTAAATCTGATGTATTTATCGCTGAAGCTTGCGAATATACTAACAGTTTTTTAAACTTTTTCCCAAAATACAGCATTATTTTAAATGTTGAAGCTGAGCATCTTGATTTCTTTAAAGATTTAGATGATATCAGAAATTCATTCCGTAAATTTGCCGGAAATACTCTTGAAGACGGCGCAACTATTATCAACGGTGAAATCCCTAATTATAAGGAAATCATTGCTGATATGCCTCAAAAGGTTGTTTCATATGGCTTAAACGATACATGTGAATATCACGCAACTAATATCACATTCAATCACAAAGCATGTGCTTCTTTTACAGCTATGCACGGTGATGAAAAATTATTTGACGTAACTTTAAACGTTCCCGGTACACATAATGTCTCTAATGCCATGGCAGCTATCGCTTTATGTGATATCTTAAAATTAGATAGAACAGCTGTTATTAAAGGATTGTTAAAATTCGGTGGTGCCGGAAGACGTTTTGATTATAAAGGTGAGAAAAATGGTGTAACTATCATCGATGATTATGCACACCATCCAACAGAAATTCGTGCAACTTTAACTGCTGCACACAATTATCCACATAAAAGACTTGTTCTTGTATTCCAACCTCATACATACTCTCGTACAAAAGCATTTTTAGATGATTTTGGTGATGTATTATCACTTGCTGATGTCGTTGTACTTGCTGATATTTATGCCGCAAGAGAAAAAAATACTATTGGAATCTCTTCAAAAGACGTTTTAGAAAAGGTTAAATCTCATGGAACAACATGTTATTATTTCCCTTCTTTTGAAGAAATTGAGAAATTCTTACACGAAAATTGCACTGAGGGCGATTTGTTGATAACTATGGGTGCCGGAAATGTAGTAGAAATCGGAGAACATCTCTTAAATAACTAGTTATCCACGTTATCCACATTGGAATGTTTATATTTTTCACATTCCTGTGTGGATTTTTTTTTATAACTCTGTGGATAACATCAAAAAAAGACACACAAAAACCTCCTTATATATCAAGGTATTCGCGTATTTTAATTATTCTTCCACAAAGTTATCCACGTTATCCACATTTTTTTCACGAATTTTAATTAGCTTTATAAATATTTTTCCCCAAGTTATGCTATCTTTATTTTTTAACTTTTGTATGCTATAATTCGAACAGAAAAATTAGGAAGGTAATATTTATGTCACTTATTCAATTACATAACAACAACGCAAACTCTTTCACTTGCGTTTCAAATTACTTTATCGACCATTATATGCCAGAAGCTAATGGTGAATATGTAAAAATTTATTTATATATACTAAAATGTATCAGTATGGCTGAACCAGCATGCTCTATCGCTATCATTGCTGATTACTTTGAGACTACTGAAACAGATGTAATTCGTGCATTAAAGTATTGGGAAAAAGTTAACCTTATTAAATTAGACTATTCGAAAAATGAAATAACTGGTATTCGTTTACTACCTGTTACTTCACCTAAGGGGAAAAAAGCTAGTGCGTCAGATTCTATTAAGGCTGATACGCATTCAACACTGTCTAACTCTGAGGAAAGTAATCAGACAAACGCCAATGCCAACAATATAATAAATGATTTTTCAAACTCTGAAAAAGAAAACAAAACAATTAATTTTTCAGATTCAAAAAATTCTCAATCCGATGTTCCTGCCAAAAAAGATTACTCTGCAAATGAAAGAGCTAATTTCGTGAATGATCCTGATATTTCTGAATTATTCTTCGTTATAGGAACATATTTTAATAAAATTTTAACTCAAACAGAAGTTGATACTATTTTATACTGGATAGACCAACTCCATTTTACGCCGGAATTGGTTACATATCTTGTTGAATACTGTATCTCTAAGGATCACACAAGTCTTAGATATATGGACAAAGTTGCTATAGCTTGGCACTCAAACAACATTACAACTGTTGAACAGGCCAAGGAAAATTCCAAAAAATATAGCAAAACATACTACGGAATAATGAATGCACTTGGTATATCTGGTCGTAACCTTATTCCTGCTGAACTTGATTTTGTAAAAAAATGGACCAAAAACTATGCTTTTTCAATGCAAGTTATAGAAGAAGCATGTCGACGTACAATTTCATCTATTCACCAACCTAGTTTTGAATATACCGATCAAATTCTAAGCAGTTGGTTTAAGAAAAAAGTACATTCTTTAGATGATATAAAACAACTAGATATAGCTTATGAACGAAGTAAAAAATACAATACGAAGGCTCTTGATAACACTAAAAACAACGCTCAATCTCAAAAGAATGCTTCTTCTAAGCTAAACAACCGTTTTAATAATTTTAACCAAAGAAGTTATGATCCAAACAAACTAGAGCAGTTCCTTCTTAATTCAAACTTTAAAGCGGACGATAATACCAAAAAATAATATCATATAATGTATTAAAGGGGTGGCTTATGTCAATTTCAAACACACAATACGATACGATAATGCGAACTTATAACGCACAACAACTTAAAAACCAACATGAATTTGAAAATCGTCAAAAGGAAGTTTATGCTAAAATTCCTGAAATACAAGAAATTGATCATGCTGTAAGTTCTGCATCCATTTCTGCTGCCAGGAAAAGATTAAATGGCGATATGGACTCTGTAAAAGAACTTAAAGAACAGATTAAAACGTATAATTCAAAACGCCATGAATTATTACGACTTAATTCTTATCCTGATGACTATTTGGAGATTAAATATAAATGCAATGATTGTAAAGATACTGGCTACATCAACGGCAAGCAATGCCGTTGTTTCAAACAAAAAGTTATAGACCTTGTATATTCTCAATCAAACATTAAAGATTCCATAGCAAATGAAAGTTTTTCAGATTTTTCTATGGATTTTTATTCAGATAAACAGATCGACCCTTCAAGCAACATGAGTTCCTATGCTCTAGCAAGCATGGCATATCAACGCTCACTTGAATTTGTTTCTGAATTTGAAAATATACACCCTAATGTTTTATTTTATGGTAACACTGGTGTCGGTAAAACATTTCTATCTAATTGCATTGCAGAAAGTCTTCTTCGAAAAGGACACTCTGTTTTATATTTTACCGCTTATCAACTTTTTGAAACTTTGTCAAGCGGTGTTTTTTCTCGTGATTCCGCTGCAATTTCGAATAATAAAAGTATTTTTGACTGTGATTTATTGATAATTGATGATTTAGGTACAGAGCTTACCAATACTTTTACTAATTCACAATTATTCCTTTGCGTTAATGAAAGACTTTTGCGAAAAAAATCAACTATTATTTCAACAAACCTTTCACCAAACCAATTGATTGATACATATTCTGAACGAACTTTTTCTCGAATAATCAACAATTATTCAATTTTAAAGCTATTTGGTGAAGATATACGTATGAAAAAACGCAATATAACATAATCTGTAATTATGTATATGTTAAATTTGACTAATGTCATGGGTATTTTTACGTCATTTATTTAATTATTATCTAAAAATTAAGATTTTTACCTTTTTATTTAATTTTGCACTTTGTTTTCTTTCAATTTTGTGATAAATTATGTATTGGTGAATATTTGTGGATATGATTTTAGATTTGACTTACTTAAATTTTATATTCCTAACACTTATAACGATAATAATATTGTATTATTTTTCAATAATACTTAATTATATATAATATATAAACTCAATTTATTTATGGAGGAACCCCTAAATGCCAAACGATGAAAGAATATTAGAAACAATGCCACAAGGTATCCTTGGACTTGTTCCAACAGAAAGTTGTAGTGAATTAGCTGAGAAAGTTGATTTATATCTAAAAGAATGGAGAGAAAATCGTGAACACAAACATCACAATGAAAGTGCTTTCCAGAATTATTACAAAGATAGCTATATTATCAAACCATATACTCCAAGATTTGGTTCTGGTGAAGCTAAATGCGTAATCAAACAATCTGTACGTGGATACGATTTATATATCATGGTTGATGTTACTAACTATAGTCTTACATATAGCTTATGCGGACAGACTAACCACATGTCTCCAGATGACCATTATCAGGATTTAAAACGTATTATTGCCGCTGCTGGTGGAAAAGCCCGCAGAATTACAGTAATACTTCCATTTCTATATGAAAGCCGTCAACACAGACGTTCTGGACGTGAATCATTAGATTGTGCTCTTGCACTTCAAGAACTTCAGCAATTAGGTGTTGATAACATCATCACTTTCGATGCTCACGATCCACGTGTACAAAACGCTATTCCTCTTGGTGGCTTTGAATCAGTTATGCCAACTTACCAATTTGTTAAAGGCATTTTCAAAAATGTACCAGATATTCAAATTGATAAAGATCACCTTATGATTATCAGTCCTGATGAAGGTGCTACTAAACGTGCTATTTACTTAGCTAACGTTTTAGGTGTTGATATGGGTATGTTCTATAAGAGAAGAGATTACAGTGTAATTATTGATGGAAGAAATCCAATTGTTGCACATGAATTTCTTGGTGACTCTGTAGAAGGAAAAGACGTAATGATTATCGATGATATGATTTCTTCTGGTGAAAGTATGATTGATACTGCTAGAGAATTAAAGAAACGTAAAGCAAGAAGAATCTTCGTTATTGCTACATTTGGTCTTTTCACAAACGGTTTAGAATCATTTGATAGAGCTGTAGAAGAAGGTTTAATTTACAAAGTTGTAACAACTAACCTTTGCTACCAGACACCAGAATTATTATCTCGTTCTTACTATATCAGCTGTGATATGAGTAAATACATTGCATACATCGTTGATACACTTAACCACGATACATCAATTAGCGATTTATTAAATCCATATGAGCGTATCAAACGTTACGTACAACGCTATAAAAAAATGCAAGAAGATAACAAAATTTTCGAATAATATTCTATCATAAATTAAACGAGTAAAACAAAGACTCTCTTACAAGATTCTTTATAACAAAAATAAAAGCGCAAATCCTTTAGTATATCTTATTGATATTTACTATTTAGATTTGCGCTTTTATATTTTTGATTTTTTAGTTTTAAATTACTATTTCAATCTCATTCCAATATTTATATATCAAGATTAATAACTATCTAGAAAATGGATTATTTGGATTAACTCCATTTGGATTTTGCATTCCTGAATTTACTCCTGGGTTTATTCCCTGATTCATTCCTGGATTCATTCTTGGATTCATTGGCATTCCATTTGGTGCCTGCATTCCTGGATTTACTCCCATTGGTACCATCCTAGAATTTAGCATATCATAATAATTTCTTTGCATTTCAGCATTTTTATCTTTAAGATCATCTTCAACTTTATCATTTTCGTAGACATCTATGTATTTCTTTTCAAAATATGAATAAATAAAGCTAATTAACGCACATAACAAACCACTTACTAAAAATCCAATTGCATATCCTAATAATGCCCCTGAAGCCAAATCGTACAGCATCATCTTAAGCACACACAACAAAGCCATAACAAGACCTGCTCTTCTTAACATCTTTGATCTGAATTTTTCTAAGAATCCAATAAACACATACAAAGTTGACACTACAAATATTGCTATAGAAACAATATATCCCTTCGCGCTATAAGAAATTAATACTCCTATAAGCACAGCATACACTTTTACTGCATTTGATATTATAAAAGTAGATGTAACCTTTTTCTTAATTAAAACTTCTATAAGATCAATTCCAATTAAAAACAGTGCTAAAACTGTTCCTAACAATTTGTTAAATTGAGTCCTTTCGCTAACAAACGTATTCACCAACACAAGATACATTAATCCATCAGCAATTCTCATAATAATATTAAATACTACAATGCTACTCTTTTGCTTTACTTCATAAAATTTTATAATGCTCAATACTTTGTGCATCAAAATTATTACTGTTAATTCAATAAGAAACACTACATCTCCATTATTTTCAAAAGATTTAGCCCCTAAGTACCACAGTCTAAAGTTATTCATACTAACGATTGCCAATGTCAAAAACGCAATATACTGTATAATATAATTTTCTAATGTATGCTCTTTTTTTCTGTAAAAATCAAACATCATCACAATGTAATTCAAAAAGAATGCATAAAAACAAATACATAACACTAATGCAAAATTATTTATATTATACAATCGAACTAATAGTAAGTTAAATGAACCAATAAATGTAGAAACAATCATTACGGCTGCAAATCTTATTGTATAAAAATCTTTTTTTGCAATAATTGTAAAAATAGCTAAAACCGTTAAAACAATATAAAATTCTATTGAAAATGTTTTTAAATACTCATTATGCCAAAACCAACTAAAATATCCTACTTTTATGGTTGAGCATATCATTGCGAAAATGATAATATCTGAAACAATTTTACATACTTTGTAGGCTAAACCCAAGTTTTGTTCTTTTTTTTCACCGATTCTGTTTCTTGCCAAATTGATTATATCTTCTAACAGAACTATTGAACCTAGAGCAATTATATAACCTGTTCCTCCAACAAAACCATTTCTATAAATATACAATGTTATAATAAACATTATTTTTGTTAGTACAGAAAAAATAATAACTTCAACTGTTTTATCATTTTTCCAAGAAAATACTAATGAATAAATAAATAACAATCCAAATAGTACTACACCACATATTCGAAATTCCATTGTATAATGCGATTTAGAAGACACTACTGACACTATTGCCGCACAATACGCATAGAATAATTCTATTGAACAAATTATCATACTGCAATATTTAAGTTCGTTTTTAAAGTTAATTGCTATACTTAGTACAACATATAATGCTGTATATATCATAACAACAAAACCAGCTCTTTCATTCATCTTACCCACTATCATCAAAAAATTAATGGTAAAGAACGTTCCACTAGTTGTAACTATAATCGACATTATGCTGTCTTTATACATTAATGCCATGGCGCCTAGTGTCCAGAGCGCAAACATACCCGTAATTACTAGAAAATCTAAATTGAACGATTTGTATGTTGATATTTCCAAAAAATATGTTGCACATATGCCTGAACACATTATTGTCTTATACCAAAAATCATTCGTATTCTTTATACTTTTTATAAAACCAAATAATGAAATTCCTATAAACACTGTATATAAAACTGAATACACAATCACTTTTTCAAAATCATCAAATAAGATTTTTCCAAAAAGCACTATAGAAACGACTATCATAATGCTTGCTAAAATAACCATTCCTCGTGTTCCAATCCACGATTCAATAGTTCTTTCCTTCTTAATTCCATCTGAATTATTATTCATATTTTCGTTTAAATAATTATTAGGAATTGCGCGATTATTAAAAGGATTTCCATTCATTGGACCATTGTTTGGCATTGGATTGCCATGCATTGGTCTATTGTTTGGCATTGGATTACCATGCATTGGACCATTGTTTGGCATTGGGTTACCATGCATTGGACCATTGTTTGGCATTGGGTTACCATGCATTGGACCATTGTTTGGCATTGGGTTACCATGCATTGGTCTGCCTGATATTGAACCGTTATTTAACATTGATTGATTATTATAATTCGTACTTCTATTCGGTTGATTATTAAAATCAGCATTCATAGATGACTCATTATCAACTTTTTTCATCACTTTCTCCTCTCTTTATTCTCCTATAACATTTCTTTATAAAATATATTTATCACATTATATCACACTTTTTAAATTTATCATAACTAAATTAATTATACTATTATCCCCCCACCTATAATGTAACTACTTGAGTCATAAAAAACAACCGATTGACCTGGAGCTACCGCTCTAACATTTTCTGCAAAATCAATAGTTATTTCATCCGCTCCTGTTCTTTGAATTAAAGCCTTTTGTGAATTATGATGATACCTGACTTTAACATTTGCTTCTATTTTTTCTCCCTCTCTTAAATCTTCAATACTCATAAAATTTAATTTATTGCATTTTATACGTTTTGAAAAAAGTGCATCATTCCCTGATAAAACCACTTCGTTTGTGTCTTTTCTAATTTCTTTTACATATGTTCTTTTTCCCAATGAAATTCCTAACCCTTTTCGTTGACCTATTGTATAATGAATAATTCCTTTATGTTTTCCAAGTTTATTTCCTTTTTCATCAACAAAAAAGCCTTCTTCTGGAAGTTCTCCATCATAATTGTTCTCTATATATTCGCCATATTTTCCTTCTGTAACAAAACATATTTCTTGTGAATCTGGTTTACTTGCGACCTCTAAATTAAGGCTTTCTGCAATTTTTCTTACTTCTTTTTTACTCATTTTTCCTAGCGGCATTATCGTTTTTGCTAACTGTTCTTGCGTTAATTTGTACAACATATACGTTTGATCTTTATCTATGTAATCTGCTTGTTTTAATGTATAACGACCGTTTTTTAATTTATCAATTGTAGCATAATGTCCCGTGGCTATATAATCAGCGCCAAAAACGTCTAATGACTCTATCATCTTAGCCCACTTTATTTTTCTATTGCACCATACGCAAGGATTAGGAGTTAACCCTTCAACATTTTCCTGTATAAATGGATTAACTACATTTTCCTTAAATTCATTTACGCAATTAATTACATAATATGGAATATTTAACTGCCATGCCACCCTTCTGGCATCATCTATTTCGCAACATCTGCTCTCTTTTCCATCTGCAGATAGCCATGTTCTCAATGTCACTCCAATAACCTCATGTCCAGCTAATTTTAACAAATACGCTGCAACAGCACTATCTACTCCACCAGACAATCCTACTATTACTTTTGCCATATTCTCACACTCTCTTTTAAAAAATTCTAATTGTTATATTTTTCCACAATCAGAATGTAATTCTATCACTTTTATTCCTACCATGTCAATAGGAATTGACTTTTGTATTTATCTTTTTTGAGTTTGCTTTTTTTGCTATAATATAATTATAAAATGCATTATTAAGGAGGCACCTATGAGCAAAATAGATTTACCACATAATCATAATTTAAATGAAAAAGACAATGAAATAATTTCACATCTTCCAAACGAAGATACTATAACATCTGTAGCTGAAGCAATGAAACATTTAGGTGATCCAACTAGATTAAAAATTTTTTGGATTTTATGCCATACAGAAGAATGTGTTTTAAATATTGCAACTATGATTTCTATGACATCTCCAGCAGTTTCACATCATTTACGTGTTTTAAAAGCTGCTGGTTTATTAACTACTCGCAGAAATGGAAAAGAAGTGTACTATACTGCTGCAAATACTCCATTGGTACAGAAACTTCATCACACCATCGAAGATTTGGCTGAAATACAATGTATAAAATAAAAAACGATCTATTTATATGATCGTTTTTTACTACTATAATTCTTTCTCATAACAAAGCATAGGCTGATTATAAAGCTCACACTCTCCAACTTTATCGAATCCAAACGCATCATAACATTTTAACGCCTTTAAATTTGTTTTATTTACCAAAAAGTGAAGACTTTTAAACCCTCTTTTTTTTATTTCCTTCATTCCATGAATAATCATTTTTTTTGCAAGACCTTGGCTTTGATAATCTATTGCAACTGCTAAACGCGAAAGCTCCGCACCCGGCTGAAGTCTTGGTGTCCAATATGGCAAATTTGTCACACTTTCATCATCATCTATGGATATTGCTGCAATTATTTTTCCTTCATCTCTCATAACAAATAGTGAATCTCTCGATAAATCAAAATCTATTTCTTGAGCTTCAGGATAATATTCATTCCATGGACAATATTTTTTCCCCAACTGTGATTTATATAACTGTAAAATTTCTTCTTTGTCATTACTTTTTGCTAATTCAATATTCATTTAATTAAATAACCCTTTCAAAAAACTTTATATAAAATATTTTTCCGCTAAATCTATATACGGATTTGGTTTTGATAAACCTAATTTTACAATTTTTGCTTCAATAGGATGAAACAACTCCAATAATTTTTCAAATGCCCTACTCATTTGATTAGGCGTTAATTTCTTACCTATTGTAACATGTGGAATCCACTGCAATGGCATATAATACTTACTGCATTTTGAATCCGGAAACATCTTAATATTTTGATAAATTTTTTTACTCAAATCGTACAGATATGGATTTTGAACAACTTCTGCATATATCACATTTGGGCAAAAAGCACCTATTGCCGGAATATATATTGTTTTGCTTTGTAAATCTCCCGCAAATGATTGAAAAATTTCAATAGCTTTTTTTGTATTTTTTTGTTCAAATGCGCAAATAGTTAAATGTGGTGGAACATTGTTTCTTATCATATAATCATTCCCAGTTTCCTCTGCCACTGCATTTATCAGATTTTGCAATTTCTGCACTGAATCCTGGTCAAAGTAGGCACTTACCAAATACATTTATTTACTTCCTTTTATTTTATTTATCATTAATTTCGACATTCATTGCTAATTTTCAAAAGCCCTGAACAATATGATTCTTTTATGAATTCGAGATTTGGAAAATCTACTTGTAGCTCATCAACCACACAGTATTCTTCCTCGTCATCCCATCTTTCACCCTCGTCTTTTTTACATTTTTCTATATCTTCTCTTTTCTGAAAAATAACATCCCCTATCAATATTTTGCCATTTTCATTTAATCTATCTTTTAATGCTTTAAAAAATGACACCTTCTTATCATCTGGTAAATGATGAAATACGTATGTTCCAATAATATAATCAAATTTTATTCCTTCTAATTCTTTAACCAAGCCATCCTCAAAATTACCTACATATAATTTTGCATTAGGAACTCTCTTTTTTGCTTTTTCTAACATTTTTTTTGAAAAATCCTGTCCAAAAACTTCACAATCAAATGCACTTAATAATGAAAGCAATTCACCTGTTCCACATCCCATATCAAGAATTCTTGCATTTTTTTTGCTTTTCACTTCTTTAATAATATCAACAAAGATTTGGCTACGTGCAACAAATGGATATTTATTTGTCATCTCCATATTTACAACAGCCTTATCATAATCCTCTGCCCAAATATCAAATTCTTCTGAACTATTCATAAAAAATTTCTCCTCATTTCTCTTTTTAGCCGACTTTTTATTTCTTCATATATTCAAAATTAAATTTAACATTATTTCTTCTTTTTTTCAACTAACAATATCAAATTATCTAAACTTTATTTATAAAAATTTGCTATTGAATTTTTACTATATACAATGTATTATGAAAGTAAGAATTTTAGAAAATTTTAGCAAAGGGGTTTTTTTATGATTTATGCTGGTATTCTGCATTATGCAGATCAAAGAGACTGCTTTTTTTTGGAAAATGGAAAACTACGTATTCGCCTTATGGTTGCGAAAAATGATATAAGTGCCATATATTTGCACACGAGAGACAAATATTTAACTGTTGAGCAAAAAGACACTAGAGCTTGTTGTGAAATGACAAAATATGCTACTGATTTTGGTCATGATTATTTTATGGCCGATGTAACTGTCAATTCAATAGAAGGTACCGAAAATGCTCATAATCCTGATATTCTTTGTCTTAGATACTTTTTTGAACTCGTAGACAGTGCTGGGGCACGAATATGGTATGGTGACTCTCGATTTTTTTCATATGAACCACAGGATATTGAAACAATGTTTGACTGTCCAATATTATCACGACAAGAACAGACTTTTATGATTCCTAATTGGGCAAAAGACGCCGTTGTGTATCAAATTTTTCCTTCTCGTTTTGCTGCTACAGAGGAAATTGATGGCTCTATATGGTATCAGGAACCTATTTCATGGGATGCCAACTTGCATGGTACTCTACAGGGAATAACGAATCGACTTCCTCATTTGAAAGAATTAGGAGTAGATGTTATTTATTTGACACCTATTTTTAAAGCAAATACTTCCCACAAATATGATACTATTGACTATTATCATGTCGATCCAGAGCTTGGCACAGATGATGACTTACATACACTGATTGAAAGTGCACATGATTGCGGACTTCGCGTCATGTTAGACGGTGTATTTAATCACACCTCAACTGACTTTTTTGCTTTTAAGGATATACAAGAACACGGAAGAGATTCTAAATACTTCAACTGGTATTACATCGATTCCTTACCTCTTAATTATGGTTCAAAACATGAAGTTCCATCATATCAGAGTTTTGCTTTTTTTGGTGGTATGCCAAAACTCAGAGTCAGCAATCCAGAAGTTGCGGATTATATTATCGATGTAGCAAAATACTATATTACAGAATATCAAATTGATGGTTGGCGCCTTGATGTTGGTGATGAAGTTGGGCATGATTTTTGGAGACGTTTTCGTAAGGAAATCAAAACTGTTAACCCTGATGCATTGATTGTTGGAGAAGTTTGGCATTATGCTCCCGACTTTTTACAAGGTGACCAATGGGATTCTGTAATGAATTATGCTTTTTATAAGAGTGTTTCCTCTATGATTTGTGATGAGACACTAAGGCCATCTGATTTTCTAGCTGAGCAGGGATTTCTACAAGGTCAGTACCATACTGCTGTTTTACCTGTGATGTGGAACTTGATAGATAGCCACGATACGAGCCGCTTTTTATATCGGGCAGGCGGTGATAAAAGAAAATTACGCCTTGCTGCTGCAATGCAAATGCTTCTTCCAGGAACTCCATTCCTTTATTATGGAGATGAAGTTGGAATGACTGGTGGCAATGACCCGGACAATCGCCGTGGAATGCTTTGGGATGAAAATCGTCAAGACCTTGACTTATACGCATGGTATCAGCGTTTAACTTATTTTAGACATGTCTTAAATGCTATTCCACGAGGTTCTTACAAATTTACAACTTACGATAATGTAAAAAGAATCTTAGAATACCATTTGACATCTGGAGAAATTCTTATTTTCCATCCCGGCAATCAGGAAACAACTGCAAAGGAATATCTAGGTTATAAGGAATTGCTTGGTGATGAAACATTTGATGGTAATTTACATGGTTATGATTGTGTTCTCTTAAGACGTCAATAATGCGTCTTCAATAATTTTGTAAAGTAAAATTCATCGAAAAAACAAAAACATGTCTATTAATAAAAATGCTTGTTCAAGAGATCAAAGGAGAATGTTGCTTGAGACATTCTCCTTCTTTTGCGTATTTATATTATCACATTGTTGTATAACTATATTATTATATAATTATATTTTTCAATATTTTCTACTATTTATTTAATTCCATTTCATTTTTCATTTTTTCAAATCCATATTTTTCGTACAACGCTCTTCCCATATCTGTTGCCTCAAGGCTTATTTCTACAATATCTCTTTTTTTTGCATCTTTTACAAGTAAATCTAATGTTTTAAATGCTATGCCCTGTCTTCTATACTCTGGTAATGTATACATATTCATGATGTATGCCTTTTCTCCGGTTTGATTATGATAAGTCGACATAACCCTATAATAACTCACACCTCCTGCCCCAATAAATTTTTCTCCATCAAATACCAAATATGCAGTATGACTACCATTAACTAACGCTTTACTGTAATACTCGCTCGACTGCTGCATAACTTCTGACATATCTACACTTTTATCAAGTTTATTTGCAGCACGAAGCACTTCAATTCTTGTTTTAACCAAAAGTTCCAAATCGTCTATAGTCGCTCTTCTATATTCTAAATTATTTTTCATAAAATTTCACTCCTGTAATAATTTTTCTCCTATTCTTATCAGCTGAGCTCTCTATCTATATATTCAAAATATGGTTTCTTGTTTACTTCTGTTTCATTTTTTAAATACCAGTCAGCGGATTCTCTTAGTCCAGTTTCCATATCAATTGTCTCTTTTAAAAGTTTTTGCTGTTTTTTTACATCTAAATAATACTCATAATTGTAAAAAGGAAAGTACTTACGTTGTTCAATATCTTTAGAAACTTTTTCAAAAACAGGCACCTTGTCAAAACATTTATAACACAATATAACCCAATCTTTTATTGAAATTGTATCTACGTTTCCAACATTTAACACCTGATTCTCAGGTTTTGTTATCATTATATTTTCAATTATTTTACACAAATCATGTACATGTAAGAACTGTAACTTCATTTCACCGTTACCTGGCAAATAAAACTTGCGATCATTTCTTGCACAATCAAAAACAAAAGCTTCCCTATATATATTATTCATCGGGCCATATAGATATGGCGGTCTTAAAATATATGCATCCGGAAAATTTTTTAACACTGCCGATTCTGCTTTTATTTTATCCGTACCGTACTTTCCCCAAAATTTATTTTTCGACACTTTACTATTTTCAGCAAATGGTTGATTTTCATACTCAGGATAAACTGCGCTAGAACTAATCATAATATACTGACCAACTTTACCAAGTGCTGTAGATAAATCCATCACATCTTCTTCATTATATGCTGTAATATCCAACACTGTATCAAACTTAAAATCACAGATTTTATTACCTAGATTGTGTCTATCTTCCTTTATTATTTTAACACCTTCAACCTGTGGTTTAGTATTCCTATTTAAAACATATACTTCATTCCCTTTTTCAACAAAGTATCTTGCAACAAACTTACTTACGAAAGTTGTTCCTCCTGTAACTAATATTTTCATAATTCTCCTCCTTAAAACATATTAAAAATAACTATCTTGCTCACAATACAGCCTCCCTTCAGTTATTTCTCCGTTATCCTGAAAGATAATGTCAGTTCGCATTATTAAGTATAGTACTAGTTATCTCCGTTATTTTCCATGAAGCTTAATCCTAATGTCTTCGCATTCATATTAATGTGTTCTATCAAATCTTCTCCAAAAACAGCAATTTGTTTGAGCCAAGGATGACCGAAGAATCCAAATCGCCAGTTCGGGTCCACAAAGAAATGGTAGTCACCATTAGGATAGTAATTTGGAAAATAAACATTACAGTCTCTTGCCTCATCATAATACTCTTTAACCAGTTTTTCATAATCATTTGGAGAGAATACAAAGCAATCATGTTGCCAATCCAGCGCATAAAGTTCTTGACTTCCCAATTGAACAAAAAGTGAATTAATGTCATTGTTCCAATCATCTTCATAAGTTGATAGTTCCAACTGATACACTCTCGAAGGTGACGGGAGATTAATCCACCAATACGGAAACTCTGCATATTTTGGAATAAACTTAAATTTTTTAAATATTGTATTCCAAACAGACTCTTCTATATCTTCTCCCAGTAATGAATATCCATATTTTTCTCTATTTGTCATTATGATAACCCCTTTCTGCAAAGCCATCTTTTGTATATCCTTTATTGAGTGAAATCCGTCTTTTTTTCCCAAATGTCCTTTATCGCTGTGCTTCCAATATGACCAATTCTTTTAACCGGACACCCTTCAAAAAGTTCTGTAATCTCAGCTTCTATCTCTTTGTAGTATTCGTCCCACCGATCATCGTGCTGAACAAGGAAAATAGAGAATAATTCTCACAATTCTTCCAAGGTCATTTCTGACAGTTCTTTACCCATAGTAAGGACCTCTCCTAATTTGAATTTATTTAATACGATATATCATATCACCTTTATTCCATATACGCATAATTGCAAATAATGGTTTATTATCGCCTTGCCATATCCATCCCTGAAATGTTGTGTCATATCCGCAATACCCTTCCGTAATAATCTCAAAGTGTACGTTTGGATATTGTATGTTAAATTCATCGAAAGACAACGATTTTCCAACAAACGATTTTTCTCCATCGTATCCATATGGTGCATTAAACAGCATGATATCGCAAAATTCTATGTCAACTTCTGTAAATTCGATTGTTCCTTGATACCATTTTTCTTCCTCTTCAGTACACTGAAATATTCGGTCTATCTTCAAAGACAGATTAGACTCATTGATTTCAAGCTGGGTTATCTTACTATCATGTAAACTAAAGGGAATATTACTCTTCCTGTCTCTAATATAATCCATGTTCCTCTCCTCAAACTCCGATTCTTAAATCTCACCACTTCAACGCATTAATCTCATTCTGAAGATTCTGTAAAAACCTTCCTGCATGTGCTCCATTCATCTGCTATATACTCTGTGTTACCTTCTAATGAGAAATAAACTACAATTCTTTTCATGCCAGAACCTTTCTTGCTTTGTTACACCATTTCAAGTATGCCTCATAGGTTTCTATTCCAGAAAAACCTTATACTTCCGTCGATCTTTTTTTATATCATATCCGGTCAGATTATCATGGGATAACAATCCCAGAATCACCATAAATGGTGCTATCCAGCAAAGATAATGGCATGTTGCCCTCCTTCCATGTATCAGTGACGGAAGCACCAGTATCAAAAGTACTACACGTCACATTGCAAAAGCTGAATCGTATCTTCAAAAGAAATTTTCCTTTTTATAAGTTTTTTGCAATTTCAAATACTTTTCTTAGATACTTACCAGCGTTTTTATCCCGATTAGCATCATTACCATAGCCTCTGGTCATCTCATCAAAAGCATATGGTCTTATATTTCTTGTTAAATTCGGGATGATCACACAAACACAAGAAGATATAATCTGACCATCAATCTCATTTACAATCAAATGGTGATTCGAATCTTCAATGATCTGATTCCATATTTTTTCAAGATGTTCATCATGCTTGGGAATACTGTCTTCATGTAAGTAAAGATACAGTTCCAAAAGTGCTTCCAAATCTTCTTTTTTTGCTTCTCGTATCATCAGCTGATAATCCTTACCTCCTTAACCTGGAATATATTCCAATTTTATGCTCCAACATTCATCCCAAAAAACTTGAATTTGTTATTAAATCTCACCTTTCTTCCATTTTCTCATATTCATAATTAAGACCACATCTATAATTATGAAACCGAGTCCACCGATAAAGCCCAAAAGATCTGGCCCCAAAAACATATTTGGTTTTTTAGACATAAAAAGCGTAGATGGAGCCCAACGATCCATTCCATTTATAGAGGCGTGAAACAAAACAGCAGGCCATATAGAGCGCACTTTATAGGTCAAAAATCCAGATATAATCCCCAAAACAGTACAGAAAACTGTCATTGCAAAAATACCGGCAATCGGATTATTTGTGCCGTAATTATAGCCCATTGCTATAATCGGTGCGTGCCACAGTCCCCAAATCACTCCAGTAAAAACAGATGCAGAAAGTGGAGAAAGTTTTTCTCCGATTTTTGGTAGCAGATACCCTCGCCATCCCAACTCCTCGCCAAAACATTGTATCATTCCCATAATAGGATTCACTATGATTGCAAGAGGAATCAAAATGCACAGCGTTTTCAATAATTCGCTAGTCGATATGATTGATTCCTGTATTGCAAAAGCAGATTGCAATGGCGAAAAGTCACTTCCAAAGATAAGGAAATATACCGCTGCGCCGAAACAAGCGATAAAAGGCGGAGCAAAATATGCTGTGAAATACCACTTTAAGTTTCTCCTTAAATGAGGGCGAAGCAGCATTCTTTCAAAGCCCTCATTTCTGACGACTCTGGTAATTACAGAAGCAACCGCTGGTAACAGCATCATTACCAAGAGGATAGTATCAGATTTCATAATGTAATAAATGTAGCTAAACACCCACATCGGTACGAAAGATAATATCAAAAACAAAATGATACTGTTTCTTGTCTCTTTTTCCATTATGTGTTATCACCCCGTCAATTCCGATTTGTTATCGTCTATAAAACTGAAATATAATTTGCCTCTAAAAATCCCGATTTGCTTATTTCATTATCCTGAAAGTTAATCTATTCAGAAATACTTGAATTTTTACTTTGTAGCAACTATTTATAATTATACCTATATCTACCATCCTGTTCAATATTATGTGCATAAAACAAGGGCGTTTTCACGCCCCTGCCTATTGCTCATCAGTGTATTTCGTACGGTAGAAAGCTCAAGACTACTGTACACAACTGGTGACAACTTTATATCTGTTTTTTTCCAATACCTTTCGTCTTTACAAACCGAAATTGTCGTACTCATTTATATAGGCGATTTATGTTACTGTATATCCTCCAGAAGCCAAGATCTTCATAGCCTTCTCAAAGTTTTCTTCCTTCACAAGGATATAATCTGTGTTGTATGTTGAAACCGCGAAGATACCGATTTTATGTTCAGCAAGAATGCCTGATAGTTTTGACAAAATACCAATCAGGGAGAAATCCAGCGTTCCCTGGATACGAAAACCTTTCCATCCATCATCACGCTCAATTGTACCAGCCGGAGTATCCTCCGTTTTACAGACTAAAGATATTTCTTCATCTGTTTTTCCCACAAAATAAAACTCAGATGACATATCAATATCCAAAACATCATGTACTTTACAAACAGTCAGATCATGCTCTATTCTTTTCAACTCCATTTGATTATCTCTCCTTCCTGTTCAGCTTCCTATGATTCATTAACCAGCTTACCCGTCATATGCTCAGGAATTAACCCCAAGCACTGAACATTACGGAAAGAATTCTTTATCTCCTGCTCCAGATATGCCTGATCATCAGTAAACTTCCTAGTAAGTTCAGAGCAAATCCGAAGAGCGACCTCCTCATCTTCTACCAAATGAATTCTTCCAAATGTGATCACGCTTGTAATGTTCAGAGCCCAATCGCCTTCCTTGCGGTAGCCTTCATTATAAACACAGTAGCTTGCCTTATCGCATGCCTTGATTGCATCTATCTTATGTCCTTCCTTTGCTCCGTGGAAATAGATTTTTCCATCCTCTTCGCAATACCAATGATCAATTGGGATTCCATATGGATATCCATCATCGCCTATCAGAGAAAGAACACCTCTCTTGGTACTCTTCAATATCTCTATGCATTCAGCCTCAGAGATCTGCTGCCTAAATCTTCTCATTTTTCTAAACATTGTAAACACCTCAATCTTTCGCCAAAATCTTAAGTCCCGCTATTCCATCTACAATCAGTATAGCACAGATAACCTGCGGAACAGACAATTTCTCATGGAAAAGAAATACTCCAAGTAAGGTCGTTCCCACAATTCCCATGCCAGTCCACATAGCATAGGCAGATCCTAACGGAAGCTGTTTCAATGCAATTGCCAGAAAAACTGCGCTGGCAATATAACCTACTCCTGTAATAATCAAAGGTATCAGCACAGTAAAGCCATTCGACATTTTCATAGCCACTGCCCAGATAATCTTAAATGCACCTGCAATCAGCAAATAAATCCGTCTCATATAAATCTACCTCCAAAACTAAAAAACGTCATTCCTTTACCTGCTAAGACCTAACGGTAAAAGAATGACGTAAATCCCACTACTCGGTAGCAATGGGCGTCTGTTTAATTCAATTGAATAGATGATACCATAATAGGTCAGAATCGTCAATACTATATTACGGGATAATATTCAATCAGAATGCTGCCCCCAAAATAAACTTATAAGCAGGTATCACTTCTATAGTAAGTCCATCTTTTGTAATCGTGCGTTCTCCCTCATTAGTAACTATAATAAGGCGACGTATTCCCTTTGTTTTCTCTGCAAAAGATACAAGACTCTTTGTCTCTCTGTCTTCTTCCGTTTCTAAGCTGTAGGCAACCTGAATTGCGCATTCTTCTCCCGGAATAAAGAAATCAATATCTATTCCCGTCTGCGTGGATTTGAAGTAATATACTTCTTCGCCAAACCTACGCTTTAAATATACCGCAACTGCATTCTCCAAAAGAGCAGATGGCTTATCTACAAGTAACAGCGACAAAAGTCCATTATCGTAAAAATAGAATCTTGGAGTGCTCTCTTTTTCTTTATCATAAGCCTGAGGGCCATCTTATTATTTACTTTTTCACGTTCTATAATGTCTCCAAGGAAAACCTTCTCGTAGACACTCTTAATATATTCTCTTTTGTTGGATAAAAGCTACGCTTCAGGAAAGCCACCACTCAAAATATATTCTTGGCATCCTCTGTGAACCTTTGCCACTTTAGATGTTGTCAGAAGTGCCTTTTCGTCATGAGCTATCTCCTTGTAATCCAGTGACTCACTAAGAGAAAAAGGCATGATCATTTTAGACAAATATCTGCCCCCAAGAACCTTTTTCATTTCAGAGCTAAGCATCTTAGCATTGCTTCCCGTAATGTATACCTGCTGCGTACGGTAGAAAGCTCAGGGCTACTGTATGCGGCTGGTGGCAACTTTAATAACTGCGATCAAAAATAATACTCTTATTTTACTTTCTACTCATTAAATCTTTGTCTGTCTTTTGTAAGATTATCTTCCGATAAAACTCATTATCGACATATACTGACAAACCCGAAATTATTTTATTATCCTGAAATTCACTTTTTCGCCTTAATCAAAAGAAAATCCGGCTTATGAAAAAGATCTTCCTGGTCAGGAAACCTCTCTAATATCTCTTCAGTAGGGATAGGCTCTATCATCTTTTCTATAATGAACCCATTTTCAGTTAGGGTATTAATGATGGTTGAGAACATGCGATGGTATTTCTTTATTCCTTCAACAAACCACTCAGACTCACGCTCTCCTTCCCTAGCATAGTTGGCTAGATTAACATAGATTTTCTTTCCATTTTCATCTTTGGTCCAACGAGGAATTCCACCACAATAGGTTGTATTAATGGGATTTTCCTGTGAAAAGATAAAACACCCATCTGTATTTAGCTTGTCATAGATTTTTCTAACCACTCCTTCAAAATCCTCAACATAATGAAATGCGAGCGAGCTTATTACCACATCAAACTTACCTTCCACCTCTTCAATGTCTTCTATTGGAAGAAGCATATAAGTAATCGCTGGATTGGAGTGCTCCTTCTTAGCAACCTCTAGCATCTTCTCAGATATATCGATTCCAACAACCTTAGAGGCACCTTTGTTTACAAACTCCACGCAATGCTCACCAAAGCCACATCCAAGGTCTAATACGCTCGTCCCCTTGAGATTAGGAAGTAATGAAAAAAGAGCTGGTATCTCAAAGAGATCATTTGCATTGCCTTCCCTGTCCCTTATAGCCTTATACCCCTCAAAGAAGGTCTCATTATCAAAAATATTTTGTTTTGCCATTTTTCATATCCTCCATTTTTGCCTAATAAACAGTTATCCTGGATTATACATCAATAGACCTATCTTTCAAGTAGCAATATCACCAAAATCTCTATTGTATTAGGTCAAAATAGATCTCTATCATTTGAATTCTTTAATAAGGGCAATTAAATCAGTATTTCTTCCTCAATTGATAATACACCACTTTATCTATTAAAATCTGTATAATTAACAATCCAAACAAATACCAAACTATAGTCTTATGGTTGATAATCATTCCTGCTTTTCCAAGAATAGAGAATGTCACCTCGGAAATGCATATCAAGAAAAAAATGATATTATAAGCTATTCTACCCGATTTGTCGCGTAGTTTCTCGTTCAATTCATCATGTAGACTAATATCTTCCTGTTCCTTAATTTCACTGTATCTTATCTTGTTTTTGGGAGCAGACCAGTAAAAATGCTTTACAATCCATACAATACCGGGTCCTAAAGTGCCTCCCGCCAACCCCCAGAGCAAGCTGTCTACCGCACTCTCGGTAAAAACCGCTGCTAGAATATAAAGTTATACTTATTTATGTACAAAAAATATTAAATAAAAATGTACAAATGATATGATATATGAGTTAAACAGGAGGAACTCACAATGATTA
>NZ_FNPG01000008.1 GCF_900107245.1 Lachnobacterium bovis DSM 14045
GGTTGGGCTTATCAGATGAAAGCATACTCGCATAGACTAAAAGAAGAACGAATATTTCAAAGTATGTCCAGGAAAGGGAACTGCCTTGATAATTCGATAATGGAGAATTTCTTTGGTTTACTTAAGCAAGAGATATACTATGGTGTTGTTTACTATAGTTATGAGGAATTAAAATCGGAAATAGAACGGTTTATAAAGTATTACAATGAAGAGAGAATAAAAGAAAAGTTAGGATGGATGAGTCCTGTTCAATACAGGCACCATCTTTTAGCTGCATAAAGAAAACGAGACGACCGAAGTCGTCTCGTAAAAAAGTCTAACTTTGAGGGGTCACCTCAATTTTTATCAAATAGGCAATGTCCTTTTTTCTTATAAAAAAACTTATTACAACAATTAAATTGTAAATTTTTTCCAAGCTAAAACTTTTGATAACAAAGTTTTAATATAGTTTTTGCAGAATTATTATGCGTTTCACTAAAATAATTGTGCTGGCATGTTTTCGCCTGTTGCGAGCTTTGTAATGTATGATAAGCCATTGGTGAAGCTTTTGCTGCAACTAGAAAGAGCCAATAGACCAAGTGTTAAAGCCATTTCTGAAAATAAATATATGCCGTTGTATGCAATGGAATATGCAAATGAGTTTGTCATTCCTAAAAATGATGTATAGGAGCTAAAGAATATAACACCTGATAGAACAGCAAATACAAATCTTCCAAAAACTCCAGCAATATAGCCTTTTATTAAACCGTGTTTTGAATTGGTAAAGATACCAGATAATCCTAAAGCACCAAATGCTAAAATATAATCAGTAATAGTTTGTGGTAAACTTATGATGTAAGGATTAACAATTAATTGCAAAAGTCCGAAAGCTACTCCGGCAGTTATACCTATTTTTATGCCATACCAATAGCCTATTAGTGTTACAAAAAGCATACTAAAAAGAGTAATAGAACCGCCCATTGGTAAATTAAAAAGTTTGATAAATGAGGCTAAAAAAGCAATTGCAAGTGTTACAGATGTAAATGCAAGTTGTTTAGGACTAAGTTTTAGTTTTTTCCCAAAGAAAGCACAGGAAAGTAACAAAATAGCGATTATTAAAACTACAATTGATATATTACCTAATAAGGTGAATGAGTAAGTACCATCATTTGCGGTACTAGATTTTAAAAATAGTGACATTTTAATTATTCCTCCATAACTATAAAACATAAAATCGAATATATTTCAATCCAGATAAAACTTTAATATTTTTTTTGAATAAAGTCAAGTTGTGTATAAAATATATTATTATTATAGAAAATTGATGTAAAAGCACTTTACAACTGTGAAAATATACAGAAATAAAGAAAAAAATATTTACAAATTCTAAAAAAAGCTTTAATATAGAGAAGAAGTAATATTTTTATACACAAAAGGAGAATTGGAAGATGAGTTATGTAGATGAGGTATTAAAAAGAGTTAAAGAAAAAAATGCATCAGAACCTGAATTTTTACAGGCAGCAGAAGAAGTTTTAGAGTCATTAAAACCTGTTATTGATGCAAATGAGGAAAAATTTAGAAAAGAAGCATTGCTTGAAAGACTAGTTGAGCCAGATCGTCAGATTAAATTCCGTGTACCATGGGTTGATGATAAAGGACAAGTACAGGTTAATACAGGATATAGAGTACAGTATAATAATGCTATTGGACCTTACAAGGGAGGATTGAGATTACATCCTTCTGTTAATATCGGTATTATTAAGTTCTTGGGCTTTGAACAAATTTTCAAAAATTCTTTGACAGGACTTCCTATTGGTGGAGGTAAGGGTGGTTCTGATTTTGATCCTAAAGGAAAATCTGATAGAGAAGTTATGGCATTTTGCCAAAGCTTTATGACAGAATTGTGCAAATATATTGGAGCTGATGTAGATGTACCAGCTGGTGATATTGGAACAGGCGCAAGAGAAATTGGATACATGTTTGGACAGTACAAGAAAATAAAAGGAACATACGAAGGTGTTCTTACAGGTAAAGGATTAAGCTATGGTGGTTCACTTGCTCGTACTGAAGCTACAGGATATGGCCTTGTATACATTACAGAAGAACTTTTAAAAGATCACGATATGGATATTAAGGATAAAACAGTAGTAGTATCAGGTGCTGGAAATGTTGCAATTTACGCTATTCAAAAAGCACAGCAGTTAGGTGCAAAGGTTGTAACATGTTCTGATTCTACTGGTTGGATTTATGATCCAGAGGGAATTGATGTTGAATTATTAAAAGAAGTAAAAGAAGTTAAACGTGCAAGATTAACAGAATATGCAGCAGCTCGTAAGAGTGCAGAATATCACGAGAAAAAGAATGGTGAGCACGGAGTATGGAATATTAAATGTGATATTGCATTACCATGTGCTACTCAGAATGAATTAGACTTAGATGATGCAAAAGAGCTTGTTAAAAATGGTGTATTAGCTGTTTGTGAAGGCGCAAATATGCCTACAACTTTAGATGCAACTAAATATCTTCAGGATAATGGAGTATTATTTATTTGTGGTAAAGCTTCAAATGCAGGTGGTGTTGCTACTTCAGCACTTGAGATGTCACAGAATAGTGAGAGATTAAGTTGGACATTTGAAGAAGTAGATGGTAAATTACAGCAGATTATGAAAAACATTTATCATAATATTTCAGATGCTGCAAAACGTTATGATATGGAAGGTAACTATGTGGCTGGCGCAAATATTGCAGGTTTCGAAAAAGTTGCAGATGCAATGTTAGCTCAAGGTGTTTGCTAAAATAAATTATTTGCTAGAAAAGTAAATTCAAGATATTTATAGTATTAAGTAAACAATACTAAGAAAAAATATCAAACAAAAAATATCAAACAAAAAATATCAAACAAAAAATATCAAACAAAAAAATTAAAAATAAAAAATATTATTAAAAAAATGATAAATTCCTCTGTGTAGGCAGATTGTTTATGCATATGTATGCCAAATGATGCATATTATTTAACAATCTACATAGAGGGATTTTTCTTAATATGAGATGTTTTCTTTCCGAAATATACACTGTATATAATATATAAAAAATATAAAGAGAGAGTGTAAGAATGAGAAAGAAAAAACAGCTACAAAGATTACTCGGATGGATACTAATAATTATGGCTGCGATTATTGTTGCGATGGTTATTAAAACGTATGTAATAATCAATGCCATTGTTCCAACAGGTTCAATGGAAAGGACTATTAAACCTGGCGACAATATTTTTGGAAATCGATTAGCGTACGTTTTTGATAATCCAAAGCGAGGAGATATAATTATTTTTTATGCACCAGATGATTTGTCTCAAAAATTTATTAAAAGAATTATAGGATTACCTGGAGATAAAATAAAAATAGTAAGTGGAAAAGTATATATAAATGATTCCAAAACTCCCCTAAAAGAAAATTATTTAAAAGAAAGATGGTACGTTATGGCAGGACCGCTTGAATATAAGGTGCCAAAAGATTCCTATTTCGTAATGGGTGATAATAGAAATAACTCTAATGACTCAAGATTTTGGAAAAATACATATGTAAAAAAAGATTATATAATTGGAAAAGGATTCTTTATCTATTTTCCTTTTAAAGATTTTGGTGAAATGAAGTAGATTAATACTTAAAAGTGTGCAATAATACTCAATATAAAGAGTGTTGTTACACACTTTTTTGGAGGGAAAAATGGGTATTTTAGAAAAAATATTTATTAAATCAGAATATTCTCAAGAGAAAAAAAGAACAGAATATGGTATTTTATGTGGAGTTTTAGGCATTTTTTTGAATATGGTGTTATTTTTGTCTAAAATCATAATTGGTACTATAAGTGGTTCAATTGCAATTACGGCAGATGCGCTAAATAACTTATCTGATGCAGGAGCTTCTGTAGTTACCTTGGTAGGTTTTAAAATGGCCTCACAAAAACCAGATCCAAATCATCCGTTTGGACATGGTAGAATGGAGTATATTTCGGGTTTTGTTGTGTCAATTTTTATTATTATAATGGCAGTTGAGTTGATACAATCTTCTTTTTTAAAGATACTAAATCCCCAAGAGGCTAGAACATCGGTGTATGTAATACTTGTTTTGATAATGTCAATCCTTGTTAAATTTTATATGGCATTTTATAATAGAAGAGTGGGAAAAAAGATTAACTCTCAGTCATTGTTTGCAACTGCAACGGATAGTTTGAGTGATTGTGTTGCAACGAGCATCGTATTAATAGTTTCTATTTTAGCCAAGTTTGGATATGGTTTTTTAGATGGGTATGCAGGAGTAGCGGTTGGATTTTTCATCTTGTATGCAGGATATACAGCAGCAAAAGATACAATAAATCCGTTGTTAGGACAACCACCAGAACCAGAATTTCTTGATAAAATTATCTATATAGTGACACATTATAATGAAAATATAGTAGGTGTTCATGATGTTATGGTTCATGATTATGGACCAGGAAGACGCATAATATCTTTGCATGCGGAAGTTCCTGTTGATGGAAATATAATAGAGTTACATGATATAATCGATAATATTGAAAATAAATTAAATAACGATTTAAATTGTATATCCGTTATACATATGGACCCGGTTGTAACATCGGATAAAGATGTTATAGAATTGAAAGATAAGATAAAAATTATAGTTTTAAAAATAGAATCTTCAATGACTATTCATGATTTTAGAGTTGTTAAAGGAAGTACTCATACTAATATTATTTTTGATGTAGTTGTGCCATATTATATGGATGCTAATGAAGCAATTCTACAAAAACAAATACAAGAAGAAGTGAATAAACAAATTGGTGAAGATTATTTTGTGGTAATTCATATGGATACTGATTTTACGAAAAAAAAGAGAGTTGAAAGTAAGAGTAATTAGGAGGAAGTAATGAGCAAGGAAAATTTTGAAGCATTTTCTAGAACAAAGAAAAACATGGAAAAACAAGGAAAAACATGGAATGGAGGAGAAAAAAGTGAGCAAACACAACAGGCTAGTAAAGAGGATTTTAAAGAGCCTATGAATGCATTTTCAAATATAAAAAATGTAATTGGTGTTGTAAGTGGAAAAGGTGGAGTAGGAAAATCTTTTGTGACATCATCATTAGCTGTTCAAATGGCAAAAAAAGGTTACAAGGTTGGAATACTTGATGCTGATATAACAGGACCATCAATACCAAAAATGTTTGGCTTAAAAGAGCAGGTTGTTGGTGATCATAGAGGAATGCTTCCAATTGAAACAAAAGAAGGTATCAAAGTTATTTCTATAAATCTTTTAATGGATAATGAAGAGGCACCTGTTATTTGGAGAGGACCAGTTATTGCTGGCGTTGTAAAACAATTCTGGAATGAAACATGTTGGGGAGATTTGGATTATTTATTCGTCGATATGCCACCTGGAACAGGAGATGTGCCACTAACAGTGTTCCAGTCTCTTCCAGTCGAAGGAATAGTTATTGTAACATCACCACAGGAATTAGTTCAGATGATTGTGAAAAAGGCTTATAATATGGCAAATATGATGAATATAAAGGTATTAGGGGTTGTTGAGAACTTCAGTTATTTACTATGTCCAGATTGTGGTAAACAAATCAAATTATTTGGTGAAAGTCATATAGATGATGTAGCAAAAGAACTTGGAATAGAAGTACTAGGCAAGCTACCACTTAATCCGGAAGCTGCACAGATTGCAGATGAAGGAAAATTCTTTGAAATTGATAATGAAGAAATGTTATCAAAAGCAATTGAAGTATTACAGAATACTGAAAAGGTTAAAGCATAATTTAATTTTGATAAAAGTATCAATGAATCATAATTAAAATATAAATAAAACCCCTCTTTATTGGTGACTATGAGAGATATTCCAAATTTTGGATAACCTCTAAATTAAACCTTTAAAGAGGGGGTTATGTTTATTTATTTTTTTATTCTATACAGAATCCCTTAATAGTATTTAAATTCGTATGATTAATCATATCGCGTTTTTATTTGCCTGAATATTTATATTCGTTAGAGCTTCTAAATATAGTATTGCTTGAACCTAATTGATTAACTACAATCTTATCTCCAGGTTTGATACCACTTGAGCTGATAGTTAATAATTTGTCTGAAGAGAAGTCGGTATCAACCTTTGTACCATTGATATAAACCCTACTCCATTTAGTGAAATTCTTACCTTCAATAATCACTTGTGAACCATCAATTGATTTCTTAGCATTTGAAACTGTTACGTCATCTATACCCATAACGATGTTTGTTGCTGGATATAAATCTTTGCCATTGTAAGCAAAACGTTTACCGTATAACAAATCGTATTGTAAATTCTCTAAACCTTTTTCGTAGTCAGAAGAATTCATTTGTGTTTGATGATAGTTTAAAATTGTTCCTTCATGAATACCAAGTGTATTTGTTGTATTAGCTAAAAGCTGATATGCTTTTAAATCAGCATCTTGTTTTGGAAGACCAAAATTGTTCCAAGTAATATATTTTGTTTTATAAATATCACCTGACTTCATATCAGAATCCTGAAGTCCCATAGTTGGTAAATGATCTCCAAACATAACAACTATAGTTTTTTCATTACGTTTACTTAATTCAGCAGTTAAATCAGCAATAAAGTTATCTACTTGGTGAAGCTGGTTAACATAGTATGTATACTGGTTAGTCTGAGCTTCATTAGAAGTACCAGAAACTTTGAATTCTGGATTGGCGATAACTGGATCTTTAGGATAATCACCATGTGAACTTACAGTAATTGTGTAAGTAAAATCAGGCTGATTAGGTGTTGAATCAAGTGTTTTAATTGTCTCGTTTACAAGAATATCATCTGTTGCCCAGCTTCCGTTAGGAGTGTAACTTTGGATATTCATAAGTTCTTTACTAGTAAAAGAATTAAATCCCATTTTAGAGAATGCATTAACACGGCTGTAGAAATTACCACCATTGTTGTGAACAGCATGTGTGCTATATCCGATTTTTGTTAAATCTGCTGCAACACTTTCACAATCAGTATCCTTAAGAATAGTTTTGTAAGGATATTCTCCAGTACCAAAGTATTTAATACTCATGCCAGATAATACTTCGAATTCTGTATTTGCAGTACCGGCACCTACTACAGGCACTGTTAAATATCCAGAAGTGTATTCTTTTTCTAATTTATGGAAAGTTGGTATAGGGTCTTTATTTGTGTGTAAGAATTTAATCTCTGATGGATCACAAAAAGACTCTAATAAAATACAAATTACATTTGGTTTTTCGTTATCAGCGATTGAAGTAGTTTGTTTTTGACTGTTTACTTTATCTTCAATTGCGTCAATTGTTTCTTTGTTGTAATTGTGTGGCTTTTTCATACCACGGTCAATAACGCTTGATGAAAAACTATATACAAAGCCATAGTTTTCATATCCTTGAGCGATATTCGAAAAATAACTTGCAACTACATGTGTTTTCTGTGCAGCAGTTGTAATTGTTGGAACACCTGCAAATAAAATAATTAAAACAGAAACAGGAGCAACAATGTAGTGGATTTTACCTTGATATTTTGGTCCTTTAATGAAAAATACAACAAGGAATAAAACAAATAATCCTAATCCTGCCACAACAAGAATTGCCTGTGTAATTGTAAAGTAATGAGTGTTGGTCATTGCAAGTAAATCTGATACCATCTTAAAATCTGTAAAAGCAAATGGAGTTACACGATTTGATAAAATAACACCATTTGTTACCCCAAGTAAAAACCATACCGAACTAATAATCAATCTGAAGAATGCACGTCTTCTAAATAAATATACTAGTGTAAGTGAAGCAAAAACTAAAAATGCATTGTAGAAATATGCAAGAGTATGACCTCCAACGAATCCACATGCTGATACCAAGCTACGTCTAGAAATCCATTCTATAACAAAAACTAATCCACAAGAAAGTAATAAGTGGAAAAGTAAAGAGTATTTATTTAAGAAATCTATACGTTTTTGTCGCTCTGGAGAAATTTGCTTTTTAGCAGTATTTGTTTGCTGTGCATCATCTTTTTTTCTTGGAAAATTTAATTTTTTAAAATTGAATTTTCTAAATTTTGTAGACATTTTTATACCTCCATCTTATAATAATTAGATTAAAAAAAAATAGATATAAAAACAAGTGGAAAGATAGATAAAAAATAAGGATAAAAAAACTAAAAAATATAAGAAATAAACAAAAAATTAAATAAGTCCAATTTAATATAAAGAAATATATATAAATATTTTACTTAATTATGCAGTAATTACAAAAAGACCCCAAATTTAAGTAGGGGTCTTTGGTAGTTTTTTGATTTTTAATTGTGTCTAAATTGTGAAAGCAATGTGTTCAAAAATTAAAAGATATTATTTATTTGATCTTCTCCAGATTTTTAATTTTTCTGCTTCCTTTATAAGCTCATCTCTGAAATCTGGATGTGCAATTGAAATCAATTTTTCGGCGCGCTCCCATGTAGATGTTCCTTTAAGATTTATAATACCATATTCTGTTACAACGTAATGAGTGTTTGCTCTTGTATCTGTTACGATAGATCCGTTTGTAAGAGTAGGTTTGATTCTAGAATATGTTTTTCCTGAACGATCAGTAAATGTTGAGGAACAGCAAATAAAACTCTTACCACCATTAGATAGGTAAGCACCTAATACGAAATCAAGTTGTCCGCCTGCACCACTGATTTGTTTTGTTCCAGCTGATTCAGCATTAATTTGACCGTATAAATCAAGATCAACGCAGTTATTAATAGAAATAAAATTATCAAGTGCTGAAATCTGGCGAATATCATTTGTGTAGCTTACTGGAGCACTCATTAGTTCAGGGTTTTCATTGATGTAATCATACATTTTTTTTGTACCTGCACCAAAACCAAAAGTTTGACGATAACGGTCGATATTTTTCTTTGAACCGTTAATTTTTCCAGCTCTTGCGATGTCAACAAATGCGTCAACATACATTTCTGTATGTACACCTAAATCTTTTAAATCAGATTGAGCGATAAGTGAACCGACAGCGTTTGGCATTCCTCCAATGCCTAATTGTAGGCAAGCACCATTTGGAATTTCATTAACTATTAATTCAGCAACCTTTTGGTCAATCTCAGTTGTTGGGCCACCAGAACTTAATTCAGGAATTGGTGAATTATCTCCTTCTACTATGTAGTCAATTTCTGAAATATGAATACAGTTTTCAGTTCCGCCTAAACAAACAGGCATATTTTGATTTACTTCTACTATAACTTTTGCTGATGAATCGCAAACAGCTTTAAGATGAGATGCATTTGGTCCAAAATTAAAATAACCATGGGCATCCATAGGAGCAACAGTAAACATTGCAACGGCGGGTTTAACGTCCAAATCACGATAGTATCGTGGAAGTTCAGAATATCGTATTGGTGAATAATATGCGCATCCACGAGAAACCAACTTACGTTCGATGCCGCTCATGTGCCAACTGTTCCAAGTGAAGTGTTCCCCAGCATCTTCACGTTCAAAAATAGCAAGTGGCTTAAGTAAAATTCCGCCACGCAGTTTTACGTCAGTTAATTCGTCTGTTCTTTTTGCTAGAGCTTTATCTAATACGTCAGGTGTGCCATTACACCAACCGTAATCAACCCAATCTCCAGATTTGATTGTTTTAACTGCTTCGTCAGCAGAAACAAGTTTTTGAGAGTATTCCTTTAAAAAATCCATTTCTTCCTCCTTATATAAACTCCTTATACAAAAAAATTGTTATTTTTTTGTCATAAATAAATATACTACTTTTATAAAAAATATACAATTGTTAATAATCACATAAATTGTTTTTGTTTTTTATAAAAATAACCATATTTATAGATATATTATGTGTATAAAAAAAATATAAAGTCAATTTACAAGGAGAAAGAGCACGGTATAAAATTTAAGCACCACTTCCTAGAAAGAACAAGAAATGGGTTAATCGTCAAAAAATAGAGGAAAGAGAAAGTTAAAGTGTCTCAGGTAATTTAAATTCATCCCCTTTGGCTTTATAGATATCAATCATTTTTTTATATTCTTCATTACGTGGTCTAGACAAATCGTATAGCTTTTGATAGCATTTTGATAGTTCATAAAAAGCAAGTCGTCCACTGATTTCTACATCGATAATGGGACCAACTTCAAAGGCACAATTATAAAACCAGATAATTGCCTCGGAGTAATCTTTTATTTCCTTATAATATAAGCCGATTTCATAACACATTTCACTACATGCATCAGTTGCAAAATCTTTTAATGCGTATTTAAAGAAATTAGCGTCATCTTTTAATATTCTATATGAGTGTGCTAAAGCACATGATATTTCCTTGAAACAATCTGTGTTATCTATGAAATGTAAAAAAATTTCTTGACTCTCTAAAAAATCAGAATCGCTTCCACATTTATATAACTCTTTGACGTACATTCTTAAAATCTTGTTAGAAAGAGTTTTATTTTTCTTAAACGAATCAATAAAGATAGAAAAGTCTCGTTTGCTATGATTTCCTTCTGGATAATGCAGTATTTCAATATCACTATCGAATATTATAGGCGTTGTATTAATTGTTTCGTGGATTGGATCAATCCATGTAAAAGTTCGTAATCGTTTAAAAAGTTTAGGGCGTAATTCTTTTTTTGCATTTTGGACAGTATTGTTTGAAGATGGAGTGACATAATACATTTGTACGATTTCAACGTCATCAATAAGTGCATCTTTCAATAATTTGAATTTTTTTTGATTTTCTTCGTTAAGTACTTCATCAGCATCTGGAGCATAGATGTAATCTTTTGTGGCTTTTGAAAAAGCAAAATTTCTTGCGGCTGAAAAATCATTAATCCACTCAAAATCATAAACTTTGTCAGTATATTCTAAGGCTATTTTTTTGGTGTTATCAGTTGAGCCGGTATCAACAATTATTATTTCATCCATAAGATGTGCAACGGAATCTAAACAACGTCTTAAAACTTTGGATTCATTTTTTACAATCATACATAGGCTTATAGTTTTCATGTTTTTAATTGGCATAATATGGAGAATAATATTATGCTATCCCCTTTCTTTGTATGTATTTTATAAGATAACTATATTTTTATATTAATATGTGATACAATTATTGAGCTTAAATGGAGGTAGAAAAAATCATGAGTAGTAATGAGTTTTTCAAAAAAACAATAGTTGTAGTAATTGGTGCATTAATTTGCTGTGCATTGTGGGGAAGTGCATTTCCTGCTATTAAATTGGGATATAAATCAATGAATATCAAAGCACATCAAACCAATCATCAGATACTATACGCAGGTGTAAGATTCTTTTTGGCAGGATTTCTTACTATATTAATAGCAAGTATAATACAAAGAAAAATTTTAAAACCACAAGTTGAGTCAGCTTCTAAGATTTTTATATTGGCAATGTTTCAAACGGTAGGACAATATATTTTCTTTTATATAGGATTAGCTCATACCACAGGGATAAAGGCATCAATTATTGAAGGTATAAGTGGTTTCGTTGCAATAGTTTTATCGGCAATAATACTAAAGATGGAAAAGATTACATTAAATAAAATTTTGGGATGTATTCTTGGTTTTTCAGGTGTGGTTATAGTGAATTTATCAGGACAGGGATTTAATTTTAGTTTTTCACCAATAGGTGAGGGATTTATACTTTTATCTACGGTAGCATATGCGTTTTCATCAGTTTTTTTAAAGCTGTTTTCAAAGACAGAAAAGCCGGTCATTCTTTGTGGATATCAATTTATGATAGGTGGACTTTTAATGATGATGTATGCAGAGCTTATGGGGGCACAGATAAGTGATTTTAGACTAAGAGGTGTAGGAATACTTCTTTATTTGGCTTTTGTATCGGCAGTGGCATATTCCCTTTGGGGAGTGTTGCTTCAATATAATGACGTCTCGAAAGTTGCAATTTTAGGCTTTATGAATCCGGTTTTTGGAGTAATATTATCGGCAATATTGCTAAACGAACTTGATTTGTTAGGCGTCAGATGTATAGCGGCTCTTTTGTTAGTTAGCGTAGGAATTTACATTGGAAGTAAATTTTCTGATAAAAATTAAAATAATACATAGAAAAAGGATAAAAAAATGGAAAATCATACAATAGTAACTTTAAAAAAAGGACAAGGAAAAATATTAAAATCAGGCGGTTTGTGGGTGTTTGATAATGAAATTGACACAATCGTAGGAAAGTTTAAAAATGGTGACATGGTTATAGTTCATGATTTTGATGGTTATCCTATGGGACGTGGATTTATAAATCAAAATTCCAAAATTCGAGTTCGCCTGATGACTAGAAATGTTGATCAGGAAATAAATGATGATTTCTTAAGAATGAGATTACAAGAAGCGTGGGATTATAGAAAAAAAACAGTAGATATTAGCAGCTGCCGAATAGTATTTGGAGATGCTGATTTCTTACCAGGTCTTGTAATTGATAAATTTTCAGATGTTTTAGTAGTACAATGTTTAGCACTTGGAATGGAAAGATTTAAACTGAAAATTATTGAACTATTAAAAGAGATTTTGTTAAATGATGATATAACAATCAAAGGTGTCTATGAAAGAAGCGATGCCAAAGAAAGAATAAAAGAAGGAATGAAAAAGGTAAAAGGATTCATCGGAGACGAATTTGATACTAATGTGGAGATAATTGAAAACGGTGTTAAATATATAGTAGACGTTAAAGATGGTCAAAAAACAGGATTCTTTTTAGATCAAAAATATAATAGATTATCTATTCAAAAGCTTTGTAAAGGTGCCAAAGTACTTGATTGTTTTACTCATACTGGTTCATTTGCATTAAATGCAGGAATTGCAGGCGCAAAAAGTGTTACAGGAGTTGATGCTTCAGAACTCGCTGTAAATCAGGCTACTGAGAATGCTAAGTTAAATGGTTTAGAAGATGTTGTTAAATTCAAATGTGAAGACGTGTTTGAATTATTACCAGAATTAGAACAAAAAGGAGAAAAATTTGATGTAGTTATACTTGATCCACCAGCATTTACTAAATCAAAAAGTTCTATAAAAAATGCAGTAAAAGGTTATAGAGAGATTAATCTAAGAGGAATGAAATTGGTTAAAGATGGAGGATATTTAGCAACATGTTCATGTTCACATTTTATGGACTATGAGCTCTTTACTAAAACAATTGGTCAAGCAGCGAGAAATGTTCATAAGCGATTAAAACAAGTTGAATTCAGAACACAGTCTCCAGATCATCCTATTTTATGGGCAGCGGATGAGAGCTATTATTTGAAATTTTATATTTTCCAGGTTGTTGATGAAAAATAAAGAAGGATAAAAAACTATAATAATAAGGGCGTATAAAAAAAGTTTATACGCCTTTAAATAAATACTTGATATAAGTCACATAAATTACTTTTCTACTTTTCGAAAAATTCTTTTTCTAGTGCATCAACAGCATTTCTAACACAGTCATCACAGGAACATAGAATAGTTCCAGTTTCGATACCTTTTAAATTTTTGCAAATAGTATCACCGCAAGACTGAGAAAAAGCAGATAATAATTTTTTTCCATTAGCTGGAGTTTTAGGTGTAATTGTGTTAGCACATCCGGCAACAATTCCTGCTCCAACTAAAGCACCACAAGTTCCTTCTAAACAGCCCATTCCACCGCCAAAGCTACTGCCTAGGTTGCGGACTAACTCATCATTCATTCCTGTAATATCAGAATATGCTTTGATTACAGCTTGACAGCAATTATATCCATTGTGTTTAAAAACTACGGCTTGTTCACGTCTATCCATAATGGTCTCCTTTGAAAAATTGTTAATATTTATAAAGCAAGTATAACATGTTTTTTATAAAAAATTAACTGGAATAAGTAAATGTGCTGTGCTAGAATAAAAGGCGCTAGAAAATACCAAACTTTTTAAAAAGGAGACAAAATGGAAGTCTGTAAATATAAAAAGAAATGTGGAGGATGTGATTATCAAGGCATTTCTTATGAAGAACAATTAAACAAAAAACAAAAATATATAAACAAGTTACTAGGAAAGTATGGAAGAATTCATAATATAGTAGGAATGAAAAATCCATATAATTATAGACATAAAGTAAATGCTGCATTTAGTTTTACAAGACAGGGTAAAA
This sequence comes from Lachnobacterium bovis DSM 14045, assembly GCF_900107245.1. GTDB lineage: Bacteria > Bacillota > Clostridia > Lachnospirales > Lachnospiraceae > Roseburia > Roseburia bovis. Next base: position 14,146 of record NZ_FNPG01000008.1, read on the forward strand.
TAATTGCAGGAACATATAAGGAAGGAACTCATGATGTGGTTGATATTCCAGAGTGTCAAATAGAAGATTTGGAATGTAAAAAAATTATTAACGATATAAAATTAATGCTAAAATCATTCAAAATCAAAACATATGATGAGGATACGGGCTATGGTTTGCTTAGACATGTTATGGTTAGAAAGAGTTACTATAATAAAGAAATCATGGTTGTATTGGTTTTATCGTCTCCAATTTTACCATCAAAAAATAATTTTGTTAAAGCATTAAGAAAAAACAATCCTAATATAAGTACGGTTGTAATAAACGTTAACGATAAAAAAACTAGCATGGTTCTTGGAGAAAGAAACATAGTAATATACGGTAAAGGATTTATAGAAGATCAATTATGTGGAATGACATTTAGAATTTCGCCTTCATCTTTTTATCAGGTAAATCCAGAACAAACAGAAAAAATCTATTACAAAGCAATTGAATATGCTAAACCTTCTATGAAAAAGAAAATGATAGATGCTTACTGTGGAACAGGAACTATCGGTTTAGTAATGAGTAAAAAAGCAAAAGAAGTAATAGGTATAGAGTTGAATCCTGATGCAATAAAAGACGCCGTTACAAATGCAAAAAAGAATAATAGTAAAAATATTAAGTTTTATAATGAAGATGCTACAGATTTTATGCTTAAACTTGCAAGCAAGGATGAAAGAATAGATGTTGTAGTTATGGATCCACCAAGAAGTGGAAGTACTTCGGAGTTTATAGATGCAGCAGCTAAATTATCTCCAGGCAGAATAGTCTATGTCTCATGTAATCCAGAAACATTAGAAAGGGATTTATCTTATTTTGCCAAGAAAAATTATAAAGTAAAAGAAATGACACCATATGATCAATTTCCTTTTACAAAACACATAGAAGTCGTTAGTGTGTTGATTAAGGAAGATTAAAAACAATAAATCAGGCATGTAAAAGTGCACAAAAAAGCAACATATTTTTCGTAAAACTTGGTGAAAAATAAAAATAAAAATTAGGGAAAATATGTTGCAAAAAAGGAAATATTAGGTTATAATAGGTGTTGCTGTGACATTGATAGCGATGAAATGTGAGGTTGCTACCTATGTGGTAGGTTTTCCATGGAGCGAATGTCAAGTTAGGAAACTGACGACAAGTCACTGTACAAACAATATGGACTACCAAAGTGTAGGGATAACGTGTGTTTAAAACAATGACACACACGGGAAAGTGTACAGTCACCGCTTGTCGTACTGAAGTAAAAGTGCGAAAAGGAGGCGACTTTTTTTATGGCAAGTCAAGTAATGAGAATTACTCTTAAAGCTTATGATCACGAATTAGTTGATTCATCAGCAAAAAAAATTATCGAAACTGTAAAGAAGAACGGATCACAGGTGAGCGGTCCAGTACCTCTTCCAACTAAGAAGGAAGTTGTTACTATCTTAAGAGCTGTTCACAAATATAAAGATTCACGCGAGCAGTTCGAACAGAGAACTCATAAGAGACTTATTGATATCACAACACCAACACAGAAAACTGTTGATGCATTATCAAGATTAGAAATGCCAGCTGGTGTATTTATCGATATCAAAATGAAAGAGAAATAAGATTTCTCAAAAGAATAATTAAGATATCCCTGATTAGTTAATATAGATTGACTGCTCTAGGATGAACGGGTCCGCTACTTATTTATTCATTAATAAGCAAGAAGCGTTCCGCTGTAGAAAACAGGAGGTAAAGAAATGAAGAAAGCGATTTTAGCAACAAAAGTCGGTATGACACAGATCTTCAATGCTGATGGCGTATTAGTACCAGTTACAGTATTACAAGCTGGTCCTTGTGTAGTAACACAGGTTAAAACTGTTGAAAATGATGGTTATAGCGCTGTTCAGGTAGGATTTGCTGACAAAGTAGCAAAAGTTGTAAGCAAAGATGCTAATGGAAACAAGAAAGTTGGTCATAGACATGGCCTTAACAAAGCTCAGATGGGACATTTTGAAAAAGCAGGTGTTTCAGGAAAGAGATTTGTAAAAGAATTCAAATTTGAAAATGCAGATGAGTACAAATTAGCAGATGAAATTAAAGCTGACATCTTCGCAGAAGGCGACAAGATTGATGCAACAGCAATTTCAAAAGGTAAAGGATTCCAAGGTGCAATTAAGAGATTAGGACAGCACAGAGGACCTATGGCTCACGGTTCTAAATTCCACCGTCACCAGGGTTCAAACGGTTCTTGTTCAACACCAAGTAGAGTATTCAAAGGAAAAGGAATGCCAGGACACATGGGTAGCGTAAAAGTTACAATTCAGAATCTTGAAGTTGTAAGAGTTGACGCTGAGAACAATTTACTTTTAGTAAAAGGTGCTGTACCAGGAGCTAAAAAGTCACTTATCACTATTAAAGAGACTTGCAAGGTTAAATAAGCACTTGAATTAAGAAAGGAGGAACTTTACGATGGCTAAAGTAGCTGTTTATAATATGGAAGGCGCTGAAGTTGAATCAATGGAATTAAATGATTCAGTATTCGGTGTAGAAATAAATGAACACTTAGTTCACATGGCTGTACTTCAACAGCTTGCAAATAATCGCCAGGGAACACAGAAAGCAAAAACACGTTCTGAAGTTCGTGGAGGCGGAAGAAAACCATGGAGACAAAAAGGAACAGGTCATGCAAGACAGGGTTCTACAAGAGCTCCACAATGGACAGGTGGTGGAATGGTATTCGCTCCAACACCAAGAGATTACTCTTTCAAAATCAATAAAAAAGAGAAGAGAATCGCTTTAAAATCAGTTTTAACATCAAAAGTTTCAGAAGAAAAATTTGTTGTTGTTGATGAATTAAAATTAGATGAAATTAAAACAAAGAAATTTGTTGAAGTTTTAAATAACCTTAAAACACAAAAAGCTTTAGTTGTATTAGATGAAATGAACGCAAACGTTATTGCATCTGCAAAAAACATCTATACAGTTAAAACTGCTCAGGTTAACGAGCTTAATGTATACGATGTATTGAAATATGATACAGTTATCGTAACTAAAGCTGCTGTAAAGAATATCGAGGAGGTATATGCATAATGGCTGATATTAAATACTATGATGTAATCCTCAAACCAGTAGTAACTGAAAAAAGTATGGAAGCTATGGCTGAGAAAAAATATACTTTCTTAGTTCATCCAGAAGCTACTAAAACTATGATTAAACATGCAGTTGAGGAAATGTTCGAAGGCGTTAAAGTTTCTAAAGTAAACACAATGAACTGTGCAGGAAAGAAAAAACGTCGTGGAATGGTAATCGGTAAAACTGCAAAAACTAAAAAAGCTATCGTAACTCTTACAGCAGAAAGCGCTGACATTGAACTTTTCGCTGAAGCATAAGAGATAGCTGAGTAGAATATGCACAGAAAAGTGCGATAAAAAATCGAAAGGAGAAAGCGAATGGGAATTAAAACATATAACCCATATACACCTTCTAGAAGAAATATGACTGGCTCAGATTTCGCAGAGATTACAAAAACAACTCCTGAGAAATCATTATTAGCACCATTACAGAAACATGCTGGTCGTAATAATCAAGGTAAAATTACAGTTAGACACCACGGTGGTGGAAACAGAAGAAAATATAGATTAATCGATTTCAAAAGAAATATTGATGGTATTCCAGCAAAAGTTGTTGGTATCGAATACGATCCAAACAGAACTTCAAACATTGCGTTAATCGTATATGCTGATGGTAGAAAATCATACATCTTAGCTCCACAGGGACTTACAGATGGAATGGTAGTTATGAGTGGTCCAGAAGCTGAAGTTCGTGTTGGTAACTGCTTACCACTTGAAAATATTCCAGTAGGTACACAAATTCATAATATCGAAATTATGCCAGGTAGAGGTGGACAATTAGTTCGTTCTGCAGGTAATGCAGCTCAGTTAATGGCTAAAGAAGGAAAATATGCAACATTACGTCTTCCTTCAGGAGAAATGAGATTAGTACCAATCACATGTCGTGCTACAATCGGTGTTGTAGGTAATGCTGATCATAACCTTGTAAATATCGGTAAAGCTGGTCGTAAACGTCACATGGGTATTCGTCCTACAGTTCGTGGATCTGTTATGAACCCTAATGACCATCCACACGGTGGTGGTGAAGGTAAAGCTCCAGTTGGACGTTCAGGACCAATGACTCCTTGGGGTAAACCAGCTCTTGGATTGAAGACAAGAAAGAAAAATAAACATTCTAACAAACTTATCATAAGAAGAAGAGATGGTAAGGCAATCAAATAATTAGGAGGTTATTATAATGGCACGTTCACTTAAAAAAGGACCATTTGCTGACGAAAGCTTATTAAAAAAAGTTGATGCGATGAACGCTTCTGGCGACCAACAGGTAATTAAAACTTGGTCACGTCGTTCAACTATTTTCCCATCTTTCGTTGGACACACAATTGCTGTTCATGATGGTAGAAAACATGTACCTGTATATATTACAGAAGATATGGTTGGACATAAACTTGGTGAGTTCGTAGCAACAAGAACTTACAGAGGTCATGGAGCGGATGAAAAGAAATCTGCAGTAGGCAGATAGTAAGATTACTGAAAGGAGGTTCTAACCATGGCAAGAGGACATAGATCACAAATTAAAAGAGATAGAAATGCAGTTAAAGACAACAGACCTTCAGCTAAGTTATCTTACGCAAGAGTATCTGTTCAGAAAGCATGTTTCGTTTTAGATGCTATTCGTGGCAAAGACGTACAAACAGCTCTTGGTATTGTAATGTACAATCCAAGATATGCTTCAAGTCTTGTAGAAAAATTATTAAGATCAGCTATTGCAAACGCTGTTAACAATAATGGAATGAGAGAAGAGAACCTTGTAGTAGCTGAATGCTATGCTAACAAGGGACCAACAATGAAGAGAATCAAACCTAGAGCACAAGGAAGAGCTTATAGAATCGAAAAAAGAATGAGCCACATCACAATTGTGCTAGATGAAAGATAGGAGGAGAATTCATGGGACAGAAAGTTAATCCTCATGGCTTAAGAGTCGGCGTAATCAAAGACTGGAACTCAAAATGGTATGCAGACAAAGATTTCGCTGATTACTTAGTAGAAGATCATGAAATCAGAACTTTTTTGAAAAATAAGTTATACGCAGCTGGTGTTTCAAAAATTGATATTGAAAGATCATCTGATCGTGTAAAAGTTATCATTTATACAGCTAGACCAGGTGTTGTAATCGGTAAGGGCGGAGCTGAGATTGAGAAAGTTAAAGCAGAAGTTCAGAAATTAACATCTAAGAAATTAGTTATCGATATTAAAGAAGTAAAAAGACCAGATAAAGATGCTCAGTTAGTAGCTGAGAACATTGCATTACAGTTAGAGAACCGTGTTTCTTTCCGTAGAGCAATGAAATCTTGTATGGGTAGAGCAATGAAATCAGGTGCTAAGGGTATCAAAACAACATGTTCTGGACGTCTTGGCGGAGCTGATATGGCTCGTACAGAAAGTTACAGTGATGGAACTATTCCACTTCAGACATTAAGAGCTGATATTGATTATGGATTCGCTGAAGCAGATACAACTTATGGTAAAGTTGGTGTTAAAGTTTGGATCTATAAAGGAGAGGTACTTCCTACAAAAGCTAATAAGGAAGGAGGAGCTAAATAATTATGTTAATGCCAAAGAGAGTAAAACATCGTAAACAGTTCCGTGGTTCTATGGCTGGTAAAGCTACAAGAGGTAACAAAATCACTTATGGTGAATATGGTATCGTAGCATTAGATCCATGTTGGATCAAATCTAATCAGATTGAAGCAGCCCGTGTAGCTATGACAAGATACGTTAAACGTGGTGGTAAAGTTTGGATCAAAATTTTCCCGGAAAAACCTGTAACACGTAAACCTATGGGTGTTCGTATGGGTAAAGGTAAAGGATCCCTTGAGTACTGGGTAGCAGTAGTTAAACCAGGAAGAGTATTATTTGAGATCGCAGGTGTACCTGAAGACGTTGCTAAAGAAGCTTTACGTCTTGCTACACACAAATTACCTTGCAGATGTAAGATAGTTTCTCGTGCAGATTTAGAAGGCGGTGAATCAAATGAAAAATAATTATATTAATGAATTAAAAGCACAGTCTGTTGAGGATTTACAGGCTAAGCTTGTAGAAGCAAAAAAAGAACTTTTCAATTTGAGATTCCAGAATGCAACAAATCAGTTAACAAACACAGCAAGAATTAAACTTGTAAGAAGAGATATTGCAAGAATTCAAACTGTTATTACTGAAAAATCAAGAGTTGCAGAGTAATCGATATCCTACAGAAAGGAGATTTATATCGTGGAAGGAAGAAATCTTAGAAAAACACGTATTGGTGTTGTTGTAAGTGATAAGATGAACAAAACAATTACTGTTGCCGTTCTTAACAACGAAAGACATCCACTTTACAACAAAATCGTTAAAAAGACATATAAATTAAAAGCACATGATGAATTAAACGATGCTAAAATCGGTGATAAAGTAAAAGTAATGGAAACAAGACCTCTATCAAAAGATAAGAGATGGAGACTTGTAGAAGTAATAGAAAGAGCAAAATAATCAAAGGAGGCTACAAGCATGGTACAGCAGGAAAGTAGACTCAAAGTCGCTGATAATACAGGAGCAAAAGAGTTACTTGTTATCCGCGTTATGGGTGGATCTACTAGAAGATATGCGAACATTGGTGATGTTATCGTTGCTACAGTTAAAGATGCAACACCAGGTGGCGTTGTAAAAAAAGGTGACGTTGTTAAAGCCGTTGTTGTTCGTACAGTAAAAGGTGCCCGTCGTAAAGATGGTTCATATATTAAATTTGATGAAAACGCAGCAGTTATTCTTAAAGATGACAATACTCCAAGAGGAACTCGTATTTTTGGACCAGTAGCTCGTGAGCTTCGTGAGAAACAGTTTATGAGAATTGTTTCTTTAGCTCCAGAAGTATTATAGGAGGTACTTACAGATGGCTAGCATGAAAATTAAAAAAGGCGATAATGTTGTTGTAATCGCTGGTAGATATAAAGATCAAGAAGGCAAAGTTATTGCTGTTAACAAAAAAGATAATTCACTTATTGTTGAAGGTGTTAACATGGTTACAAAACATGCTAAACCTAGCATGGCTAATCAACAAGGTGGTATTATCCAAAAAGAAGGCAAAATCGATGCTTCAAATGTAATGCTTATGCACAATGGCGTACGTACAAGAGTTGGTTTTAGAGTAGAAGACGGTAAAAAAGTTCGTTTCGCAAAAAAAACTGGCGATGTAATTGATACAGTCATTGACAAGAAAAAAGTAAGAGAATCTAAATAATTACTGGAGAGAGGAGGAAAATTCAGTTGAGTAGACTTAAAGAACAATACGATAACGAGATCAAAGACGCAATGGTCAAAAAATTTGGTTATAAGAATGTGATGGAGATTCCAAAACTTTCTAAAATCGTTGTAAATATGGGTGTTGGAGAAGCTAAAGAAAATAGTAAGGTTCTCGACGCTGCCGTTAAAGATATGGAAACAATCACTGGACAGAAAGTTGTTAAGACAAAAGCTAAAAACGCTATTGCTAACTTTAAGATCCGTGAAGGTATGCCAATTGGATGTAAAGTTACATTACGTGGAGAAAAAATGTATGAGTTTGCAGATCGTTTAATCAATCTTGCATTACCACGTGTACGTGACTTTAGAGGTGTTAATCCTAACGCATTCGATGGTCGTGGAAATTATGCTCTTGGTATTAAAGAACAGATTATTTTCCCAGAAATCGAGTATGATAAAGTTGATAAAGTTAGAGGTATGGATATTATCTTCGTAACTACAGCTAAAACAGATGAAGAAGCACGTGAATTATTGACATTATTCAATATGCCATTTGCTAAATAAGTAGGAGGGAATTTTAATGGCTAAGAAATCAATGAAAATCAAACAGCAACGTCCAGCAAAATTCTCTACTAGAGAATACACACGTTGTAGAATTTGTGGTCGTCCACATTCAGTATTAAAGAAATACGGAATTTGCAGAGTTTGCTTCCGTGAATTAGCTTACAAAGGAGAAATCCCAGGAGTAAGAAAAGCTTCTTGGTAATTTTCTAAAGGTAGGTAGATGAAATCCTAGGTAGGTGGTGAGGGAATAATTTCCCGAGCCATAGACAGGATTGTAATGATATTAATTTTACTCTCAAGAAGGAGGAAACCTAAAGCATGGTAACAAGTGATCCAATCGCAGATATGCTTACAAGAATTCGTAATGCAAACACTGCTAAACACGATACAGTAGATATCCCAGCTTCTAAAACAAAAGTTTCAATTGCTAACATTCTTGTTGATGAAGGATGGGTAGAAAAATACGAGATTGTTGAAGATGGAAATTTCAAAAACATCCGTGTTACATTAAAATATAGCGCAGATAAAAGTGAAAGAATTATCACTGGATTAAAGAGAATTTCTAAACCAGGTTTAAGAGTATATACTGGTAAAAACGAAATCCCTAGAGTACTTGATGGACTAGGAACAGCTATCCTTTCAACAAATCAGGGAATCATTACTGACAGAGAAGCTAGAAAGCTTCAAGTTGGTGGAGAAGTATTAGCATTTGTATGGTAGTATTTCGTGGCGTGAATCATTAGATTTATGCTTAAGTCTTTAGGTTATGGGCTAAGGACGCTATTTAGTCTTATGACTAAAATGAACTCTAAAAGTATAAACCAATCTTGTTAGGTTGGACATACTATATAAATCAAAGATGATATTTCATCAATACAAAATAGGAGGTACGGGCATGTCACGTATAGGAAGAATGCCAATCGCAATTCCAGCAGGTGTAACTGTTGATATTGCAGAAAATAATCATGTGACTGTAAAAGGTCCTAAAGGAACTCTTGAAAGAACACTTTCTTCTGAAATGAAAATTGCTATTGAAGAAGACAAAGTTGTTGTTACTAGACCTAATGATTTAAAGAAAATGAAATCATTACACGGTTTGACAAGAACATTAATTAACAACATGGTTGTTGGTGTAACAGAAGGTTATACAAAAACTCTTGAAGTTAATGGTGTTGGTTATAGAGCATCTAAATCTGGAAAGAAATTAACATTAAACTTAGGATATTCACATCCAGTTGAAATGATCGATCCAGAAGGTCTTGAAGCAGTAGTTGAAGACAATAAAATTATCGTAAAAGGTATCGATAAAGAACGCGTTGGCCAGTACGCTGCTGAAATCAGAGATAAAAGAAGACCAGAACCTTACAAAGGTAAAGGTATTAAATATGCTGATGAAGTTATTAGACGTAAAGTTGGTAAGACTGGTAAGAAATAATTAGAAGGAGTGGACAAGTAATGGTTAGTAAAAAATCAAGAACACAGGTTCGTGAAAAGAAACATAAAAGAATGCGTAATCATCTTGCAGGTACTGCAGAACGTCCACGTTTAGCAGTATTCAGAAGCAATCAACATATGTATGCTCAGATTATTGACGATACTGTTGGACATACACTTGTTTCTGCATCTACTCTTAATAAAGACGTGAAAGCAGAACTTGAGTTTACAAATAACGTTGATGCAGCTGCTAAACTTGGTACAGTTATTGCAAAAAAAGCTTTAGACAAAAACATCAAAGAAGTTGTTTTTGATAGAGGCGGATTTATTTACCAAGGTAAAGTTAAAGCTTTAGCTGAAGCAGCAAGAGAAGCTGGATTAGAGTTCTAGAAATTTCTAGACTCTCCGCTTTCTGCTTAAAAAGTAGAAAGATTCAAAATTTTAGGAGGAAATAACATGAAACGTGAAATCATTGATGCAAGTCAATTAGAATTAGTTGACAACGTTGTTGACATCAAACGTGTAACAAAGGTTGTTAAAGGTGGACGTAACATGCGTTTCACAGCTCTCGTTGTTGTTGGCGATAAGAATGGTCATGTTGGTGCTGGTCTTGGAAAAGCAGCTGAAATTCCTGAAGCTATTCGTAAAGGAAGAGAAGATGCTATCAAGAGCTTAATCAACGTTAAATTAGACGATAACAAGAGTGTTACTCATGATGTAACAGGAAAATATACAGGTGCTTCTGTTTTATTAAAGAAGTCTCCTGAAGGTACTGGTATCATCGCTGGTGGTCCAGCACGTAGTGTGTGCGAATTAGCAGGTATCGAAAACATTCGTACAAAATCATTAGGATCAAACAATAAGCAAAACGTAGTACTTGCTACAATTGAAGCTTTAAGACAGTTAAAATCCCCAGAAGAAGTTGCTAGACTTCGTGGTAAATCTGTTGAAGAAATCTTGGGTTAAGGAGGAATTGAATAATGGCAGATAAGAAAGTAAAAGTTACACTTATTAAGTCCACAATTGGTGCAGTTCCTAAGAACAAGAAAACAATCGAAGCTTTGGGATTAACAAAATTAAACAAAACTGTTGAGTTGCCAGATAACGCAGCTACACAGGGAGCTATTCGTAAAGTAGCACCATACGTGAAAGTAGAAGAAGCATAATTTAGTTTTATAAAGAAGGAGGTGCAATTATGGATTTATCAAGTTTAAAAGCAGCTGCTGGATCAAGACAAAGCAGTAATTTTAGAAAAGGTCGTGGACATGGTTCAGGCAATGGTAAAACAGCTGGTAAAGGACATAAAGGTCAGAAAGCTCGTTCAGGAGCACCAAGACCAGGTTTTGAAGGTGGACAAATGCCTTTATACAGACGTTTACCAAAGAGAGGTTTCACTAATAGAAACTCTAAAGACATCGTTGCAATTAACATTAGCGTATTAGAGAGATTTGATAATGATGCAACAGTTTCAGTTGCAACATTAATTGAATGTGGTATCGTTAAGAATCCAAGAGATGGCGTTAAGATCTTAGGTAACGGCGAATTTACTAAAAAACTTACTGTTCAAGCTGATGCATTCAGCGCAAGCGCTAAAGAGAAAATCGAAGCACTTGGTGGAAAAGCTGAGGTGATCTAATGCTAGAAACAGTCCGTAATGCATTTAAAATTAAAGATATTCGTAAGAAATTAATATATACTTTTTTTATGCTTATAGTCATCAGAATAGGAAGTCAGCTTCCTATTCCTGGTGTTAATGGCAGAGTATTCTCGGAGTGGTTTAAGAACCAGACATCAGATGGATTGGGATTTTTTAATGCAATTACTGGCGGATCGTTTTTAAATATGTCGGTATTCGCACTGAATATCACACCATATATCACAGCTTCTATCATTATTCAATTATTGACTGTAGCTATTCCACAATTGGAAAAGATGCAAGAAGATGGTGAAGATGGTAGAAAGAAAATTGTTGCGCTTACCAGATATTTAACTGTTGTTTTAGGCCTAGTACAGTCTATAGCAATGGTTGTAAGTTTTTATCGTGGCAATTACTTAAATACACAATTACCTACAGCACTTAACATTGTTATGGTAGTTTCTGTGTTAACAGCAGGTTCCGTTATTTTAATGTGGATCGGCGAACAAATTACTGAGAAGGGTATAGGAAATGGTATTTCTATTGTTTTAACAATCAATATTATTTCTAGAATGCCAGAAGATATTGGTTCATTATGGACACAGTTTATTTCTGGCAAAAAAATACCAAAAGCAACATTAGCAGCATTCATTATTGCAGCTATTATCATTGCAATGGTATGGTTCGTAGTTTTACTTCAAGGAGCAGAAAGAAGAATTCCTGTTCAGTATTCAAAGAAAATACAAGGAAGAAAACAAGTTGGCGGACAGCATACAAATATTCCTTTAAAAGTAAATACAGCTGGTGTTATTCCAGTAATCTTTGCTCAATCATTGTTGCAAACACCTGTAATTATTGCAAGTGTTCTTGGAAAAGATAAAGGAACAGGTATTGGAGCAAAAATTCTTAATACATTATCACAGTCAAACTGGTGTAAAGCAGAGCATCCTGAATATAACATTGGTTTAGCTATATATATTGTATTAATTATAGCATTTGCATATTTCTATACACAGATTACATTTAATCCATTAGAAATTGCAAACAACATGAAACGTTCTGGTGGATTTATTCCAGGTATTAGACCAGGAAAATCTACTAGTGATTATTTGAATACAATTTTAAATTACGTTGTTTTTATTGGAGCTATCGGATTAGCGATTGTTGCATTTGTACCAATCTTCTTTAATGGAGTTTTCGGAGCTCAAGTTTCATTTGGTGGAACATCTATTATCATCATCGTAGGTGTTATCATTGAAACAGTTAAACAGGTTGAGTCACAAATGTTAGTGCGCTACTACAAAGGTTTCTTAAGCGACTAATTTAAATGCACAATTGGAGATACTGGCTTAGCCGTATCTCCTTTCGTGCAATAAACTATAAAAGCATATATTGGATTATACTGAGTCAGTGTAAAAGGAGAAAAATGATGAAAATTATTATGTTAGGAGCTCCTGGAGCAGGAAAGGGAACTCAAGCAAAACAGATTTCTACAAAATATGAAATTCCTCATATCTCAACAGGAGATATTTTCCGTGCTAACATAAAAAATGGTACAGATTTAGGAAAAAAAGCTAAAGAGTACATGGATAAAGGTGCGTTAGTGCCAGATGAATTAACATGTGATTTAGTTATGGATAGAATTCAGCAGGAAGATTGTAAAAATGGATTTATTTTGGATGGTTTTCCAAGAACAATACCTCAGGCAGAAGCACTTGAGAATGCTTTAACTGCAGCTCAACAGACAATGGATTATGCTATAAATGTTGATGTTCCAGATGAAAATATCATCAAGAGAATGGGTGGTAGAAGAGCTTGCTTAAATTGTGGAGCAACATATCACGTTGAATTTAATCCAACTAAAGTAGAAGGCGTATGTGATTCATGTGGTAGTGAAATTGTTTTAAGAGAAGATGATAAGCCAGAAACTGTAAAAAACAGATTAAATGTTTATCATAATCAGACACAGCCATTAATTGATTTTTATAATAAAAAAGGTATCTTAAAAACAGTCGATGGAACACAAAGCTTAGATAAAGTTTTTGAAGATATAGTTACAATTTTAGGTGATAGATAATGAGTATTACGATTAAATCTGAACGTGAAATTGACATCATGCGTAAAGCAGGTGAGATTTTAGCTAATGTACATCAGAAATTAGCAAAAGAAATTCAGGTGGGTATGTCTACTTATGAAATCGATCAAATAGGAGAAGATCTTATTAGAGAATATGGATGTATTCCTTCTTTTAAAAATTATCAAGGATATCCAGCTTCGATTTGTATATCAATAAATGATGAAGTTGTACATGGAATTCCTTCACAAAAGAGGATTGTTAAAGAGGGAGATATAATAAGTTTAGATGCCGGAGTAATATATAAAGGATATCATTCGGATGCTGCAAGAACAGTTGGTGTTGGAAAAATATCACAAAGTGCTGACAAATTAATAAAAGTTACTAGACAAAGCTTTTTTGAAGGTATGAAAAAAGCTAAAGCTGGTAATTATTTGAGTGATGTTTCAAATGCAATTGGTGGATATGCAGAAGGTATGGGATATGGAGTTGTCCGCAGTTTTGTGGGACATGGAATAGGAACAAGTTTACATCAGGAACCAGAAATTCCCAATTTTGTGGTTGCTAATAGGGGACCTTTATTAAGAAAAGGAATGACATTAGCAATAGAACCAATGATTAACGAAGGAACACATAAAGTCGATGTATGTAGTAATGGTTGGACAGCAGTTACTTCTGATATGAAGAATTCTGCGCATTATGAAAATACAGTGCTAATTACAGATGGTAAACCTGAGATTTTAACTCTAACAGAAGAAGAAAAAGAAAATGGTTTTTTAGAACTATTTTAAATAAATAATTAACTAAAATCAATAAATCAATTGACACAGGAGGATAAAGTAATGTCTAAAGCAGATGTAATTGAAGTTGAAGGAGTTGTAGTTGAAAAACTACCAAATGCATTTTTTAAAGTCGAATTAGAGAATGGCCATCAAATTATGGCTACTATCAGTGGTAAATTAAGAATGAACTTCATCAGAATTTTACCTGGAGATAAGGTAACTATAGAGATGTCTCCATATGATTTGACAAAAGGTAGAATTATTTGGAGAGATAAATAAAATAGTATTGACTTTCAAAGTGTTTAAAGTTATAATATAAAACGGACACTTTTGGAAAGTATTCCTCAATCGATTTGAGGAAGCTTGATAGAGAAAGGAGGATTTGCTGTGAAGGTAAGATCATCAGTTAAACCTATTTGCGAAAAATGCAAAGTCATCAAAAGAAAAGGAAGAGTCAGAATTATCTGCGAAAATCCAAAACACAAACAGAGACAGGGCTAATCAAATATATTAACCCTGTTATTTGTGCATAAAGTAATTCTTTTGAAATCAGTAAATCACTGATTATTATGATTATGTGCGGCTGCAGCGCATTAATAGTGTGCTGTTCATAATAAACAGTAGTGTCATCCTACTGTATCTAGTCTATAATACCGAGTAGATATAGATAAAAATTGGTGTCAAGTAAGTCTTAGACTGAAAGAAAATATGGAATACTCATTGGTGTACACACATTTCAGGACGTGCAACCGTAGCTGTGCAGGAGTGAGGTTCGGGCGAGAGTATATTTTGTTGCAAGTATACTATGTAGGATATAAAAAAGAGAAAAATATGGAGGTGTAAACACACATGGCTCGTATTGCAGGTGTAGATTTACCAAGAGAAAAACGTGTTGAAATCGGTTTAACATACATTTACGGTATTGGTAGAGTAAGTTCAAATCGTATTCTTGAAGCAGCTGGTGTAGATCCTAGCACTCGTGTTAGAGATTTAACAGATGAAGAAGTTAAGAAAATCAGTTCAGTTATCGATGAAACTCAAACTGTAGAAGGTGATTTAAAGAGAGAAATCGCTCTTAACATTAAGAGATTACAAGAAATCGGATGCTACAGAGGAATTCGTCATAGAAAAGGACTTCCAGTTCGTGGTCAGAAAACAAAGACTAATGCAAGAACAAGAAAAGGTCCAAAGAGAACTGTTGCAAACAAGAAAAAATAATTAAAAGATAACAATGTAAATACTGAGTGCAAGAGATGCGCTTAGATCATAAATTTGAGAGAAAGTAGGTTAGTTTTAAAATGGCTAAGAACGTTGCAAAGAAAACAACTAAAAAGCGTGTAAAGAAAAACGTTGAACGCGGACAAGCACATATTCAGTCATCTTTCAATAACACAATCGTTACAATTACAGATGCTGAAGGTAATGCTTTATCATGGGCAAGTGCTGGTGGTCTAGGATTTAGAGGTTCAAAGAAATCTACTCCATATGCTGCACAGATGGCAGCTGAAACAGCAACAAAGGCAGCTTTAATTCACGGATTAAAGACTGTAGACGTTATGGTTAAAGGACCAGGATCAGGAAGAGAAGCAGCAATTCGTGCGCTTTCTGCATGTGGTCTTGAAGTTACAAGCATTAAAGATGTAACTCCAGTACCTCACAATGGTTGTCGTCCACCAAAACGTAGAAGAGTCTAATAGGAGGTATAGATTAAGATGGCAGTTAATAAAGTACCTGTACTTAAAAGATGCAGATCTCTTGGTTTAGAGCCAAGTTACTTAGGATATGATAAAAAATCAAAAAGAAATTTAAAAAGAGGTAGAAAAATCTCTGAATATGGACTTCAGTTAAGAGAAAAACAGAAAGCTAAGTTCATCTATGGTGTATTAGAGAAACCTTTCCACAACTATTATGAAAGAGCTGATAGAATGAAAGGTATCACTGGTTCAAACCTTATGACTATTTTAGAGTCTAGACTTGATAATGTAATCTTCAGACTTGGTTTTGCAAGAACTAGAAGAGAAGCTAGACAGCTTGTAGGTCATAAATTCGTTACAGTAAACGGAAAATTAGTAAACATCCCTTCATACCTTGTAAAAGCTGGTGATGTTGTAGAAATTAGAGAAGCTAGAAAAAATTCTCAGAGAATGAAAGACGTAGTTGAAGTTGCTGGTGGAAGATTAGTACCAGAATGGTTAGATGTTGATGCAGAAAAATTACAGGGAACTGTAAAGAATTTACCAACACGTGAACAGATCGATGTTCCAGTAGACGAAATGCTTATCGTCGAGTTATATTCTAAATAATGATTAGTATTAAGTAAATTAGCAACGATACCCGAGAAGGAGGGACTTTGTAGTGTTCGATTTTGAAAAACCAAAAATTGAAATCGCTGAAATATCAGATGATAAAAAATATGGCAGATTTGTTGTTGAGCCATTAGAAAGAGGTTATGGTACAACACTTGGTAATTCTTTAAGAAGAATTATGCTTTCTTCATTACCAGGAGCAGCTGTCAGCCAGGTTAAGATCGAAGGTGTTTTACATGAGTTCAGTTCAATTCCAGGTGTTAAGGAAGATGTTACTGAGATCATCATGAATATCAAGAATCTTGCAATTAAAAATACCAGTTCTACAAATGAACCAAAAGTTGCTTATATTGAATTCGAAGGTGAAGGCGTTGTTACCGCAGCTGATATTCAGGTTGATTCTGATATCGAAATAATGAACCCGGATTTAGTAATAGCTCACTTAAACGGTGGCGCTGAAAGCAAATTATACATGGAGCTTACTATAACTAAAGGTAGAGGTTATGTAAGTGCAGATAAGAATAAAACAGATGATACTCCAATCGGTGTAATTGCTGTTGATTCTATCTATACTCCGGTAGAGCGTGTAAATCTTTCAATAGAGAATACTCGTGTTGGTCAGGTTACAGATTTTGATAAGCTCACTTTAGATGTTTATACTAACGGAACACTTGAGCCTGATGAAGCAGTTAGTTTAGCTGCAAAAGTTCTTAGCGAACACTTAAATTTATTCATCGATTTATCAGATGCTGCACAGCAAGCAGAAGTAATGGTTGAAAAAGAAAGCGATGCTAAAGAACAGGTTCTTGTTATGAATATTGATGAATTAGAACTTTCTGTTCGTTCATACAACTGTTTAAAGAGAGCAGGTATCAACACTGTTGAAGAACTAATTAATAAAACACCTGATGATATGATGAAGGTTCGTAACCTTGGTCGTAAATCATTAGAAGAAGTTTTAGCTAAATTAAAAGAGCTAGGACTTGAATTAAATCATGGAGTTGAATAAACTCTTATAGTAATGTAACTAAAAATAACTCATTAATAGGCAGAAACAGTAAGACCATTTGGCATGGAGTATGTCTATAGTCATGAGTGGCACTTGGAGAGTTCTATGAAATGAAACTCTTCATTATATAGCTTGCACTTTTAGTAAGTCCATAAGGGCATAGAAATGTAAGTACCACAGGAGGAAAAATAAATGGCTAAATATCGTAAATTAAGCAGAACTTCTAGTCAGAGAAAAGCTTTATTAAGAGGACAGGTAACAGCTCTTTTAGCTAATGGTAAAATCGTTACAACAGAAGCAAAAGCTAAAGAAGTTCGTAAAATTGCTGAAAGATTAATTGCAAAAGCAGTTAAAGAAAAAGATAACTATGAAGAAATCGTTGTAAAAGCAAAAGTTCCATGCAGAGACGAGAACGGAAAAAGAATTAAAGAAGTTGTTGATGGAAAGAAAGTAGCACGTTATGATCTTGTAGATAAAACTATTAAAAAAGATTTACCTTCAAGATATCATGTTAGAAAAGAAATCAATAAAGTTTTATATACAGTAACTGAAGGAACTAAAAAGAAAGATAGACATAAAGTTGATCTTTGCGATAAATTATTCGGAGAATATGCTGAGAAATATGCTACACGTAATGGTGGATATACTCGTATCGTTAAGATTGGCCAACGTAAAGGTGACGGAGCTTTAGAAGTTATTCTTGAGTTAGTTTAATCGGTATAAATTGGACTATGTGTAATACTGATGTTGCACATAGTTCTTTTTTTATTTAAAATTTACAATTTTAGTATCATATGTTACAATTGTAGTGAAATGATCAAAAAAAGAGATAAAGCATAAAGTCAAAAAATGAAAAGTGAGGTGAGACAAATGGAAAGTGGCGATAATGGAGGGAGTAAGTCGATTTATTCTTCTGGAAATGAGGCTGAGGGACCCGGTATTAAGTATATAAATAAATTTGAAGTTTGTCTGACCGTATATAAATATCTATAATAGTTACTTTTTATTTTTAAATAGTATTTTTACATTAAATATATATGTCGAAGGCAATAATTTCATATTTTTCATATTTCTTAATCCTTTCATTTTCTTTTCTAGAATGAGACTTATAACACATGTTTAAGAATTTAAAAGATAATTAAAAAATAATTCAAGTTTTATATGGTGTTTTTTTAGGACTATACAAAGGAATGTTAATGTATTTTGAGACTAACATATCTGAATTCAGATACATCATATTGAAACTTGGTGTTTTGGTGCGCAAAAATAAATATGTGTTATCCTTCTGTTCTACCTATTAGACAAAAATAGCTTTAGACAGAAAGAGAGGAAGAAATGACAAGTGTTAATGAGGTTTTAAAAGATAATGATAAAGTTAAAATTAATTATCAAGATGAAATAATAGCTTTAGTTAGAAGTAAAAGCTCTCCAAAAGTTGTAAAGGATAAATTGTCAGAATATCATGCAAGTGATATTGCGGATGTAATTGAAGTCTGTACGCTTAAAGAGAGAGAGCTAATTTATAGAATACTAGATATGCAAAGTTTAGCAGATGTATTTGAATATCTTGAAAATGCAAGTGAATTATTAGAAGAAATTGATATTCAAAAAGCAGCTAGAATTCTAGAATTGGTTGATGCAGACGATGCGGTTGATATTTTAAAGGATGCAGATCCAAAAATGCGAAAAGCATGGTTGAGTCTTATGAATAAAGAACATTTGAAAACGATTAATGTTTTTTATTCATACGAAGAAGATGAAATAGGTAGTAGGATGTCTACAAATTTTGTCACATTATATTGTAATTTATCAATCAAAGAAGCTATGACATCCATTATTAAACAAGCTAAAAGTCATGATAATATATCTAATATATTTGTTTTGGATGAAAATGGTGTTTATTATGGAACAATCAGTTTGAATGAATTAATTATTGCGCGTGAAAATGATGAATTATTAGATATCATTTCGACGTCATATCCTTATGTTTATTCAGATGAAAAGATAGATGATTGTATTGAAAACTTGAAAGATTATTCAGAAAAATCAATACCAGTTTTATCAGATGAAAACAAGGTATTAGGTGTAATTACTGCCCAGGATTTGATTGAAGTTGTAGATGATGAGATGGGTGAAGATTATGCTAAATTAGCTGGTTTAACTGCGGAAGAAGATTTAAAAGAGCCAATTTTTGAAAGTGTAAGAAAAAGATTACCATGGTTAGTGCTTTTATTAGGTTTAGGATTGGTTGTATCAAGTGTTGTAGGTTTATTTGAGGCTGTTGTATCACAGCTTACGATGATAATATGTTTCCAATCTTTAATACTAGACATGTCAGGAAACGTTGGTACACAATCATTGGCTGTTACAATTAGAGTGTTAATGGATGCACAACTCACAGGGAAAAAACAGTTAAGTTTGATATTAAAGGAAATGAAAGTAGGCTTATTGAATGGTTTATTGTTAGGCTCACTTTCGTTTGTCGGAATAGGACTTTATATAGCATTGTTTAAGCATTCGCCAGCAGTTACGGCGTTCTCAATATCAGCTTGTATTGGAACAGCGTTACTTTTGGCAATGGTGATTTCAAGTTTAGTTGGAACAATTATTCCTATTGTGTTTAAAAAAATTGGAGTAGATCCAGCTGTTGCGTCAGGTCCATTAATAACAACTGTTAACGATTTAGTAGCTGTTGTGACATATTATGGATTAACATGGATTTTTATTATTGATATTATGCATATTACGTGTTAATAAGATATTTGATAAAAAAGTCATGCCTAATAATAAGCAAATAAATATAAAATAACTATTTAAAAGACATTATGAATATGGAAGGTTAAAGTAATGTTAATAGCAACAAATAGAAAAGCAATTTTAAGAAAAGTCTTAATATATATAGCATTTATTATGATAGCTGTTTTTTTGGTAAAAAACGATTATGCGTTATATGAAAAACCAATTGGTACGATAATTGAAGCTAGTACTAAACAAACAAATAAGAATCACAAAGAAGAAATTGAAAAAAAATATGAACAAAATTTAAAAGTCAAAATAAGAAACACAAAGGATAAAGGTAAAATTATTAAGATAAAAAATGATTTTTCTTATTCACGATTTCAATGTTCTGAATATAAAAAAGGGCAAGATGTATTTTTACATATGACAGAAGGTAGTGTTTCAAAAGTTTCAATTACTCAAGTAAAATTGGATTATGTAACAGTTGGACTTATTATAATATTTTTGATGTTCTTATTTGCTTTGATGAATACAACAGGTATATTGATAATGTTGTCATTGGTGGCTAATAGTATTGTGTTTGTATTTGGATTAAAAGGATTTGCAAGTGGAAAAAATTTGATGTTATTAACTATTATTATGACGTTGTTGTTTATAATATGTACAATAGTTATATTAAATGGATTTTCCAGAAAATCAATTGGAACTGTATTGTCATCGGTTTTAACGGTTATAATTGTTGCAATAATTTATGCAATAGCGTATATGAATTCACCTAAACCTAGTTTTGAATACATTCCGTATACAATTGGATTTGAGGACTTAGAGACTTTGTACCATGCGTCATTGGTATTTGGAATCTTAGGAGCGGTAACGGATGTTGCGATAACAATAAATTCAGCAACATGTGAGATTATTAATGTTTCTAAAAAAATAAATTTAAAAAAATTAATTAGTTCAATTAGAGAAATTGCGTATGACATAATGGGAACAATGATAAGTGTCGTTTTTTTTAGTTTTATTTGTGGTGAAATACCATTGTATGTGCTAAAAATGAAAAATGGTTTTTCTTTTTTAGAGATTATGCGTAATGGCGAAGAATTTGAGATAATTCGATTTTTGGTAGGTGCAATCGGAATTGTTATGGCAATTCCGGTGTCTGCATTTGTTGCAGTTTTGGTGAATTTAAAAAAATACAAAGAAATTGCTGTTGGTACTGTTAAGATTGATGAAGAAAATAATAGAGTAGATAATAAAGTAGATAATAAAAAAACCAATCAAGTAGATAATACTATAAATCATAGTAAGGAGGAAGAAAAATGATAATGATAATTTTAGGTGTTTTCCTCTTTATTATGATGTCAGCAATTGGTGGAGAAAGAGGAATTGCATCAGTTTTTTCAGTTTTTGGAAATATTGCATTATTAGTAGTGTTTTTATATTTGTTAGCTTGGGGCTACAATATTTATGCTGTTACTTTGGTGTGTGGATTAGCTTTTTTATTAATAACGTTATTTGCTCAAAATGGTTTGAACTTCAAGACAATGGCAGCTTTTGTATCTATCTTGATAATAATGGTTTTGTTGGGAATAATTGGTACATTTGCAATAAATATGTTCAATATTGGTGGATTTGGTGAGCTATATACACTTGATGAAGATATGGCTTTTTTAAATAATCGTATTGGAATTAACGCAAATGGTCTATTGGTTAGCTCTTGTTTTTTAGGAGGAATTGGAGCAATATGTGATACAGCATTATCAGTTGCTACTGTAGAATATGAAGTTTTTTCTAATAATAAAAATATATCGGAAAACAAGCTTATAGAAGCAGGAAGCAAAATAGGAAAAGATATTCTTGGTACAACAATTAATACATTATTATTTGCAGAAGTAGGAGACGCATTTTTTGTATGGATTATTTTTGTGAGAAGACATTATGATTTTGTTGAATTAATAAATTCTAAATCATTCCTACAAAACATTTTGATGCTTGTAGTTGCTAATATAGGATGTTTAACAATAATTCCTCTGTCAGCATTTTTGACAGCTAAAATGTTAAGTAAGAAAGGTATTCAAAAGCAGGAAAGTCAAAAAATCAGTAATCAAAAAAAGAATTAAAGAAAAAGACTGTAAAGAAATAGGAAATAGCAAAATAAATAAAAGTAAATTTAATGAAAATTCGACTAAATTAGAGAATTATTCAAAAATCTATTTACAATATTTATTGTAAGTGCTATATTAGATTGCGGATGGTATTCGAAAAGAAACTATACCGTAATTGATAAGATGTTTTTTAAATTAAGGGTAGAGTAGACTAAGTGACGAAGCTTGCATCATTTTTATGAGTGGGACTTGTATCACCTTCAGAAAGGAAGGTGGTGTCATGAAAGTTGGTATTATAGGAGCAGGAAAAGTAGGTTGTTCTTTAGGAATGCTACTTAACCTGCAATATAACAATGTACTGGGCTTTTATAGTAGGAGCCTGCAGTCCTCAAAAGAGGCTGCCCAATTTACCAAAACAAAACAATATTTTGAATTAGAAGAGTTAGTAGAAGAAAGTGATACAATATTTTTGACAGTGCCAGATGATGTAATTGAGGAGGTTTGGAATTGTCTAAAAAGGTTTCCAATAAAAGGGAAAATGATTTGCCATTGTAGTGGCTCTTTGTCGTCAACAATCTTTTCAAATATTGAAGATACCGGAGCGTACGGGTTTTCAATTCATCCATTATTAGCAATATCTGATAGATATTCATCGTATAAAGAACTTCCAAAAGCTATATTTACAATTGAAGGAAATAAAGAAAAAATAGAGAATATTTCATCATTATTTGAAAAAATTGGTATCAAAGTAGAAACAATTAGTTCAGAAGTAAAAATGAAATATCATGCAGCAGCTGTTATGAGCTCAAATTTAGTTGTGGCATTAATAGAAAGTGCTCAGAATCAGTTAGTTAAATGCGGATTTTCTCAGCAGTCGGCATGTGCTGCTTTAGAACCATTGATTAGGGGAAATGTAGAAAAAGTATTAAAAAATGGTACTATAAATGCTTTGACAGGGCCTATTGAGAGAAATGACATTGGAACTGTACAAAAACATATGTCAGTTATTGATGGAATTGATAAAAAAATATATGATATTTTATCAATTAAAACATTAGAAATCGCTAAATATAAACATCCAGAGAATGATTATAGTAAAATGGAAGAATTTTTAAAAGAGATTTAAAGGAGAATGGGAAATGAAAAACACAGTAACAACACTTCAGAACATGAAAAAAGAAGGAAAAAAAATCAGCATGTTAACATGCTACGATTACACTACAGCTTGTTTAATGGATGAGGCTGGAATTAACGGAATTTTAGTTGGAGATTCATTAGGAATGACAATGATGGGATATGAAGATACTTTGCCAGTAACAGTTGAAGATATTATACATCATACAGCAAGCGTTTCAAGGGGATTAAAAAATACATTCTTAGTTGCTGATATGCCATTTATGTCGTACCAGACTTCCGTATATGATGCAGTAAAAAATGCAGGAAGATTGATTAAAGAGGGACATGCTCAAGCCGTAAAATTAGAAGGTGGCGCTTCAGTTTGCAAGCAGATTGAGGCAATAGTCAAAGCCGATATTCCTGTTGTTGCGCATATAGGATTAACTCCACAATCAATTAATGCATTCGGAGGATTTAAAGTTCAAGGAAAAAATATAGATAGAGCAAAACAGCTTTTAGAGGATGCGAAAGCAGTTGAAGAAGCTGGAGCTTTTATGGTAACTCTAGAATGCGTTCCAGAAAGATTAGCAACATTAATTTCAAAAGAATTAACAATTCCAACAATTGGTATTGGTGCTGGAAATGGTTGCGATGGTCAGATTTTAGTGTATCAGGATATGTTAAACATGTTCTCTGGTTTTAAACCAAAATTTGTAAAACATTTTGCAAATATTGGGGAAGAAATGAAGAGAGCATTTAAAGACTATGATCAAGAAGTAAAATCATTAGCATTTCCAGCAGAGGAGAATAATTTTAAAATAGATGATCAGGTAATTGAAGCGCTTGAAAAAGAGTGTGAAAATAAGAATAAAGAAATTGAAGTTATAATTAATAATAAATTAAATTCAGATGAAGTTAATGCATAAAGGAGAAGGAAAGAAATGATAATTGCAAAAGAAATCAGTAAAGTTAAAGAAAATGTTAGAGAGTGGAAAAAACAAGGCTTATCAATCGGCCTAGTTCCTACAATGGGCTATTTACACGAAGGACATGCAAGTTTAATAAAAAAAGCAAGAGAAGAGAATGATAGAGTGATTGTTTCTGATTTTGTTAACCCAATTCAATTTGGACCCAAAGAAGATTTGGCAACTTATCCAAGAGATTTTGATGCGGATTGTAGATTATGTGAGTCAATTGGAGCAGATTTAATTTTTAATCCAGAACCATGTGAAATGTACGAAGATGACTTTCATTCATATGTTGGAGTAAATACATTGTCAGAGGGATTATGTGGAAAAAGTAGACCAATACATTTCAATGGTGTGTGTACAGTTGTAACAAAATTATTCAATATTACAGAAGCTGACAGAGCTTATTTTGGACAAAAAGATGCACAACAGCTTGCAATTGTTAGAAGAATGGTAAGGGATTTAAATTACAATATTCAAATCGTTGGTTGCCCAATTATCAGAGAAGCGGATGGTTTAGCTAAGAGCTCTAGAAATACATACTTATCAGAGAATGAAAGACAAAAAGCTACAATTTTACATAAGGCACTCGAGCAAGGCGAAAAAATGGTTAGAGATGGCGAGACTGATGCAAATAAAATTGTAAAAACAGTTAGAGACATTATTGAATCAGAACCACTTGCAAAAGTTGATTACGTAGAAATTGTTGATTGGAATGAATTGCAAAAAGTAGATAAGATTGATGGACCAATATTAATGGCTGTTGCAGTTTATATTGGAAAAGTTAGACTTATTGATAATTTCATAGTTGAAAATTCAATAGTTATCGAAATGGTTTAATTAAGAAATTAATATTAAATTATAAAAACGATAAATATTGAAGAAGTCATATATATTTTAAAATAATTATAATCAGATTTAATTTTTTTGGAGGAAGTCTTGTAATGAATCTTACAATGTTAAAAGGAAAAATACATAGAGCAGTAGTAACTCAGGCAGCATTAGATTATGTTGGAAGCATCACAATAGATGCTGATTTATTAGATGCCGCAGGGATAAATGAATATGAATTGGTACACATTGCAGATGTTGAGAATGGAAATCGTTTTGAAACATATACAATAGCAGGCGAAAGAGGAAGCGGAATGATTTGTCTTAATGGAGCAGCAGCAAGGGAAGTCCAGGTAAATGATCATGTTATCATTATGTGCTATGCATCTGTAGATGAAAAAGAAGTAAAAGATCACAAGCCACAGGTGGTGTTTGTGGATGAAAAGAATCATATTTCTAGAAAAACATGCTATGAGAAGCATGGTAGATTAGAAGATATGGAATAGGAATAATTAAAAACCATATATAATAAAAAATATAAAAAATTAGGAATATACAATTATATAGTTTATAAGAGGTTAATTTAAAGGTACTTTCTGAAATAGAGTATTTCATTTTTTAGAAATGGGATATTTTGAAGAAAGTACCTTTTTTGTATTATTTAATTTAGTGTTTCTAAGTGCATATATAATGAAAAAATTTACGTATGGAGTAATTAACTGTAGACATTTAAAGTGTTAATGTGTATAATTATAAAATACTAGAGATATAATCTGTAATTATCATAGGAAGAACTTTTATGAATGTTTAATTATAATATCTGTCATTCATAAGTACCTCTAGTATAGGAAGAGAAAAAGAGAGGAAGAGAATTATGGAAAAAAAATCCAGAAGTAAGTTTTCAAGCAAGTTAGGTTTTGTACTTGCAGCAGCTGGTAGTGCAGTTGGATTAGGTAATATTTGGAGATTTCCTTATCTTGCGGCAAAATATGGCGGCGGAATATTTTTATTAGTGTATTTAATTTTAGCTTTTACATTTGGTTATACAATGATTATGACTGAATCTACATTAGGAAGAATGACTGAAAAAAGTCCAGTTGGTGCATATAAGCATTTCGGTGCATCAAAGTTTTTAAAAGCAGGTGGATGGCTTAATGCAATAATTCCATTACTAATTGTTCCATATTATTCAGTAATTGGTGGCTGGGTAATGAAGTACTTATTCACATATTTAAGTGGAAACGGAAGCAGTGCTTCAAAAGCAGATGCATTCGCTAAATTCACAACTTCAGCTCAAGAACAAGTATTTTGGTTTGTGTTGTTTACACTTATTACAATGTTAATTATTTTTGGTGGCGTTAGAAATGGTATTGAGGCCGTTTCAAAAATTATGATGCCAATTTTAGTATTTTTAGCTATTGTTATTGTTTTCTATTCAGTAACAAGACCTGGCGCAATTAAGGGTGTTAAATATTTCTTAATCCCTAACTTTAGTCAGTTTTCATATAAAACTGTAGTAGCAGCTTTAGGACAGATGTTCTATTCATTATCAATTGCGATGGGTATTTTATATACATTTGGTTCTTACATGAAAAAAGACATTGATATTGAAAAAACTACAAAACAAGTTGAAATTTTTGATACTGCAATTGCAGTTTTAGCTGGTCTTATGGTTATCCCAGCAGTATTTGCATTTGACGGAGGCAAGAATTTGAACGCAGGTCCAGGATTAATGTTTGTTGCTTTACCTAAAGTATTCAACAGCATGGGATTCGGTGGATTTATTGGAGTTGTATTTTTCTTATTAGTTTTACTTGCAGCAGTTACAAGTTCAGTAGCTTTGGCAGAAAGTGTTGTTTCTACATTCGAAGATGAATTACATTTTACAAGAAAAAGAGCAGCAACAGTTACTGCAACTATAATGTTAATCCTTGGTACATTATCAGCATTAGGATTTAATGTGTTATCAAGTGTTAAGATTTTTAATATGGATATTCTTTCATTCTTTGATTTCTTAACAAACTCAGTGATGATGCCAATTGCTGCGATAGCAACTTGTGTGTTAGTACTTAAAGTAGTAAAAATCAAAACTATTGAGGATGAAATCAAAACAACATCTAAATTTAGAAGAAAAATTGTTTATAATTTTGTAATTAAATATGTTGCTATTATTTTCTTATTAGTAATTTTAGTGACATCAGTTTTAGGTGCATTTGGCTTTAAAATGTTCCAATTATAAAATAATAAGAGAGAGAGAGTTAGTATGAAAACGAAAAAAAAAGGTGGATTTTCCGGACAATTAGGATTTGTCATGGCCGCTGCGGGAAGCGCAGTTGGTGTTGGTAACATTTGGAGATTTCCGTATCTTACAGCCAAAGATGGCGGTGGATTATTCTTGCTTGTTTATTTGGCATTAGTACTCACTTTTGGTTTTACATTATTAACCAGTGATTTGGCTATTGGACGTAAAACCAAAATGAGTTCAATTTATGCGTATGGTCAGGTTAAGTCAGGATGGAAGTTTTTGGGTTATATCACATTTGTTGTTCCGGCATTGATTATGACATATTATGCAATTATTGGTGGATGGATCACAAAATATATTTTAATTTATCTAACTAATTCAAGTAAAGATGCAGTAAAAGATAATTATTTTACAGACTTTATTACTTCTAAGGTGTCGCCAATTGTGTTAATGTTGATCTTTATGACAATAACATCAATTATCGTATTCTTAGGAGTTGAAAAAGGAATTGAAAAATTCTCTAAAATTATTATGCCAGGATTGTTTGTAATAATTGTTGGTATAGCAATTTATTCATTGACTTTATCACATAATGTTACATTACCAAGTGGAAAACAAATAACAAGAACTGGTTTAGATGGCTTGAAAGTTTATGTTATTCCAGATTTTAGTGGACTTACTGTTAAGAAATTTTTACAAGTTTTATTAGATGCAATGAGTCAGTTGTTTTTCTCACTTAGTGTATCTATGGGGATTATGATAACATATGGTTCGTATGTAAAAGATGATATTGATTTGAATAAAGCTGTTTCACAAATCGAAATATTTGATACAGCAGCAGCATTTTTAGCAGGACTTATGATTATTCCAAGTATTTTTGTTTTCTCAGGAGTAGAGGGAATGTCGGCTGGACCAGGATTGATTTTTATTTCATTACCTAAAGTGTTTAATGAAATGGGAATTGCTGGAAAAGTAGTTGGATTAGTTTTCTTTGTTATGGTATTTTTTGCAGCATTGTCATCATGTATTTCTGTATTAGAGACATTAGTAGCAAACTGTATGGAATTATTTAAAGTATCAAGAAAAAAGGTAACAGTAATCTTAACTTTAATTTATATGTTGGCTTCTATAGTAGTATGCTTAGGATATAATGTATTTTACTTTGAAGTTAAGTTACCAAATGGCTCAACAGGACAGTTGTTAGATATAATGGATTATATCAGTAACAGTTTCTTGATGCCTTTGATCTCACTCATTTCAGCAATCTTAATTGGCTGGGTAGTTGGACCAGATTGGATAATTGGAGAAGTATGTAAAAACGGCGAAAAATTCAGACGTAAATTAATTTATAGAATTATGATTAAATATATTGCACCAGTAATAATGTTTGTCCTATTCTTGCAGTCAATTGGTGTATTCTAAAATAATCATAAAAGTGAAAAGATTATATGTGTGAGAAATCACATAAAGAAAAAACACATAAAATAAAAAAGCTTTCATATCGTAGGAAATTGCGATATGGAAGCTTTTTTTATAAAAATTATGTAACAAAGCTGTAAGAAAAAATCTCTCAAAAAGGAATCTAATAGGTGTTAAAAAGAAGTAAAAAAGAAAGAACCGATATGACCTACCCCTAAATCAAATCGATTCTTTCTTACCCTTAAAAATATTTATACACCCATAATTTGTAACTATTTATTGCTCCCCTTCGTTACTCCTTATGACCATACTATATCATAAAAATAAATTTTCGTAATTTTTTGACGTGAAACTGTCTTTTTTTGTCTTAAAACTGTTTTTTTCTGGTAACTATTATAAAAAAATAAAATTTAAACCGTAAAAATAGGGCATAGTAAGTCACGATTACAAAAAACGTATTAAGATGATTTAATAAAAATAAATAAGAAAAATCGAAAAAAATAAACTGTTAACGAAAAGATAAATTAGTTTACAAAAATATAAAATTATAAATATTCAATGATAAATATTCAATGATAGTAATAAATATTCAATATATAAAATATAATTAAAAAAATATAAAATTATATTAAAGACAACAAAATTTTATCCATTTTTTCAGCAAAAAGGTAGAGAATTAGGGCCTTTTTGCCGTTATAACACAAGAGATGATGAAAATAAAGAAGAGTTGACAATTATGAATGAATTGTATACAATTTGCTTACATGATATATACGGAGGTCGAATATGAAAGAATTAATAATAAAAAATTCTAGTTTTGAGGAAGATGTATTGAATTCTGATATACCAATCCTAGTTGATTTTTGGGCGGAATGGTGTGGTCCATGTAAGATGCTTTCACCAGTATTGGCAGAAATTGCTGAAGAAAATGATGCTTTTAAAATTGGAAAAGTTAATGTAGATAAAGATCCATCTTTAGCTCAGAAATATCTTATTACCAATATTCCATGCTTAATTTTATTTAAAGATGGAAAAGAAGTCAATAGGATGGTGGGTTTACATAGCAAAGAAGAAGTATTAGAGTTTATACAAAAGTAAAAAATAGTTGTAAAGATTATAATATTAAATTAAATCAAAAAGAAGAAGAGGTATAGCATGAGTGATAAATACGATCTATTAAAAATTGAAAATCAGATATGTTTTCCATTATATGCATGCTCCAAAGAATTAATTAGAAAGTATACGCCGTTATTAAAAAAGCTAGAGCTGACATATACGCAGTATATAACAATGTTAGTTTTATGGGAGAAGAAATCGGTAAATGTTAAAACGCTAGGTGAGTATTTGTTTTTAGACT
Organism: Lachnobacterium bovis DSM 14045; assembly: GCF_900107245.1. Classification (GTDB taxonomy): domain Bacteria; phylum Bacillota; class Clostridia; order Lachnospirales; family Lachnospiraceae; genus Roseburia; species Roseburia bovis. The sequence goes on from NZ_FNPG01000008.1 coordinate 44,068, forward strand.
CTGGAACATTAACTCCGGTATTGAAAAAATTAGAGTCAAAAGGACTGTTAACAAGAGAGAGATGCAAAGAAGATGAGCGTTTATTGAATGTAAGCATAACTGAAAAAGGATTAGAATTAAGAGAATTAGCTGTTGATGTACCAAAAGAGATACAGGGATGTGTTGATTTAGACTTAGAAGAAAAAAAAGTGTTATATAAAATTTTGTACAAAATGCTAGAACAGTTTTAACGTATTAAAAAAATGAAAAAAGTATTATTGCATAAAAATTAAAAGAAAAATTTGGTAAAATTTAACGTTGTAGTTTTTACAAAATAGTATTAACATTTAATTAGATTAAACGTTTAAGTAGCTAGATTAACTAGTCTTAGCTACTTAAATTTTGAAAAGCTATTTAAACGTTTAAACTATTGCTAATAGCGACAATAATAATGACAAAGATGCTAATAGTAAGAAAATTTACGGTAACAATAGAAACCGTAATAACAGAAAAGGTAATAATGATATTAACAATAGGTTATTTTATGAAGGAGGAATAATAATATGTTGAGGAAAAAAGTTACAGCATTTTTAATGGTTGCAACAATGGGAGTAGGAGCACTTGGGATGTCTGCGTGTGGAACAGACAGTAGCAAAGCTGACAGCGCAAAGGCTGATACAGTAAAAGATGGAGTAAAAGTAGAAATATACAACGTAGATGGAAAAACTAAAATAGAAACATTGAAAGTTAAATCAGGTGAAAAAGTCAATCCTAAAGAGCCAAAGAAGGATGGATACAAGTTTATTGGCTGGTATTTAACACCAGATCACACAAGAAAAGCAGATTTGACACAGGGAATCACAGAAAACACAAAGCTTTATGCAGGACTTGCACAGCAGAAAGAAGATACAAGAACTTTTTACATCGTAGGAAATGGAAAAAGTGATGTTTTGAAGGAATCTAACTGGGGCAAAGTAATGGGTGATGCACAAAAATTAGAGAAAAAAACTGTAAATGGAGAAAATGAATACACTATAACATTGAATCTAAAAGCAGGAGATCAGTTCCAATTTGCACTTGATGGAAAATGGTCTGATCAAAGAGGATATGGTTATTTGGCAGAAACCTCAAAAGATGGAAAAGAATATTTTAAAGATTCGGGTTCGTTAGGTGATGCGTCTGTGAAAAAATCGAACATAGAAGTAAAAGAAGATGGTAAGTATACTTTTACACTAAAGACTTATCCAGCAGATGATTATTATGACAAAAAAGATGAGTATTATAAAGAGTCAAGCAAAGAAAACTTTAATTTAAATCCTTATGATACCATTACATTTGATTACAGCGCGAACTAAAAAAGGAAAAATAAGGATATAAAAATTCTGAATATATGACTCACAGCACTAAGCACTAGACTAGTACATTGTGCTGGTCTAGTGGTTTATGAGCGATTAGAGATGAGAGACATTCATCTAGGATATTTAGTTTTGTGTTAGATAATTTAGGAATGTAGCAAACACTATTGTGTTGTTTTAATGTTTTATATAAAACATAATCCGTTACTAAAATATTTTTATCTTTATATTTTTCTAAATCTTCAATTGATTGTATAATTTCAAAATTAGCGAAATTATTTTTGTATAAATGTATTTTATCACTATTAGAAGAATCTAGTGCGATGAAATTATATTTATCTGAATTGAAGAATTTAGATGCCGTTTGTTTTAGGTTGTCTAAATCAGAATTAATCTGGTAAAACAATGGATCATTGATTATGCAATCTAAGGCGATTAAAGGAATAAAATTTTTGTTACCTAAAGTATAAAAAGACTCTTTACATGTGTTATAACAAATGATTGCATCAGCTTTATCACATTTTTCGTAGGAAGAGTCATTAAGAATGATAATATCATATTTTAAATTATTAAAATATTTTATCAAATCCTTCAACACGAACATATTCTCAGAGTTTAGAAGAATAGAATCAGTTGGAGGAATATAAATTGCAAGAACGCTATTGCGTTTTGCAGCAAGCGCTTGAGCTGCTTGATTTGGAGAGTAGTCGAGAAGGTTAATAATTTGTAGGACCTTCTGTCTGGTTTCAGGTTTAATTTTGACATCTTTTCGATTGTTGATAATGTATGAAACTGTGGCAGTAGAAACACCTGCTTCACGAGCAACATCTTTAATAGTAACTTTAGTTTTTGACATAATTGCCTCCTAAAAGTAGTTTAATCGTCTTATCTAATATTATTTATAAATAAATAAAATGTCAATACAGAAGGGAAAATAAAAAATGAACCAGTTTGCATTATTACATGAGGCAGATTCGAAGTATTGTTTTGCAATAAAAAATGATGAAATAATAATAAGATTACGAGCTTCTAAAGAGGATAAAATAGATGTATATTTAGTTTATGGCCCCAAATATGAATTTCATAATAATAGATACAAGGCTAAAATGAAAATTCAATATGAAGATTCGTTATATAAATATTATGAAAAAAAATTAAAATTGAAGGATTTAAGACTTGCATATATTTTTGAAATCTATGAAAATGGGAAAAAATATTTTTTTTGCGAAGATGGATTAGTAATAAACTATGATTTTGAAAATGCATTCTATAATTTTTACCAAATGCCATATATAAATGAAAATGATAGAGTAAAAGTGGTGGATTGGATGCAGGGAGCAGTATTTTATCAAATTTTTGTTGATAGATTTAATATTGGCAGAAGCTCAAAGGATAAATCGTATATTGACATGAAGTGGGGCGATAAGCCTACTCCCAAAAACTTTGCAGGTGGTGATTTGAGAGGAATAATTGAAAAACTTGATTATTTAAAAGAACTTGGAATCACAGCAATATATTTGACACCAATATTTTTGTCAATTTCAAATCATAAATATGATATTTCAGATTATAAAAAAATTGATCCAATGTTTGGAGACAAGGATGATTTAAAAGAACTTGTACAAAAAGCTCATAAAAAAAATATTCGTATAGTGCTTGATGCGGTATTTAACCATTGTAGTATGAATATAGCACAGTTTCAGGATGTTATTAAAAATGGAACTAAGTCAAAATATTATAATTGGTTTATAATAGATGGTGAATATCCAGAACCTGAAAAAGGAAATTATGAATGCTTTGCGTCATGCAATTATATGCCAAAATTTAATACTTCAAATGAAGAAGTACAAGATTTTTTACTTGATATTGCAGTATATTGGATTAAAGAATGTGATATTGATGGATGGAGATTAGATGTTTCAGATGAAGTATCACATGATTTTTGGAGGAGATTCAGAAAAGCTGTAAAAGGTGTAAAATCAGATTGTGTAATAATCGGAGAAAATTGGCATGATGCGTATACATATTTGATGGGAGATCAATATGACAGTATTATGAATTATGCATTCACAAAAGCATGTTTGGATTATTTCGCAAAAGACAGACTTGATGCAAAAGGAATGGCAGCTAAGTTAAATCAGATTTTAATGAGAAATAATAGCTTAATTAATTCGATGATGTTGAATTTAGTTGATTCGCATGATACATTAAGATTTTTTACAGAGCTAGGGTGTAATAAGAAAAAACAATTGTGCGCACTTATGCTAGCTACTGTTTTTCCAGGTGCCCTATGTGTATATTATGGAACAGAAATATGCATGGAAGGCGGATATGATCCAGACTCAAGACGATGCTTTAATTGGAATCAGGATGAATGGGATACAGAGTTTTTGAAAGAATTTAAAAAAATACTTAAAATGAAAAAAGATGATGTAATCAGATATGGAACAATTACAGCATCAGAAAAAAACGGACTATTAGTTGTGGTCAGGGAGTATAAATGCGAGAAAATTGTCTTGGAGATGAACATGACAAAAAAGGCAGTAAATGGAATAGAACCATTTAAGTATAGAGTTATAAGAAAGGGTGAATATAATGAAAAGAAAATTGGTTGCAATGTTGCTTCTTAGTTCAATGCTATTAACAACAGTTGGATGTGCAAAAAAAGGAGAATCAGTAAACGCAGATAAAGGGAAAGGGGCAGCAGTCTTTGATGGGAAAATAGAAAAAAATGTGACAATTCATGTTTTGGAGAATGACACCGCAATTGAGAAGGGCTATTTTAAAGAGTTAATCGAAGCTTTTAATGAAAAATATAAATCAAAGGGAATAAAAGCAGTTGATGCAAACATGGATCAACATTCAGATTTAGCAAAAGATGGACCTTATGGATATGGACCTGATGTAATCTATCAGGCTAACGATGTTATCATGAAATATGCAAAGGGTAAACATATTTTACCATTACCAGTTGAACAATTTGATTGCTATAAACAGGTTCCAAAAGTTGCCTGGAAAGCATACGAGACAAAAGTTGATGGAAAAACATACACATGTGGTGTTCCAGTAAATGTTCAGGCACCAATGCTATATTACAGAAAAGATTTATTGCCAGCAGATTGGAAAGAAAAATGGGATGAGAATAAAGATAATATTCCAGATATGGTGCAGTCTTGGAAGAAAATGTATCAGTTTTCTGTAGAAAGACATAAAGAAGATTCCACAAAATATGGTTATATGAAATCAATAAATGATATGTATTTTACAAGTGGATTCCTATTTTCATATGGTGGATATATATTTGGAAAAAACAATACAGATACATCAGATGTGGGGCTTTCAGCTAAGAATTCTGCTAAAGGAGCAAGAGTTGTAAATCAGTTGGCATCAGTTATGAATGAAGATTGTATTGATGATACGATTACAACAAATGCATATAGTAAGCTTGGTGATGGCTCATATTTTTCAACAATTTCTACACCGGATGTTTACTCAACATTCGTAGAAGAGTTAGAAAAAAACTATACTGGAATGTCAAAAAGTGAAGCCGAAAAGAAGGCAAAGGAGAACCTTGTAATGACAACCTTACCAACTTTACCAGCTTCAGGAGATTTAACTGATAATAGTACAAAAGAGATAGCATGCAAATCAATGGGCGGAGTAAATGCGTATGCAATTAGTTCTTATACAAAAGCACCAAATGCAAGTTTGCTATTTGTTAAATTCGCAACTGAATATAAAATGATTCAAAAACGTGCGGAAATGCTTGGAATTGCACCTGCTAGAAAAGATGTGGCAGAAAAAGTTGGAGGAGTTTCAAAACAGATTTATAAAAACTTGGATAATAATGATATTGTCTTGATGCCATCTATATCAGCAGTTTCACAGATATGGACTCCTGGGCAGACATTTTTTACTGATATTGCAAAAGATGCATATAGAAAGGACTCAGAAAAGAAATATAAAGAAATTGGAGATTATCAAAAAGGTCTAAAAGAAATGTGTAAACAAATAGAGGACGCAATTACGACGCTTAAATAATGGGGGAATATGATGGATAACATTGTAAGAAATAAGAATAAATTTTTCAAAAATAATGTTACAAAAAAGAAAAAAAACAAAGAAACAAAGACAAAAAAGATTACTGAATTTTGGAAAAAATCTTCTAATCCGGTAAAAGCGTCTTTAGTACTTATGGGAATCGGTCATTTGAAATATAAATGTTTTTACAAGGCAATTATTTATTTTATGGTAGAAGCTTTGATGATTACATATATGATTTCAAGAGGAATAGACGATGTGATTGGATTTTTTACCTTAGGAGTTGTAAAAGCAGATGCGTGGGCTAGAATTGAAGGTGACGATTCAATAATTATGCTTTTAATGGGAATATTCTCATTTATAGTAATTACTCTTTTCGTTGTTATTTATATTCAATGCATAAAAGATGCATATAGACTTCAATTAGATTATGAAAACGGGAAAAAATGTAAAACTTTCAAAAAATTTATAGCAGATTTTTTTGATACAAAATTTCATGTTACAGCATTATCATTACCAGTTATAGGTGTATGTATTTTTAATGTACTTCCAATTGTTTTCATGATTTTAATAGCATTTACAAACTATGGAGGAACGATTGTTCCGCCAGAATTAATAGATTGGGTTGGAGTGAAGAATTTCCAAAAGTTGTTGGTATTATCTAAATTTGGTCCAACTTTTGCTAAGATTTTAAAATGGAATCTTTTGTGGGCAGTTTTATCAACAACTTTAAATTATTTTGCAGGGTTAGGACTTGCGCTTCTTTTAAACAAGAAATGTGTAAAGGGAAAAGCTTTTTGGCGAGCTTTTCCAGTACTTGCATATGCAATACCTGGTTTTATTACATTATTAGCATTTAAATTTCTTTTCTCGTATGGTGGACCAATTAACCAGATTATTGTTGCACAGGGTGGAAAAGCCATTGGATTTTTAGATTTGGATGCTAAGATTTCTTCAAGAATTATTGGTTTATTTGTTAATTGCTGGATTAGTGTTCCTTCAATTATGTTACTTGCAACAGGTCATCTTTCTAATATGGATAAGACTTTATTTGAAGCAGCTAAAATTGATGGTGCAGGTAGGTTTGCAAGATTTTGGAAATTAACAATGCCATTTATGTTATTTTCGACAATGCCAGTTTTGTTAGGACAATTTATTGGAAATTTTAACAATTTTGGTATCTTCTATTTCTTAAGAGGAGGACTTTATAATAAAGGTTATTTCCTCGCAAGTGATACAGATTTGCTAATAAACTGGTTATACAACTTATCGATTGATAATAATTATTATTGCATAGGTGCTGCAATCAGTTTGGTTATTTTCATAATAACATCAGCGATTTCGCTATTCATTTATGTAAAATCGCCATCATATAGAGAGGAGGATACTTTCCAATAATGAATAAAAGAGAAAAACTAGACACTTTTTTTACATATGTGTTTTTAATACTTATTGCATTTATTTTCTTTTTCCCATGTTTGTGGCTGATACTTGCTTCATTTTCAAAATCAGGAAGTATATATTCGTTTAAGGGATTTTTCCCAAAATCATATAGCTTACAGACATTTGCAAAATTATTTACAGATACGAGAATGTATAATTATCCCAGATGGTTTTTTAATACACTTTTCATTGCCACTGGAAGTTGTATTATAGGTACTTTTTTGACAATAATGACAGCATATACAATGTCTCGATTTGAGTTTAAGGGTAGAAAAACAATTATGAAATCAACAATGGTATTGGGAATGTTTCCATCTTTTATGGGGATGATAGCAGTATATTTGTTGATGACTCAATTTGGATTAATCAATCATTTATGGGGATTGATTTTGATTTATGCAGCAGGTGCACCGATGGGATATCTTACACAGAAGGGATTTTTTGATACGATTCCTAAAGCGATAGATGAGGCCGCTAAGATTGATGGTGCAACCAATTTTCAAATTTTTACTAAGATAAATCTTCCTTTGGCCAAGCCAATGATAGTTTACACAGCCCTGACTTCATTTACATGGCCATGGAGTGATTTTATACTCCCAAAACTTTTGTTGAAGGAGAAAAACTTATATACAGTTGCAGTTGGCTTGATGAGCTTAGATGAGACACAATTTGCCAGATTTGCAGCAGGAAGTGTATTTATTGCGTTACCAATTGTTGTTTTATATTTTTGTTTAGTCAAAAATATGGTTAATGGTATTTCGGAAGGAGCTATTAAGGGATAAAAGGAGGAAGCGAATGAACAGAAGAAGGTTAATAGGCGCTACAATGTTATCACTAGTTTTGACAGTTAGTAATGTACCAATGGTTACAGTTCGAGCTACAGAAGACACTTCAGTGTCGAATAAGGCTGATTTTTCAACAGATGTTGTTTATTAGATTGTTACTGACAGATTTGTAGATGGAGATTCATCGAATAATCCACAGGGCGAAATATTTAATAAGTCAGATAATAGAAAGTATCATGGTGGAGATTGGGCTGGTATAACACAAAAGATTAATGACGGATATTTTACAGATATGGGGATAAGTGCACTTTGGATTCCATCTCCTGTTGAAAATATAATGTCAATTGATCCAAGTAATAAAACTGCATCATATCATGGATATTGGGGAAAAGATTTTTTTAGAACTAACCCTGCGTTTGGCACGATGAATGATTTTAAAAATTTAATAAAAACTGCTCATAGCAAAAACATTAAAATCATAATAGATTTTGCACCTAATCATACTTCGACGGCAGAGTTTGCAGGAATGAATTTTCCTGAAGATGGAGCGTTATATCGTGACGGAAATCTTGTTGGAAAATATTCTGATGAATTAGGCGGAATTTTAAAAGGTCAATCAATAAACGTAAATAGTAAGGGAGAAGTTAATGGATTAAGACTTGAAGGTGGAGAATATGATATTTCTGTTGAAACAACAAAAGGAACTAAGGCAAAATACAGTTCGTTTAGAGTATTATCATCTAAGCAAGTGGCAACTAGGTTCTATGTAAATAATGCTAATACACAATATGGATCGTCAGTTTATATAGTAGGAAATGTTGAAGAATTAGGAAACTGGGATGTAAATAAAGCTGTTGGCCCATTTTTCAATAATACAAAGTCAATAGCAAACTATCCAACCTGGTTTTATGATATCAGTTTACCATCTGGTAAAAAAATAGAATACAAATACATTATGAAGGATTCAAGTGGTAATGTAATATGGGAAAGTGGAGCTAATCATAAGTATTCAACTGTTACTCAAGGAACTGGTGTAGTCGTAGATAATTGGAAGTAATACATTTTGATTTTCATAAAATCCATATGTTATAAAAAATAACAAAACCACCAACTAGTGTACAAATAACCCTCAATCGTCAGGTTTGTTCTGACTTTTGTAAAGGTGCACTTGGTTGGTGGTTTTTATTGTTACTTTCTATATATCCTGCCAAAGAGATAGAATGCGATGTAAATTTAATTATAAAAAATTTAATTATCAATTGTATAAAGACGTTCAAATTCTTCAACAGGTTGTGGTGGAGAAAAATAAAAGCCTTGAAACAAATTACAACCCATCTTTGACAAGAAAGGAATCTGTTCTTTAACTTCGACACCTTCAGTTATAACTGTCATACCCAATTCCTGTACAAGCTTTATTAAAAGTTCCAAAATGTAATGATTTTTTTCAGGCTCTCGTGTCTCATATAAAAAGGACATTTCAAGTTTTAATACATCAACTGGTAAATCTTTTAAAATATTTAATAAAGTATATCCGTTACCAAAGTTATCTATTTCAATAATAAAGCCATTACTTTTTAATTTTTGAACAACAGCAATTTTTCTGTCAATGTCCTGCATCAATACGTCTTCAGTTATTTCAAGGCGCAGAGTCTGAGGTGATAAATCATATTTTTTTATAAGGCGCATAAATTCTTCATGAACATCTAAAAAGTAAAAATCCATAGGAGAAATGTTAAGAGATAAGTAAAAGTCTTCTCCTAACTGATTTTTACGTCCTTCCTTTTTCCATTTTGAAAGAAGAGCACAACTGCTTTCCCATATAAATTTATCTAGCTTAATAATGGTTCCGTTTTTTTCCAAAATTGGAATAAACTGGTTAGGATACAGCAATCCTTTAATTATATGTTGCCATCTGACGAGCACTTCTGCACCTACAACTATATCGTCCTTGGTAACTTGTGGTTGAAGATAAAGTAAGAGTTCGTTATTATTAATTGCATCATTAATGCCAACGGTTACTTCACGTTCCCAAAGAAGCTGTCTGTCAAGGTGTTGGCTGTATTTTATGATTTGGTGTGTATAATTGTTTTTAAGCTGTTCTATGGCTTGGAAACAGTGTTCAAACATTAAAGTTATTGGAATTCGGTCATCGGTTATTTCATAAATGCCAATCTGATAAACGATAGGGTAATATATTTTGTCGTAGCTATCAGCCAGTTCTCCAAAGAGGTTCCTGACTTCTAAATCGTTAAAATCAGAACGTTTAATTAAAAATCCAAACTTGTTACTACTTAATCGTCCATATAATATACTGTGATTTTTTGCAAGCTCTTTAAGACCCTTTGTGGTGATATGTAAAACATCATCGCCGATAAATGATCCAAAAACATCATTTATTAATTTAAATTCATTTATTGCAATTACAACAGCAAGATATCTGAATTGAGGGTATTCTTCTATATGATCCCTTACAATTTTGTAAAAATGATTTTTATTATAAACTCCCGTTACGGCGTCGTGTATAGCTAGATAGCGTTGTTTTTCAAAACTATCAACGGAATCAGTTCGATCCATAATTTGATAGTACGAGCTTATGCGTTTATTTTTGGAGTTATATACATTATGATAATCAATTTGTAAGTGTAAAAGTTTATTATTAATAACTCTTGAACAAAAACAGGTAAAATCTTCTTTAACTTCACTTAAATTAGGATTGTTTAACCATACTTTTAAGATTTCCTGGCTTAAGTCAACTTCGTTGTCAGATAATCCTAACAGTTCATGAGCAGCATCATTTATATAAATACAGGTATTGTCAATGTCACAAAAAATAAGTGCATCCGAAAAACTTGAAATTACTTGTGAAAGCATGTATTCAAGTAATCTTTTTGGTACATGATAAAAGGAAAAATAATACACAAGTAAAGCTGAAAATGAATATCCGAGAATTGGTAAAATAGGATCGGATGAATTAAAAATATGTAATAAATCAAAAATTATAGAGATCAGCATAAAAATTACGATGAAAATATATTTATGAAAATATGAAAAGGGTGTGGTTATTATTTTGTTAATAAGAATGCCAAAAGAGAAGGCCAAAACAATAAAAATCACCGTAAAATGTAGTGTAAACCCCCAATATGTTGTTAAAAATAATTCGCCACGAGTAAAGATAAGTTTGGTATCAGTAATTTTAAAAACATGGTGGAATCTATAATTTAAAAATAATGAAACAGTATCAAGGATTGTAAGTATGGTTAAAATTTTGTGAAAGGCATCTCTGTAAAAAACATACTTGGTATATGATGAGCAAAAGAAAAATAAAGATAACATGGTCCAGTCAATTGCAACAAAATAAAGCGCAAATGCGATATTTGCAACATTATCGGATGGCGATATAACTAAAAGAATAGTAATTAAATGTATCATAAGTACAGCTGCAATAAAATGGCGAACATAATTTGCAGCTGCCTTGTGAAATCTATATGTGCTGATTAAACATATAAATAATATTATAAATGAAAAGCTCAAAATACCAATGTTAAAATAAAAGCTCAAAATTTTCACCTACATTCAATAGTGTATAGATTTTTATCTGTACTCAAAAATTTCGTTTGTCATAATATGTTTCGGTAATTTATAAACAAACATAAACAAATATAAACAAATATAAACAAATATAAACAAATAGGAAATGAGCTTGACATGTAGAATGAAATAAAGTATCTTATAATTAAATTGTGCACAACCTAAATAAAAAGGAGGAAAACATATGTATGATGTAATCGTTATTGGATCAGGACCAGCTGGATTATCAGCTGCAATAAATGTTAGACAAAGAGGTGGAAGTGTATTAGTTTTAGGAACCAATATAGAAGAGAATCCTCTTATGAAAGCAGAAAAAATAGATAATTATTTAGGATTACCAGGTAAAACAGGAAAAGAGCTAATGGAAATTTATGTTTCTCATGCAAAAGATATGGGAGTAGAAATTAAAGAAGCAAGAGTACTTAATACAATGAAAAATGGTGATTCGTGGATGGTTAGTGCTGGAAGTGATTTTTATGAAGCGTATGCCATTATTCAAACTGGAGGCATTGTCAGAGGGAAAAAATTCGAAGGTGAAGAAGAAAAAGTTGGAAAAGGTGTAAGTTATTGTGCAACTTGTGATGGAATGTTATACAGAGGAAAAAATGTTGCCGTAATAGGATATGGAAAAAGTGATGAAAAAGAAGCAGAATTTTTAAAGGGAATTGGATGTAACGTAGAATATTTTGAAAACCCTAAAAAAGTGGTGGTTGAGGGAAAAGATAAGGTTGAAAAAATAAAAGTATCCGATGTAGAATATACTGTAGACGGAGTGTTTATTTTAAGACCAACAATCGCACCAAACGAGCTTTTTCCTAATCTTGAGTTAGATGGAAATTATATAAAAATAGACAGAAAAATGCAGACAAATATTGAGGGATTGTATGCAGCAGGTGATTGTACAGGTTTGCCACTCCAGGTTGCAAAGGCTGTAGGTGAAGGACTAGTTGCAGGCCAAAGTGCTATGGCATATGTATCAAAAAGTAAAAAGAAATAAATAATAAAAGAGGTTATGTGATGCAGAATAAACAAATAACAAATTATTTAAAGGCAAATCTACATGCTCATACATTCAGATGTCAGCATGCTTATGGAACAGAAAGAGAATATGTAGAGACTGCAATTGAGATGGGAATTAAAGAATTTGGTTTTTCGGATCATATTTTTTGTCCATTTAAACATGGTGAAGTATCTACAATGCGAATGAAATTAAGTGAAGTAGAAGGCTACGTTGATACACTCAATAATCTTAAAAGAGAGTATAAAAATGATATAGATATCTTAATTGGGTTTGAGGCTGAGTATATAAGAGATTTTTATGAAGAACAGATGAAAATTTGTAGAGATTATGATATAGATTATCTTATTTTAGGTCAGCATTTTATTGGAGATGAGTTCCATGGACCATATTCAGGTGCACAGACAACGGATGAGTCAATACTAGAGGGATATGTGGAATTGGCAATAGAAGGAGCCAAAACAAATAGTTATACTTATATGGCGCATCCCGATCTGATTTTTTATACAGGAAATAAAGAAATATATTATAAGCACATGAAACATTTGTGTGAAGAATTAAAAAAACTAGATATGCCATTAGAATTTAATATGTTAGGAAGAGCGACAAATAGAAATTATCCAAACGAGTTTTTCTGGCAGATTGCAGGAGAAGTTGGAAATAAGGCAATTATCGGAATTGACGCACATGATACTACAATTATCCAAAATGTAGAAGCATATAATCAGTGTATGGAGATTGCAAGGAAAAATAATATAGAAGTGTTACCAAAAATTGACGTAAAAAAAACACCATAAGCTATCTTTATGGTGCTTTTTTTTGTTCTGCATATCGAACAGAACGAATCAAAAGGGGGGTATATATATTTATAAGGGGAATAAAGGAAAGGGTTACAATATATAGTCAAATACCCAGTATCGCCTGAGTATTTACAAATCATTGTTATTTTTTTCCAACAGATGTATAATAACATGGTGAATTTAAAGCATCAAGGTGTAATAATTGCAAAACAAAAAAGACCATGGAATTGAGGGAAAATATGGAAAAATTACAAATATATATAAAAAATGTAATTCACGAACGATTGAAAAATTTAGAATGTTTTTCGCCGTATGAGGTTGTGATAAAAGATTTTACGTTATCAGATGACAGTGTTAAGGAAATTGATTCAAATGAACCAATAATATATGTATTTAGTTTAAATAAGCAAGAAACCAACAATCCTTATACATTTTTTAGATTTGTCGATTCAATAAAGTTAAAATCAAATTTAGCACGTTTTTTATTTATTATAGAGAACAAAAATTTTGATTGCGCTTATGGATGCATAAGTCATGGGGTGGATGCACTTCTAGTTGAGCCTGTTGATAATGTCGATTTAGCAATTCAATTGGCAAAGCTGACTGGAAATTTAAGGAAGGCGCAAAGAGACTATAAAGAAAGAATACGCCTAGAAGAGTATGAATTTAAAAAAAGGTCCGTTATAATGGGAAGAATGGTTAAGAATATCCTGAACAAACCAAAGGAATTCGAGTTCTTACTTCCAGAAATTAATAATAGATACAAGTTAAATTTAGAAGAAAAGAGATATAGAGTGGCAATTGTAGGCCTCGGAAAATATAGCATATATCAGGGAAATATGAGTTTTATTCGTGGAATATATAAATTGTCAGTTAAAACACTTAATAATGCAAATGAAATAATTGCCTCAAGTGAACCATCAATAGGTCTTATTGGTATTATCAATTATTCTGAGAATTATTCTAAAGAACTAGATCTTATGGAATTACATCGCCTAAAAAATTATTTAGACCAGGAAAGTGCAGATAGATCAGAGGGACAAATATCTTTGACAGTTGGACCAATTGTTCAAAATATAAGTGAAATTTATGATTCATTAGAACAAGTAATAGATGCCCAAGAATATAGGATGATAAAAAATGATAATGTAATTTTTGCAGAAGATGTATGTAAGAATAGAATAAATTTATATGATTTGATTCCACAAAGAGCTATCAAAGAGTTGGTGCGTTATGTTGCACTAGGAAATATAGAGGCAGTAAATAATTGGTTTAAGCTTTTTGATGAAAAATATATTGAAGATTTCCAGAATTATCCACCAGGGTATAGAAAACTATGTGGAGAAATATATGAAAATATTAAACAGTTAGGGGAAAACAACAGATTAACCATGTTCCCTAAGGCACGATTTAATGCAATTGGAAATGTTTTTGATGGGAAAAAACGAATGGAAGAGTTACAGATTCTACTTGTTGAAATGTGTCATATTGTTTTAGATGAGGCTGATAATGGTAAAGAAATAGCACATAGAGCCATTGCCTATATGAAGGTGCACTACAAAGAGCCTTTGACATTAGAGGTTTTGGCAGAAAAATGTAATTTGAGTACTAGTTATTTTAGTAGAAAATTCAAAGAACAGACTGGTGAAAATTATATAGATGTTTTAACGGAAATCAGAATAAAAGAGGCAGAACATCTTCTCGTTAATACTCGAAAATCAATTATTGAGATTTTAACAGAAGTAGGTTATTGTGATGATAAACATTTTAGAAAAGTATTTTTCAAGCACACAGGACTTACACCAAGTAAATATAGAAAAGAAAAAACAAGGATAAAGACCGAGAGGGAGGATAAGGTTGAAAAAAAATAATTATAAAGAGGAAGATTTAGTTGTAATCGCAAAACGAGAGAACAATACAAAAAGAACATATCTAGTTGTAAATAAATTGCAGGGTAAGCATATTCCGGTTTCGCCATCAAAGGCGTTAGCGATGTTTGATACCCTGGCAGATATTTTAAAAAACAGATATCAAAACGAAAAAGTTTTATTCGTAGGATTTGCTGAGACTGCAACAGCGATTGGAGCAAGAGTTGCAAATACATTTGGAGGAATTTATATTCAGACGACACGAGAAAAAATTCCAGATGTTGATTATTTGTTTTTTACAGAATCTCATAGCCATGCAACTGAACAAAAACTTGTTGAAAATGATATAAAAAAGTGGATAAATGAAGTTGATAGAATCATTTTTGTGGAAGATGAGGTTACAACAGGTAATACCATTAAAAAAATTATAGATATAATTAAGAACAAATATCCACAGAATAAAAATAAAAACAAGATTAAATTTGCAGTAGCATCCTTACTAAATGGAATGAATGATGAAGCTTTAAATAAATATAAAAAGGAAGATATAGATTTAAATTATCTGGTTAAGACAAACCATGAAAAATATATACAAATAGTTTCAGGAATTTCGGAAAATGGAGAATATATTGTTGATTCAGTAGATATAAACAATATATTAAATCCTGATATTATAAAAATACCTGGACTTATCAATACAAGACGTGCAGCAGATACTAAAACATACGAAGTTGCCTGCAAAAATCTGGCAGAAAAAATATGGACTATAATACAAGAGAAAAATGAGTTAGTACAATTAAATTCCAAAAATATATTGGTGCTTGGTACAGAAGAATGTATGTATCCGGCTATTTTTGTGGGAGCTTTTTTAGAGGAAAAAGGTTTTAAAGTTAAAACACATTCAACGACAAGAAGTCCAATCGCTGCAAGTAAAGATGAAGGATATCCTTTCGAAAAACGTTATCAAGTCTGTAGTTTTTATGATAGTCAGCGAGTTACGTTTATTTATAATTTAGCTAAATATGATCAGGTGATAATAGTAACTGATGCTGAAGTTACAGAAAGAAATAAAGGATTAAATTCACTAGTTAATAGCCTGGAAACAATGGGAAATCAAAACATAATGTGCGTTAACTGGATAAAATAATACAAAGGGGATTAAGATGAGAAGTTCATATAATACAAATGATGTAGAGTTACTTTTAAAAGATATTACTGGGGTGGTCAAGCCACAACCCACGGAAGAAAGAGAAAAACTGATTCAGCAGGGAAAACATTATTCAGAGATGTTACCAATAGAATATGTTCCAACAGAAAAATATATGGAAATATACGAAGAGTCTCTTAAACAATTTGCAAAGGTCAATGCAAAGGCTATTGGTGTTTTATCAGACAAGATTATAAAACGAAGGGGTAAGGATGTTGTTCTGGTGTCATTGGCACGTGCAGGAATTCCTGCGGGTATACTCATTAAAAGATATATAAAAAAGAAATATGATATAGAAATAAAACATTATTCAATTTCTATAATCAGAGGTCGTGGAATAGACAAGAATGCTGTAAACTATATTTTAAGTAAGCATAAGCCAGAACAAATAGTTTTTGTAGATGGTTGGATAGGAAAAGGTGCAATTCTTAAGGAATTAAGAAAAGATGTGCAGGAATTTAAAGGGGTTTCAAGCGAACTAGCAGTTATTGCTGACCCGGCAGGGGTATCCGATTTATATGGAACAAGAGAGGACATTTTAATTCCCAGCTCATGTTTAAACAGCACAGTTTCAGGCCTAATAAGCAGAACTTTTTTAAGAGATGACATTATTAAAGAAAATGATTTTCATGGGGCAGTTTTTTACGAAAATTTAAAAGGCTCTGATTTGTCATACGCTTTTATAGAAGCCATTGAAAAAGAATTTGATTTTTCAGATGAAGCAGAAACAAAAGAAATAACTTATTCGAAATATAGATACGGACGTGAAGAGGTTGAGGCCATAGCCACTGAATATGGAATTGATGATATCAATTTAGTTAAGCCTGGTATTGGAGAGACGACAAGAGTGCTACTGAGAAGGGTTCCATGGAAGATTTTAATTGATGAAAAGGTTAAAGACGAACCAGAATTAAGTGCATTAAAAAGGCTTGCAAAAGAAAAAAATGTTCCAGTGGAATTTCATCCACTAGAACACTATAAAGCATGCGGCATAATAAAAAAATTAGCTGATGCATAAAATGCAATATCTAACGTGTAGTATTCAGTTACATACTGTAGAGAAAAACTGATATAGTAAATGACTAACGTAATATATGCTTGGATGTAGAAGGTGGTGTTATATCAAATGATGATGTGACACCATATTCTTTTGCTAAGAATAATATTTTCTGAGCCCATCTTCCGTGAGTTTTATACTCGTTCATTCTAGTCTGACTACCTTCTTTTGAAACCAATTGCGATGAATTTAAATCATAATTTAATATAGCACAAGCATCTAAATAATCTTGTTTAGTTACCTTTAATGAATCGTTGATAACATCAATTTGTTTTGGATGTATGACAGTTTTGCCAATAAAACCAAAATTAAAATCACGTTTTAATTCTTCTTCCAAACCTTCTTTCCAGTTATAACCATCAAAATATTCCCAAACAGGTCCAGAAATTACGTAGTCTTGCCCGAAAATTGAAACTATACTTGCCAAAATATTGGCAATAGGAATAATATCATAAATGGTGTCAGTGCTATGACGTCTAAAACCATATGTATTACATAAATCATTGCCGCCCACCCTGATAGTTAAAACGTATTTTTCAATTTTTTTCAGCGACTGTTTAAGAGAATATAAAATATTAGTTCTTTCTAATTCGTTTGTAAGAGTCGAATCCTCCAATATTGGCATCATATAAAAAGTTTGATTGTAAGAGTCATTGATTTTGATGATTTGGTCAATATAATCATTTACATTTGTAAGCGAAAATTTCGGGATAATGTATCCTTTAATAATTTTTCGTGTATCACCTAAACGTTTGGTGATAGATTCGATTTGTTCTGGATTACGAACTCTGATAAAAATTTTAGGAATATAAAAATCCTGTGTTTTTGAAGTTTTATATATTTTTGTTAAAGAAGAAATCATTGTTTCTTCGGCTTCTTCTACAAAATTATCATTAATTGTATCTTCTAAACATAGTGCTAAAGAAAACTTTTTTCCAAAATCTTCATTAATAATTTTTTGAGAAATATTTGATTTGTTAGCAGGTGAGTATAATAAAGCTCCTACACTATAGTATAGTTCTGAATTTTTCATAGTAACTCCTTTATAATTATTTATTGTCTAAAGAAAAGTATATAATCTTTTTTAATATTATTCAAGAAGAGCATATTTTAAAAAAGAAGACTGTTAATTTATTGACAAGAGGGTATATTGTTTGAAAAGATAAAGTGTGATAATATTATATTTAAGATTCCTTTAGAGAGGTGTAAAACAATGTATAGATGTGGCAGATTAAATCAGCTTAGTGATTTTTTTAAAGATATATCCCAAAGGGAAAAAGGCATAATTTATCGCTATAGAATAGAAGAATATAACCAGGATATCTTTGAATTTTTAAAAAGATATTTTGATGAAGCATATAAAAGTGGAGCTGTATTAGGAGATGGAATTACTAATCCTACAGAGCAGAATCTAGATTATTTTTACAATATTCATGGAAACGAATTTGAGAATTCGATAGATTTTTTTGAAAAAAAATTAAAAATATGGCTACCGCGATTGAACGATTATCAGAAGGATATATTGGCTCAATCGATTTATGATGAATTGATGGGGTTAAAAAAATCTGGAAAAAATGACAACATGCTTAAAAATGCCTACATAAAATTTATGTGCTGGCTATACTATAAATTTGAAAAAGTTGTTAATCAATCAAGTAGTTCATTCATTCCTAAAATATTGTATATGGGAAATATGAGTAAGCATGAAATGCAATTTTTGAGTATGATCTCAAAGATTGGTTGTGATATTGTTTTGGTCTTTACAGATAAGGGCCAAAGTTATAAAAAAGTTGATTCAAATAATGTTTTTTCAACCAAATTTGAGGTGCTAAACGGAGGAGAGTTTCCAAGCGATTTTTCAGTAAAAAAATTAGCAGAGAAGCCGGTTGTAAATGTAAGTAAAAATCAGCCGGTAAATAGAGCAAACCAGCCGGTAAATAGAGCAAACCAGCCGGTAAATAGAGCAAACCAGCCAGTAAACAGAGCGAACCAGCCAGTAAACAGAGCGAACCAGCCGGTAAACAGAGCGAACCAGCCGGTAAACAGGACAAGTCATCCGACAGCACCGACAAGAAGATTAGAAAGTGGTTTTATAAGTGCAATTAACACTTGGATAGAGGGAAAAGACATTACGGATATTTTAACTCCATATTCTCAAAGAGGTAATGAAGAAAAATTTATTTATACATCGTTTATTAGAGTAAATGGAGTAGAAGATAGACAAACATATCCAAATGAGTTATATAGATTTATAGAACAGTTGCGCCAGAATGATAGAAAGTTTGTGATAATAGAAAACGAGATTCCTAAACCTACAGTACAAGAAATCTCAAATATCAGACGAGGTAATTACACAGATGTAGCTCGAATGCTTAATGAATTATCAAAAAACATTAATTATGCGACTAGCGTGCAATTGCAAAAGATAGTTACAGTAGAATTTATTAACTTCTTTCTTGATGAAGGGGAAAAAATGGGCAATAATGTTAATAAATTGATGAATAAAGCTGTCTATATTTTGTGCTGGTTAAAGAAATATGGAGACATTTTATTTCACGATTGGAAGAAGGAAAACATAGGTTGTGTTATTTATTTAGGTGGATGTAAAGACGAAAATGAAGATACTTTTTTAAGATTTTTGTCACGATTGCCTTTAGATATTTTAATTTTAGTTCCAAATTTAAATCAAAAATGTCTATTGACAGATGAAAAATTATATGAGATAAATTATAGTCAAAGTATGGAATTAAATGAATTTCCTAAGACCAGTAGTGGTTTAACAATGAATACAGTGGCGTTTAATGCAGAAAGAGACTTAGATACAATAATGTATCAGGATTCTGGAATGTACAGAATTAATCAGTTTAAAAAAGCGAATGTTGTATTTTTGAGAACAATGTTTGAAGAGATTGAAATATTATGGGATGAGGCATTAAAATTTAGACCAGGATTTGAGACAATAAATGACACAGTAATTATGCCGGTTATCTCAGCTAAAGTTTCAGGAGTAAAAGATAGAAACGTTAGAGATTATTTAGCATTAGTTAACAAACTAAAAGCGGCACCACGTACATTGGTTATACAAAATGTTGATTATATTCCTCAAGGAATGAGAAACCCTATGAAAGAATATGCAACAAGTTTTTACAAAAATGGAAGACTTCTTAAGGAAAAAATAAAAAGTCATCCAGCGTATAAATTTAGAATTTTACGTGAAGAAATGCAGGATTATATGTTAGAAAAATTGCAAAGTTTAATAGAACAATGTATAATCAGAGGAACAAAGCAAAATGGAACTGAATATACAATTATTTCTGTAGCATTGAATTTAAACAATGAGATTATTCGTATGTTGCAAGAATTTGATTTTACAGGGAAGAATCCGAAAGTGATTTATTTTAACACAAAAGACAGACCGTGTTCGTTAGAAGATACTATTTTACTTGCTTATCTGAACATGCTTGGATTTGATACGGTATTCTTTGTTCCAACAGGGTATCAGTGTATAGAAGGGTATTTAAACAAGAAATATTTCGAGGAATATCAAGTGGGTGAGTTCATGTTTGATTTGGCAACAAACCATGTCGACAGTATGTTTTCATCCATAACAAATAAAATATTTAGAAGATAAGAGGAAAAAAGATGGGATTAAATTTTAAAACAAATGAAACACAGACTGCTGTAGCTACAGCGCCTACAACATCAACAGATATCATTGATGTTAAACCATACGATATCGTAGAAGACAGACAGAAAATGAATGAGACATTAGTTGCATCTAAAGAAGTAGACGATTTAGCAAGCCAAATTGAAATTGCTGATTTAAACACAATCGTTACATTTGGTGCAGAAGCAGCAGATGAAATTGCAAAGGCTTCAGATGTTGTATTAAACGGAATGTCTTTATCACAAATTGAAGAGTCAAGTGAAATGCTTAATACTCTTTCAAAAATAATGTCAAAATTTGATATTGATGAAATCAAACAGGAGCCAGGTTTTTTCAATAAATTGTTTGGAAGTTTTAAAAAACAATTAGAGAAAATCTTAGAAAAATACCAGACAATGGGTGGAGAAGTTGACAAGATTTATGTTCAACTAAAACAGTATGAAAATGAAATAAAAGAAGCTAACAAAAAGTTAGATAAGATGTTTGATGCTAATGTTGAGTATTATCATTTATTGGTAAAATACATTTTAGCTGGAGAGCAGGGCTGTCAAGAAATTAAAGACTATATTGAAAAGAGACAAGCTGATTTTGAAGCGACAGGAGATAATTCAATTCAATTTGAAATCCAAAATTTGAATCAGGCGTTACTTATGTTAGAGCAAAGAACACAAGATTTAAGAATAGCAGAAAATGTAGCTATGCAGTCTATTCCAATGATTAAAACAATGGAATTTTCTAATTTGAATTTAGTAAGAAAAATAAATTCAGCATTCATCATTACATTACCAGTTTTCAAACAAGCTTTAGCACAGGCTATTATGCTTAAACGTCAGAAACTTCAGGCAGAAGCTATGGCTGCATTAGATGAAAAGACTAATGAATTATTAATTAAAAATGCCAATAATACTGTTGAACAGTCTAAGATGACAGCAAGACTTGCTTCAGGAAGTTCAATTAAGATAGAGACTCTGGAATCAACATGGAGAACTATCGTAAATGGTATTGAAGAAACAAAAAATATTCAGGAAAATGCCAGAGCTAAGAGAATCGAGGATCAGGCAAGACTTGAAGAAATTAAAAAAGATTTCAATGAAAGATATCATATGCCAGCTAGCAAAAGATAATTTCATAAGATATAAAGGGAAACAAGGAGGATTATAATATGCCAATTAACTTATCAAAAGGACAGAAAATTGATTTGACAAAAGGAAGACCAAGCTTACATAAAATAAGAGTAGGATTAGGATGGGATGTAAATGAGTTTGATACAGGTGGAAGTTTTGACTTAGATGCATCAGCATTTTTGGCAGCAGGAAATGGAAAGTGTACTCAGGATACAGATTTTGTTTTCTATGGAAATTTAGAGCATCCTTCAAAGGCGGTTGTTCATACAGGAGATAACAGAACAGGTGAAGGAGAAGGCGATGATGAAGTAATTAATGTAGACTTATCATTGGTACCAGATAGAATTGAAAGAATTGCATTTACTGTTACAATATATGAAGCAGAAAAGAAGAATCAGAATTTTGGACAGGTTTCAAATGCCTATATTAGACTTATTGATGAAGAAACTAATGAAGAAATTGTTCGTTATGATTTAGGTGAAGATTTTTCAATTGAAACAGCAATTGTTGTAGGTGAGTTGTATAAGAATAACGGAGATTGGAAATTTAATGCAATTGGTAGTGGATTCCAGGGTGGACTTGCTGCTCTTTGTGGTCACTATGGATTAGAAGCAGAATAATAGGAGGAATAAAATATGCCAGTTAATTTAACAAAAGGACAAAAGGTTAGTTTAACAAAGGACAATCCAGGATTAAATAAAATTGTAGTAGGATTAGGATGGGATGCTAATCAGTTTGACACAGGTTCACAATTTGATTTAGATGCAGCAGCGTTCATTTTAGGAAGCAATGGAAAAGTTGCGTCATCAGATGATTTTATTTTTTACGGAAATAAAAAAGATAAATCTGGATCAGTTGAGCATTTAGGAGATAATAGAACAGGTGAAGGTGAAGGCGATGATGAACAGATTCGTATTAACCTTGCAACAATGCCAGCCAGTGCAGAAAGAGTAGCATTTACTGTTACAATCTATGAAGCTGAAGCAAGAAATCAAAATTTTGGACAGGTAAGTAACGCTTACATTAGAGTTTACAATGAAGAAACTAACGAAGAATTAGTTCGTTACGACTTAGATGAAGACTTCTCTATAGAGACAGCTGTAATTTTTGCTGAAGTATATAAAAGAGGCAATGAGTGGAAAGTTAATGCAATGGGAAGTGGCTACCAAGGTGGCTTAGCAGCGCTTTGTGCAAATTATGGAGTTGAAGTAGAGTAAAAATTGACAGGAAGGCTAATTAAAAGAAGGAGGTTTTTAAAATGGCAATTAGCTTATCAAAAGGACAGAAAATAAATTTAACAAAAGAAAAAGAAGGCTTAAACAAGATACGTGTTGGCCTCGGATGGGATGAAGCTAAAAAATTCCTTGGAATTTTTGGCGCAGATGTTGACTGTGATGCGTCTGCAATATTATTAAGAAACGGTAAATTTGTTGACAAAAAAGATTTAGTCTATTTTGGAAATTTAAAGCATAAATCAGGTTCAGTAGTACACTGCGGAGATAACCTAACAGGATCAGGCGCAGGAGATGATGAACAGATTCTTGTCGAATTAAAAAGTGTACCAAGCGATGTTGATAGAATTGTATTTGTTGTAAACATTTATGATTGTATTGCAAGACGTCAGCATTTTGGAATGGTAAAAAATGCCTATATCCGAATCGAAGATCAAGGTTCAAGATCAGAATTATGTAGATTTAACTTGACTGATGAATATAATGGATGTACAGCAATGATTATGGGTGAAGTATCCAAAGAAGGAAATGAATGGCAATTCCATGCTATTGGACAAGGAACAGATGACGCTAAGATTGGACAATTAGTTAACAGATTTTCTTAAAAAAAATAGGGAGAAAAGAAAATGAAATTTGAAGGTTTAACCAACACTCAGGTTGAAGAATCACGTAGAAAATTTGGCTCTAACGTGATACCGGATTCAGAACCAACAACTTTTTGGGATGAATTCAAAGAAACATTTAGCGATCCTATGATTAAAATACTATTAGCGATTGCTGGTTTAATGATAGTAATGTTTTTCTTAGGTTATGCAGAAATCTATGAACCAATTGGAACTATCGTTGCAGTTTTAATTGTTGCTTTTGTATCAGCAAAGACAGGAGTTGCAAGTGATACAAAGTATAGAGAGTTAAAAGACAGCACAAAGAAAGATACTTGTAAAGTACATCGTGATGGAAAATTAGAAGTGATTGAAGTTGATGATGTTGTTGTCGGAGATAAAGTATTACTTCAGTCGGGAGATAAGATTCCTGCTGATGGTATATTAGTAGATGGAAAATTAAGAGTTGACAACTCAGCTCTTAATGGAGAAGCTGAAGAATGTAAAAAAGAAGCAGCTCCTATTGAAACACAATTAGCTGATAGTATCACAGGTGATACATTTGTTGATAAACATTCTTTATTTAGAGGCGCAGTAGTATTTGATGGCGAAGGCTACTTAGATGTAAGAAAAGTCGGTCTTAAAACTATGATGGGTAAAATGGCTGAAGAAATGCAGGAAGAAGAGCCAGATTCACCACTTAAAGTTAAATTAGGAATTCTTGCAAAACAGATTTCTACATTTGGTTATATCGGTGCCATTGTTATTGCTATTTTTTACTTAGTTCATACAATTATGGTGGCACATGGTTTAGGTGCATTTTTGGCACAGGGACCTCAAGGTGTTATTAAGAGTGTTGTAAACGCAGTTTCATTGGCAGTTGTTATTATCGTTTGTGCAGTACCAGAAGGCCTTCCTCTTATGATTTCACTTGTTCTTATGCAAAATACAAGTAAGATGCTAGATCATAACGTATTAGTTAGAAAAGCAGAAGGTATTGAAACTGCTGGATCACTTAATATTTTATTTAGTGATAAAACAGGTACAATCACAAAAGGATCACTTGAAGTTGTAGATTTCTTTACAGCTGATGGTAAAAGTATTGAAATTAATGAATTGGATAAACATGAAAAAGTAAAAGGTTTAATCAATTTTGCAATTGGAAAAAATACACAGTCGCTTTTTGATGCAGAAGGCAGAGTTGTCGGTGGTAATGCAACTGATCAGGCATTAATGAAATTCTTAGGAATTGATGAATTCAATAAACTAGAAAATGATGATGTTCATAAAATTACTGCGAACCAGGGCTTCAATTCAACTAACAAATTTTCACAGGCTAGAATTGATAGTTTAGGAAAGACATTCTACAAAGGTGCACCAGAGAGACTTTTAGCAAAAGCAAAAAAATATTTAGATGCAGATGGTAATGTAAAAGACTTAAATCTTGATGTTTTGAATAAAAAAATTGATGATTTAGCTGTTAAAGCAATGAGAGTTTTAGCTTTCGGTTATTCAGAAAAAGATTTAGTTGAAAATAGCATTAATGACGATGTTGTTTTAATTGGTTTAGTTGGTATCAGAGACGATGTTCGTGCTGAAGCTAAAGAAGCTATTCATGAAGTTAGAAAAGCCGGAATTCAGGTCGTTATGATTACTGGTGATAGATTAGAAACAGCAGTAGCCATTGCAAAAGATGCCGGATTAATTGAATCAGATGAGGATAAAGCAATTTCTTCAGCTCAGTTAAATGAAATGTCTGATGATGAAGTAAAAGCTATTATTCCACACATCAGAGTTATTGCAAGAGCTTTACCAACAGATAAGTCAAGAATGGTAAGACTTTGTCAGGAAATGAATCTTGTTGTAGGTATGACAGGTGATGGTGTAAATGATTCGCCAGCTCTTAAACGTGCAGATGTAGGTTTTGCTATGGGTAGTGGTACTGAAGCTGCTAAAGAAGCAGGTAAGATTGTTATCTTAGATGATAACTTTAAATCTATTAAAGATGCTATTTGGTATGGAAGAACTATTTACCATAATATTTTAAAATTCTGTAAATTCCAGTTAGTTATTAATGTAACAGCTGTATTAGTAAGTGCAATTGGTCCTTTCTTCGGAGTAGAAGAACCACTTAAGGTAACACATTTATTATTTGTTAACCTTGTAATGGATGGACTTGGAGCTATTATGTTAGGTAATGAACCAGCACTTGAAAAATATATGTCTGAAAAACCAAGACGTAGAGATGAAAGCATCATCAGTAAGAAAATGATGGCTCAGATTATTACAATGGGACTTTGGTTAACAATCATAAGTTTTGTATATTTAAAACTTCCTTTCTTCCAAAATCTATTTGTAGGTGCAGGAGAAAAATATAAAGTACTTAAAAACAATGTAAAAATGTCTAATGAATATTTACCATACGTAAGACACTTAACAGGCTACTTTGTATTATTTATAGTTGCTGCATTATTCAATGGATTTAACGTAAGAGATAATGGTTTTGGTATTTTCAAAAATTTAGTTTCAGGTGAAGATAAAAACACAGGATTTTTAAAGGTGTTTGTTGCTATTTGTGCAGTTCAATGTTTAATAGTTAATGCAACATTAATTCCAAATCCAGTATTCAATTTCATTGGTAAGATGTTTAGCTGTGAAACATTTGGAATCAAAGGTTGGATTGCTGTTATTGTACTTGCATTTACAATGATTCCTGTTGACATGATTAGAAAATTTGTTACAAAATCATATAAAGAAGTATAATCGAGATAAAGGCAATAAAAAGCAGATTATAATTTATAATAATTAAATTAAAAACAAGAAATACAAAAGGATAAAAAGATGGCGTGTCAACTATGGATAATAGTGGAAATAGATTGATGCGACATCTTTTTGATTTTCACAACATACGAGCAAAACATAAACAACATATAAGTGAAGCACAAACAACATACTAATAAAGCATAAGGAGAATATAATGTTAATCTTTTTTTCGGATTTAGATAAAACTTTAATTTATTCGTATAAGCATGACATAGGAAAAGAAAAAGAATTAGTTGAGATGTATCAGGGGCGAGAAGTCTCTTATATTTCAAAAAAGACATCAGACTTGTTAAAAAAAATGATGGGTACAAGAAAAATAGCAGAAAATAATAATGTTTTATTTGTGCCAACAACGACAAGAACAATTCAACAATACAATAGAATTACGCTTCCAATCGAAAAACAAAAATTTGCATTGGTTTGTAATGGAGGAATTCTTTTAGAAGAGGGAAATATTAATCAAGTATGGTATAAAAAATCGTTAGAAATAATCAAGGATTCTAACGCAGAAATTAAAAAAGCTATATCCATTCTAGAAAAAGACGAAAGTGTAAATTTTGAAATAAGGTATATTGAAGATTTATTTGTTTTTACGAAAAGTGAGGAGCCTCAAAAAACGTTGAATAATTTAAAAGAATCAATAGATCAAGAGAAGGTTGATGTTTTTTTGAATGGAGTAAAAGTCTATGCCGTTCCTAAAAAACTTACAAAAGGAAATGCAGTAAAAAGATTTATCGATTTTTATAAAAATAATATAAAACAAGATGATATTAAAACAGATGATATAAAAGCAGAGGATATTAAAACAGTTGCAGCAGGTGATTCGCTTTTTGATATTTCTATGCTAGAAAGTGTGGATCAAGCTTTTGCACCTTTCGAACTATTAGCCGAATATCCTCATTTAAAAAATATAAAAACGAATTCTGATAATCAATTATTTTCGGAGAAGATTTTAGAGAGTCTATTAGAATGAATACCATAAAAGATGAATTTGAATCGTGAATTAGAATGAAAAATGCGCACTTACAAACAAAATATCAGACAATAGAAAAATAAAATAAAAAATATCAGAAAAAGGGTTGACATATTTAAAAGTGCATGTTATATTATATATAACAAATCACTTAGTGAAGAAAAGAGGTTGAGCTAGAAAAAAGGTTTAGTTTAGAAAAAGAATAGTTTATTGAATCACTTAGGAATAAGAAAAAATAAGTGTACTAAGTGAAATACAAAAAGGAGGTACGGTCCAAAAGGAACGTTACGTTGGCAAGAAGCAACCAAGCAAACTAAAGTCGAATCAGAAACCAATAGACAATGGAATAATATGAGAGTAGGTATTTGGTATTAAAGTTTAGTTAGATAGTATCGTTTGCTACTGAAGTCTATTAGGAAGACGAAAGAAGAGATTTTAGAATGTTTTTTAACTGGTGGCTGAGACAATACTCAAGCCATTAAGAAAAGGCATAACGGAGGTATAGGCCATTGGAAATCACAAATTGATAGGCGTCGTTCGAATTTAAAATTTTTCGGATGACGCCTATCTTATTTTATAAAATAATGGTACAATTAATCCGATAAATAAAATAACTATTTTTTAGGAGACTAATATGAAACTTATATCTTGGAATGTTAATGGCTTAAGAGCATGCGTAAAAAAAGGATTTGAGGAATTTTTCAATGAAATAGATGCAGATGTTTTTTGCATTCAAGAATCTAAGTTACAAGAAGGACAGATAGATTTAAAACTTGAAGGATATCATCAATACTGGAATTATGCAGAGAAAAAAGGATATTCAGGAACAGCTCTATTTACAAAAAAAGAACCAATAAGTGTAACTTATGGAATGGGTATAGAAGAACACGATAAAGAAGGACGTGTTATTACAGCGGAATTCGAGGAATTTTATGTAGTGACATGCTATACACCAAATGCCAAAAGGGAGCTAGAAAGACTTGAATATAGAATGGTATGGGAAGATGACTTCAGAAAATATTTAAAGAAATTAGAAGAGAACAAACCAGTAATAATGTGTGGAGATTTAAATGTGGCTCATAAAGAGATTGATTTGAAGAATCCTAAGACAAATCGTAAAAATGCTGGCTTTACAGATGAAGAACGAGGTAAAATGACTGAATTGTTAGAAGCCGGGTTTATAGATACATTTAGATATTTTTATCCAGACAAAGAAGAAATATATTCATGGTGGTCATATAGATTTCATGCTAGAGAAAAAAATGCAGGTTGGAGAATTGATTATTTTATAGCTTCAGATTCATTAAAAGATAAATTAGTAGATGCAAAGATTCACACATCTATATTAGGTTCAGATCATTGTCCAGTTGAACTAGACATAAATGCCTAAAGTAGTCAAGTAAAAAAATAAAAATAAATAATGAATTTTTTTTACATTTAGCCCATGGAAAACAAGTATTGCTTGCGTTATAATTAGACTCGTTGTTGATAAATAAGGAGGAGCGTGTATAATTATGGTAAATGAAGTGTTAGATGAAGTAATGCTAAAAGGGAAATGTAAAGGAAAAGCTGAGGCAGTAGTAAGGTGTCAATGCAATATTGAGGATGCACCGAAGAATTGTCCGCAAGCTGAAAAATGTATGTTTTATTCATATTACAAGTGCTCTAAGTATTGGAAGCGCTTAGCATAAAGAGAATTGAAAATTTAATAAAAATTTAATTGATTTATGGTGAAGCACATATTATAGTATAGTAGATGCGTTTTTAGTATTTACCTCATAACGATATTTTACAGAAGATACTAAATGATGCTATATTGATATTAAATTGATGACTAGGGGTTCTTGAGGTGGCGAAGCGGCCACACCAAGGCCCTTTTTTGTTCTTTTATAAAAAACGGAGGGATTAAAATGAAAATTTTAGTATTAAGTGATTCACACGGAGATGTTGATTCGATGGTAGAAGTTGTAACAAAAGAAAGACCAGATGCAATATTTCATTTGGGCGATTTGATAGGAGATGCCCAAGAATTACATAATGAATTTCCAAATATTCCATTTTATATGGTCCCAGGTAATTGCGATGGATATGGTTACGATGATATAGAGGCTTCTGAAAAAGTTGTTGAGTTGGAAGGTAAAAGATTTCTTCTTTTACACGGACATACAAGAGCTGTTAAGTTAGGATATATGTCGTTAGAGTATCGTGCAAAAGAATTAGAAGTGGATGCAGCCTTATTTGGACATACACATGTGCCGTATGCTGATTATTTCGGTGAAACTTTAATTTTTAATCCTGGTAGTATTGGACAACCACATTATGGAGAAGACCCAACTTATGGCATTTTAAAAATAATTGGGGATAATATCAAATATGAGCACTGCGTATTTTCTGAGGTGTGTTCCAGGTAATAAAATAAAAAAATCATTAATAAAACACATAAATAAGATTTTTGATTCATTTTTTCACGGATAATGCAAATAAATCGTTTTTTTATAGAAAAATTGTTGTTTCATAACTACAAGTTATAAATAGAATAAAAATAAAAAAATTGACTGTATAGGGGGTTATGGTTTACAATATTGTTTGAATTTTATAAAAATAACGAGGAGCGAAAAATGGTAAAAGTAGTTAAATTTGGTGGAAGTTCGTTAGCAAGTGCAGAACAGTTTGCTAAGGTTGGAAAAATTATACGTGCAGATGAAACAAGAAGATATGTTGTACCAAGTGCACCAGGTAAGAGACATTCAAAAGATACTAAAGTTACAGATATGCTTTATAAATGCTATAGTTACGCAGAAGCTGATGAGGACTTTCGTGTTTTATTAATGAAAATTAAGGATCGTTATGATTCTATTATTAATGGTTTAAGAATAAAAGTAAGTTTAGATAATGAATTTAAGACTATTAGTGATAATTTTAAAGCTAAAGCAGGTGAAGACTATGCAGCATCTCGTGGAGAGTATTTAAATGGTATTGTGATGGCTGCATATTTAGGATATAAATTTATTGATGCGGCAGAAGTAATTTTCTTTGATGAAGATGGTAATCTTAATATGGATAAAACCATTAAAGTTTTAGGGGAAAGACTTTCAAAAGAAGAAAAAGCCGTTATTCCTGGATTCTATGGAAGTTTACCAGATGGAACAGTAAAAACATTTTCAAGAGGTGGATCTGATATTACAGGTTCAATAGTTGCAAGAGCCGTACACGCTGGTTTATATGAGAACTGGACAGATGTATCTGGTTGTTTGGTTGCTGATCCAAGAATTATTGATAATCCAGTTCCAATTGAAGTAATTACATATAGAGAATTAAGAGAATTATCATATATGGGAGCTTCTGTTTTACATGAAGATGCTATTTTCCCAGTTAGAAAAGCTGGTATTCCAATTAATATTAAAAATACAAATGCACCAGAAGAACCAGGTACATTAATTGTTGAAAGCACAGTTCAAAAACCTGATTATACAATTACAGGTATTGCTGGTAAAAAAGGATTTGTAGCAGTAAATATTGATAAAGATATGATGAATGGTGAAGTTGGCTTCTGTAGAAAAGTTTTACAGGCATTTGAAGAAGCAAATATTTCAATCGAGCACATGCCATCAGGTATTGATACTATGACAGTATTTGTTCACCAGGATGAATTTAAAGAAAAAGAGCAGCAGATTATTGGTTCAATCAGAAGAAATCTTGATCCAGATGTAATTGATATGGAAGGAGATTTAGCATTAATCGCAGTTGTTGGGAGAGGAATGAAGGCTACAAGAGGTACAGCCGGAAGAATTTTCTCTGCATTAGCACATGCAAGAATTAATGTAAAAATGATAGATCAGGGTTCATCAGAACTTAACATTATCATTGGAGTAAGCAATAGCGACTTTGAAGAAGCAATAAAAGCTATTTATGATATTTTTGTAGAAACAAAATTATAAAATAATATATTTTTTATAAGAACCGTTGAGTATAAGAACCGTTGGGTATAATGTTACTCAGCGGTTTTTTCGCATAAATCTATGAAGTCTTATGATTTTTTATTATTTCATTCTAGGATTGTGAAAGTTTTTTTAAAACTTTTTGATTTTTCTGCAAAAAACTATATTTTCTTGCAAAAAAAACAATAATGATGTAAAGTTATAATATTGAATATTATGGAGGATGATTGAGAAAGATGGAAAGTGAGATTTTTAAAAGAGCAAATGTTGCCAAAAAAAGACATTTGTTAGGATTTGCAGGTCTTGCAATTCTTTTATGTGCATTTATTATTGGATATACATGGGATATTAAAAATACGAATGCACACAGAGTTGACTTAGATAAGAAATTTATTAGTAAGTGTAAAGATGGAAATGCTGTTAAATTAACAATTACTTCTGCACCAATTGAGGTTGCTAGTAGAGAAGGCTCAAAAGTAAAATATAGCATTGTTGAAAATGAGAATGCTTTGTATATTTTTGAAGCAAGTAAAGATGAAATGAAGAGCATCAGCAAAAAAATAAATAAAGATGGAAAATATGTTATCTATGGTGCTTTAAGAAAAATTTCTGCAGTTAGTGATGAGAGTGACTTAGAAAATTGCGTTGTTAAGTCATTAACTGATATGCAGGGAAAACAATTAATCGATAAAGAAGACTTCAACGACACATTTGGCGATTATATGGTTGAAAATGGTGCGGATGGACATTCGTTATTTGGGGATGTTTTAATATTTTTAATGATTATTGACGGAATTGTTATGGTTATTTTCGTATTCCTATTATATGGTGATAGAACCGCCACAAAGAGACTTGCTAAATATTCAACAGAAGAGTTAAAGAAAATTGAAGATGAAATAAAAGATTCTAAAACTGTAGCTATTGTGGATAATAAGTTATATTTAACACCTAACTATTTGGTTAGAGCATCTCGAAATTTAGTGATTTTGCCTTACGAAGACATTTGCTGGATTTATAAAAAAACAAATTCATATGGATTTGTTAAGGTACCAGATCAATTAACTATTGCAACAATAGAGGGTTATTTTATTACAATTCCTAATAAGATGTTTGATTCAGATAAAGAAAAAACAAAAGTTATTGATATATGCGTAGAAAATAATCCAAATATAGCAGTAGGATATGACATTGGAAAAGAAAATAATTACAGAATAATTAGCAAAGACATGAGAAATCTAGTAAAAATTGGGGAGGATCCAAGAGATAAATATAAAGATAAAAACTTTGTAGAATTATTAGATAAAAAAGACTTAGAAGTAGACGAAGAAGATGCATAGTAAGAATTAATTCCTCACTTATAAGTGAGGAATTTTTTTACATAAAAAAGAATCAATTAGCATTTGATTATAAAATAAAAAGGGCTTTAGAAACGGGACTATAAAAGCACTATATGAATTCCTATCAAGGAAATTATATGAGTGGAATGGTAAAGATAGTGACTCATTTATCGGACCTGGAGATATTTTTGGTGAATACTATATTGTGAATGAAAGCACAGGCGAAAGTAAAATAGGATTTTTATCTAGAATAGCATTTAAATTATTAAAATATGATGTTTTGTTTTTAGTGTACGGAGTTTTACGTGTTATGCTTGATAGAAAGTATGGTAAGTACATGAAGAGATATACAGAATATGAAAGAGAAAAAATAGATGCAGAAGTATGTGGCGGCAAAAAAGAGTATATAGGCAAAATATATTTGACACCTACTTATTTCGTTTCAGATTTAGTAGCAGTACCGTATGAAGATATTTGTTGGATGTATTGTAAAACTATTAAAAAAAATTTTATAAAAGCAAGTGAGCAATTAGTGGTTTCTACAATTGATGGTTTTACTTTTGCAGTAACTTGTTTTAAAAACAGGGATTATGATCCCAAAATTCTTGTAATGAGAAAATGTTTAGAAAAAAATCCAAATATTGCAATAGGATATGACAGACATAAAAAAGCTAGATATTCGAAACTAAAAAAAGAAATAAGAAGACTAAAAAGAGAAGGTAAAGATCCTATTAAGGAATATAGAAACAAGGATTTTGTAGTATATTTTGGATAAGATAATAGAAATTGAATAGTAAAATAATCCCTTATTAATACATATTTTAAATAGCCTATATTTTTACGATAATTTGTAAAAAAAGGATACATATCACTGAAAATATTAGTAAGGGATTTTTTACATAAAGTAATTATTTTTATATGATATTATATACAACTTTATATATAATATTATGCTTGTTTACTTGCTTTGTAGGCTTCAATACAAGCGTTAGCAAGTTGATCACCGCATGAAGTGTTCTTGATGCCACATTTAATTCCTTGTATTCTGTTTACAACTTCTTCAACGGTCATGCCTTCAACAAGTTTAGGAATAGCCGCAAGGTTACCAGGACATCCACCAGTAAAAACAACATTTCTAACGATGTTTCCGTCCAATTCTAATTCAATTTTACTAGAGCAAGTTCCTTTTGTTTTATAAGTATATTTGAACATGTTTCCTCCTTGTATTACATCAAATTAATCCCAATTATAGCAAGTAATATTTGTTAGTTCAATAGCAATTGTTAAATGTAGTTACAAATATGTAAATTGTTAAAAAAAAGTTAACAATTAGTTAATTACATAAGGTTGAGAATAATTGTTTAAAGTGATATAATTTTGTCATTGTTTATGATAGGAGTAGGTATAGGATGAGTACAATTACAAAGATTTTTGGCACACATAGCCAGAGAGAATTAAAAAGAATCAAATCTAAAGTAGATAAAATAGAATCATATCATGATTCTATGAGAGCTCTTTCAGATGAAGAGTTAAAGGGAAAAACATTAGAGTTTAAAGATAGACTAAAAAATGGTGAGACACTTGATGATATTTTACCAGAGGCATATGCAACAGTACGAGAAGCAGCAAAACGTGTTTTAGGTATGGAACACTACAGAGTTCAGCTTATTGGTGGAATTATTCTTCATCAGGGAAGAATTGCAGAAATGCGTACTGGTGAAGGTAAAACATTAGTATCGACATTGCCAGCCTATTTGAACGCCCTTGAAGAAAAAGGCGTACATATCGTTACAGTTAATGATTACCTTGCAAAACGTGATGCTGAGTGGATGGGAAAAGTTCATGAATTTTTAGGCTTAACAGTTGGTGTTGTCCTAAACGATATGGATAATGACGAAAGACGTGATGCTTACAATTGTGATATCACATATGTAACTAATAACGAATTGGGTTTTGATTACTTAAGAGATAACATGGTAATCTATAAAGAACAATTAGTTCAAAGAGGATTACATTACGCTGTAATCGATGAGGTCGATTCAGTATTAATTGATGAAGCCAGAACTCCACTTATTATTTCAGGTCAAAGTGGAAAATCTACTAAGTTATATGAAGCCTGTGATGTACTTGCAAGACAGTTACAAAGAGGTGAGGATTTACCAGAATATTCTAAGATGGATGCTTTAATGGGTGTTGAACAGGAAGAAACTGGTGATTTCATTGTTAATGAAAAAGATAAAATTGTTAACTTAACTCAGGAAGGCGTTAAGAAGGTTGAAAGATTTTTTAATATAGAGAACCTGGCAGATACAGAAAACTTAGAGATTCAGCACAATATTAACCTTGCTCTTAGAGCTCACAATTTGATGTTTAAAGATCAGGATTATGTTGTAAAAGATGATGAAGTATTAATCGTAGATGAGTTTACAGGAAGAATAATGCCAGGACGTCGTTATTCAGATGGTTTACATCAGGCGATTGAAGCAAAAGAGCATGTTAAAGTAAAACGTGAAAGTAAGACACTTGCAACTATTACATTCCAGAACTTCTTTAACAAATACGATAAGAAATCTGGTATGACAGGTACAGCTCTTACAGAAGAAAAAGAATTTAGAGATATCTATGGAATGGATGTAATTGAAATTCCTACAAATAAACCAATAGCTCGAATCGATCATGACGATGCAGTATATAAGTCAAAAGATGAAAAATTTAAAGCTGTTGTTGAGGAGGTTGTAAAAGCGCACCAAAAAGGACAGCCAGTTCTTGTAGGTACAATTACAATCGAAACATCAGAATTAATCAGTGGTTTATTAAAGAGACGTGGAATTAAACATACAGTACTTAATGCTAAATTCCATGAGCAGGAAGCTGAAATTGTAGCACAAGCTGGTCAGCACGGTGCAGTTACAATTGCTACAAATATGGCTGGTCGTGGTACTGATATTAAACTTGATGAGGAAGCATTAGAAGCAGGTGGATTAAAGATTATTGGTACAGAAAGACATGAATCAAGACGTATTGATAATCAGTTAAGAGGACGTGCTGGTCGTCAGGGTGATCCAGGTGAATCACAGTTTTTCTTATCACTTGAAGATGATTTGTTAAGATTGTTCGGTTCTGAAAGATTAATGGCTATTTTTGAAGCTCTTGGTGTTCCAGAAGGAGAACAAATCAAACATAAGATGTTAAGTTCTGCAATCGAAAGAGCACAGAAGAAAATTGAAAGTAACAACTATGGTATACGTAAAAACTTACTTGAATATGATCAGGTTAATAACGAGCAAAGAGAGATTATGTATGCAGAACGTCGTAGAGTATTAGACGGAGAAAACATGAGAAATGTAATCTTTAAGATGATTCAGGACAGAGTAGAAGCTGCAGTTGATACATGTATTTCATCTGAAATCGATAGAAAAGATTGGGATTTAAACGAGTTAGATGAGTTATTACTTCCAATTATCCCAATGGAACCAACAAGACATATGGATTTATCAGATGTAAAAAATGAAAAACAATTAAAACAATTCTTAAAAGAAAAAGCAGTAAAATTATACGAAGAAAAAGAAGCAGAGTTCCCTGAAATCGAACAGTTTAGAGAATTAGAGCGTGTAGTTTTACTAAGAGTTATGGATAGGAAGTGGATGGATCATATTGATGATATGGATCAGTTACGTCAAGGTATCGGTTTACAGGCATATGGTCAAAGAGATCCAAAAGTCGAATATAAAATGGTTGGATTTGATATGTTCTCAGAGATGACTTCAGCTATTCAGGAAGATACAATCAAACTTCTATATCATGTAAACGTTGAAGAGAAAGTTGAAAGAGAAGAAGTAGCTAAAGTTACAGGTACTAACAAAGATGCAGAGGGTCCAAAGGTACCTAAGAAGAGAGAAAATGCCAAAATATATCCAAACGATCCATGTCCATGCGGAAGTGGTAAAAAATATAAAAACTGTTGTGGAAGAAATTAGTACATCAAAGATGTAAATGTTAAATTAAAAGGTGCAAAGTCAGTGTGATTTTGCATCTTTTTTAGTTATATAGGAAAAGTGTTATTTAAGGAATACGTTATTAGAGGAGGCATTATTTATTAAAGGTTGTAATATTAGAAGTGGGATTAGAAGATTATATAGTTTAAAAGAAATTAAGTTGTTTGTATATGTAAAAAAAGCACGCAAATATAACGAAAATTTTATCGTTTTAAGTCAAAATAACGAAAAAATAAAGAAATATTCGCAATATATATTGCAATATAACATATAAAGTGTTATATTGAATGTATCTTAAAAATATGCCTATGAGAGAAGAGAATGTGGCAAATAGCAGAGGTAATACTGTGCATCTTTTTGTTACGTTCTCTTTTTCATTGAAAAAGAAGAAAAATAAAAAGATGGAGTAGAGGTTTATGTGTAGTGATTTTGTTGAAAAAGTCGAAAATACACCAATTATTGCTGCTATTAAAAATACAGAGGGTTTGGAGGTGTGTTTGAAAACTGATATTGATGTTATATTTGTTTTATTTGGAGATGTGTGCTCTATACCAAAGATTGTAAAGAAGATAAAAGATGCAGGAAAGATAGCTATGGTGCATATAGATTTAATCAGTGGATTAAGTGGAAAAGACATAGCGGTTGATTATATTAAAAAAAACACGCAGGCGGATGGAATAATAACCACGAAAAATAATTTGATTGCACACGCTAAGGAAGTTGGACTAAATACTATTTTAAGATATTTTGTGTTAGACAGTATGGCACTTGTAAATATCGAAAACCAAGCAAAACAAAGTAATATACAACCAGATATAATCGAAATTATACCAGGTGTAGTTGTTCCCAAAATTATTAAATGTATTGATAAGATAACTAAAGTTCCGGTGATGGCTGGGGGGCTGATATCGGATAAAGAAGATGTTATGAATGCATTATCAAGTGGAGCAATCTCAATATCAACAACTAATCAAAGTGTCTGGTTCTTAGATTAATCTCAGGGTGAATAGAGGAGGAAGAAAATGGCAAAATATGTAATGGCATTAGATGCAGGTACAACAAGTAACAGATGTATTTTATTTAATGAAAAAGGGGAAATGTGCAGCGTTGCTCAAAAAGAGTTTACACAATATTTTCCACAACCAGGTTGGGTCGAGCATGATGCAAATGAAATCTGGCAAACACAATTGTCAGTAGCTCGTGCTGCAATGAATAAAATTGGTGCGAAAGCAGAAGATATTGCTGCAATAGGTATAACCAACCAACGTGAAACGACAATAGTTTGGGATAAAAAGACAGGTCAGCCAGTATATCATGCAATTGTATGGCAATGTAGAAGAACAGCGGATTATGCAGAAAGTCTTAAAGAAAAAGGATTTGTTGATTGCTTTAGAAAGAAAACTGGTTTAGTAATTGATCCTTATTTTTCAGGAACAAAATTAAGATGGATTCTTGAAAATGTACCTGGAGCAAGAGAAAGAGCAGAAAAAGGAGAACTATTGTTTGGTACAGTTGATAGTTGGTTGATTTTTAAATTGACTAAAGGAAAGGTTCACGTAACGGATTATTCAAATGCATCAAGAACAATGTTATTTAACATTAATACACTTGAGTGGGATGATGATATCTTAAAAGAGTTAAATATTCCAAGAGAGATGCTTCCAGAAGCAAAACCATCAAGTTGTGTATATGGAGAATCTGATCCAGAATTCTTTGGAGGAAAAATCAAAATTGCTGGTGCAGCAGGTGATCAGCAGGCAGCTTTGTTTGGCCAGACATGTTTTACAGCAGGTGAAGCAAAAAATACATACGGAACTGGTTGCTTTATGCTTATGAATACAGGCGACAAACCAATTTTTTCAAAAAATGGATTATTAACCACAATAGCTTGGGGATTAGATGGAAAAGTAAGCTATGCTTTAGAAGGTTCTGTATATGTTGCTGGAGCAGCTATTCAATGGTTAAGAGATGAGTTAAGAGTGATTGATACATCACCAGATTCAGAGTATTTTGCAACACAGGTAAAAGATACAAATGGATGCTATGTTGTTCCTGCTTTTACGGGGTTAGGTGCACCATATTGGGATCCATATGCGCGAGGAGTTATTACAGGTTTAACACGAGGTGTTAATAAATATCATTTGATTCGAGCAACTTTGGAATCTTTAGCTTTCCAAACAAATGATGTATTACATGCAATGGAACTTGATTCAGGAATCCATTTATCAGCATTAAAAGTTGATGGTGGCGCTTGTAAAAATAATTTCTTGATGCAATTCCAATCAGATATTATCGGAGCACCTGTAAGAAGACCTGAATGTGTTGAAACAACAGCTATGGGTGCATCGTATTTAGCAGGTTTGGCTGTAGGATATTGGAAGAACAAAGAAGATGTTATGAAAAACTGGGAAATCGATAGAACGTTCGAACCAGAAATGACAGAAGAACAAAGAAAAGAAGAAATTAAAGGATGGGACAAAGCAGTTAAATGTTCATTTAATTGGGCTAAAGATGAATGATAAATATGGAGGTATAGAATATGCGAATATTTATTTGTGAAATGATTGGCACGGCGATGTTATTGTTATTAGGTAACGGCGTTAATTGTAATGTTTCTCTTAATAAGTCAGGGCAAAAAGGCGGAGGAACAGTGCAGACAGGACTTGCTTGGGGACTTGCAGTTTTGCTGCCAGCATTTATTTTTGGCAAAACAACAGGAGCACATTTTAATCCAGCAGTTACATTAGCACTTGCAGTAGAAGGATCTGTAAAAACAAGTGATATTCCTTATTATCTTTTAGGACAATTTATTGGCGCATTTATCGGTGCTGCAATTGTTATTTTATTATTCTATGATCATTTTAAAGCAACAGATGATCCAAGCGTTAAATTAGGTTGTTTTGCGACTGGTGGAACAATACGTAATACGTTCTTGAATTTTTGTTCAGAATTTGTATGTGGATTCGTTTTATTATTTGCAATTAAAGGAATAGGACAAGTCAGTGGTGCTGATAAAGTCGGATTAAATTATTTACTTGTTTACGCTATCATCGTATCAATTGGTATGTCACTTGGAGGTTTGACAGGATATGCTATGAATCCAGCCAGAGATTTTGGACCTAGACTTGCTTATGCAGTTTTACCAGTTCCTGGCAAAGGAGATGCAGATTGGGGTTATGCATGGATTCCGGTTGTGGCACCAGTATTGGGCGGAATTGCAGCTGTTTTGCTATATTCCGTAATACCATTTGCTTAAAAATTAATATTAAATTGTGGAGATTGGAGTCAAACAATTATTAACTTACCGCAAGGTAGGTTAGATTGTTGGCTCCTTTTTTGAAAGGAGAAGGGCATGAAAGACGTTATAATTATTGGCGCAGGAGTAACGGGAGCTGCCGTTGCTAGAGAGTTATCCAAATATGATTTAGATATATGTGTATTAGAAAAAGAAGAAGATGTATGTTGTGGTACATCAAAAGCAAATAGTGCTATAGTACATGCTGGCTTCGATGCAAAAGCTGGCTCATTAATGGCAAAACTAAATGTAAGAGGAAATGAAATGATGGACGAACTATGTAAAGATTTGGATATTCCATTTAAAAGAAATGGTTCGCTTGTTGTATGTATTCATGAAGAGACAAAAGAAGGTTTAAAAGATTTATATAATAGAGGAATCGAAAATAATGTCAAAGGACTTAAAATTATAGATAAAGAAGAACTAAGGAAATTGGAACCAAATATTTCAGATAATGCTGTAGCTGCTTTATATGCTCCAACTGGTGGAATAATTTGCCCATTTGAATTAAATATTGCTATGGCAGAGAACGCAAATGAAAATGGTGTTGAGTTTTATTTTAACACTCAGGTTGAAAAAATATATTCTGATATAGAAGGAATTTATCATGTAAAAACAAATAATGGAGAATATAAAACACGTTATGTTGTAAACGCCGCTGGAGTGTACGCAGATGTAATCCATAATATGGTAAGTAGTAAAAAAATAAAAATTACACCAAGACGTGGAGATTACTGTTTGCTTGATAAAGAAGTAGGAGGACATGTAACACATACAATTTTTCCACAGCCAACAGCACTTGGTAAAGGAGTTTTAGTTTCACCAACCATACACGGAAATTTAATTGTTGGACCAACAGCTGTTGATATAGAAAACAGGGAAGGAGTCAACACGACAGCAGAAGGAATAAGCGATTTAATAACAAAGGCTAATGATCATGTCAAAAATTTACCACTTAAAAAAGTTATAACAAGTTTTGCAGGACTAAGAGCGCATGAAGATAATCACGAATTTATCATAGGAGAAGTGGAAGACGCACCTAATTTTATTGATTGCGCTGGTATAGAATCACCGGGATTGACAAGTAGCCCTGCAATTGGAGAAATGGTTGGAAACATTTTTAAAGAAAAATTATATTTAAAAGAAAAACCAAATTGGAAAAAAACTAGACGTGGTATTTTAAATCCAAGCACATTATCAATGGATGAACGCAATGAATTGATAAAAAAACAACCAGCATATGGAAATATAATTTGTCGATGTGAATCGATTTCGGAAGGTGAAATAATAGATGCAATCCATAGACCATTAGGTGCTAGATCACTAGATGGGGTAAAAAGAAGAACAAGAGCTGGAATGGGAAGATGCCAAGCAGGTTTTTGCTCACCTAAGACGATGGAAATAATAAATCGTGAATTAGGTTTAGATTATGAAAACATAACCAAAAGCGGTGGTAAATCAAATATTGTATTTGGTCGCACAAAGGGGGAAGACAGATGAAAGAATATGATATCGTTGTAATTGGAGGAGGTCCTGCAGGACTTGCGGCAGCAGTATCTGCAAAATGTTCCGGCGTAGAAAATATAATAGTTTTAGAAAGAGATAAAGAATTAGGTGGTATCTTAAATCAGTGTATTCATAATGGTTTTGGACTTCATACATTTAAAGAAGAATTAACAGGTCCAGAGTATGCATACAGATTTATGGAAAAATTATATAAAGAAAAAATACCATATAAATTAAACACAATGGTTATGGATATTTCTAAGGATAAAATTGTAACTGCAATGAATAGAGAGGATGGAGTTTTCAAGATAAAAGCAAAAGCAGTTATTTTAGCAATGGGATGCAGAGAACGACCAAAAGGAGCACTTAATATTCCGGGCTATAGACCAGCAGGTATTTTTTCGGCAGGAACAGCGCAAAGACTTGTAAATATTGAAGGATATATGCCTGGCAAGGAAGTAGTTATTTTAGGATCAGGTGATATAGGACTTATCATGGCAAGAAGAATGACTCTAGAAGGTGCAAAAGTAAAGCTCGTTGCAGAATTAATGCCATATTCAGGAGGCTTAAAACGAAATATAGTTCAGTGCCTAGATGATTTTAATATTCCATTAAAGTTGTCTCATACAGTTGTTGATATAGAAGGAAAAGAAAGAGTTTCAGCAGTTACAATAGCGCAAGTAGATAATCATGGAAAACCAATAAAAGGTACTGAAGAAAGATATACTTGTGATACATTGCTTTTATCATGTGGTTTGATTCCAGAAAATGAGCTTTCTAGAAATGCTGGAGTTTTAATGAATTCACTAACAAATGGCCCAATCGTAAATGAAAGTCTAGAGACAAACATAGAGGGAATATTTGCATGTGGAAATGTGTTACATGTGCATGACTTAGTTGATTATGTATCAGAGGAAGCAAAAAAAGCAGGTGAAAGCGCCGCAAAATATGTTAAAGGTGAGCAAATAAATAATAATAACAATTCAGTAGAAATTAAAGCAATAGAAGGTGTTCGTTATACAGTCCCATCTACAATAAATGTAGATAGAATGGAAGATATGCTTACTGTAAGATTTAGAGTTGGCAAGGTATATAAAGGTGCATATGTAAGCGTATATCTTGACAATGAGCGCATTATGCATAACAAGAAAAAAATAATGGCACCCGGAGAAATGGAACAAGTTATTCTAGTAAAAAATAAATTAAAGGAACAACCTGAATTAAAAACGATAACTGTAAAAATTGAAGATGAATAAGGGGAGAAAAAATGCTATGGAAAAGAGAGAATTAACTTGCATTGGATGCCCAATGGGCTGTCAAATTACAGTTGAATTAGATGAAAAAGAGGTAAAATCAGTCCAAGGTAACACCTGTGCAATAGGAGATAAATATGCAAGAAACGAAGTGATAAATCCAGAGAGAACTGTAACTTCAACGATTGTTGTTTTAGAAGGTGATAAACCAAGAGTTTCAGTAAAAACCAAAAGCAATATACCAAAATCACGAATAATGGATTGCATGAAGGAAATTGATTCTGCAAGAGTAAAAGCTCCTGTTAAAATAGGAGATATACTTATAAAGAATGTTTGTGATACGGGAGTTGATATAGTTGCAACAAGAAATATAGAAAAGTTATAAACACTGTAGAATATCAATGAGATGTACTGACCCCCAAAAGTTTGAACAAAAACTAACGATTGGAGGTCGGTACAAGATATTTCTACAGTGTTTTTCTAATGAAATAATCAGCTGTTACAGGTATTAACGAGTAGTAGTCTAAGCTACCGCAAACTATTGTTCGTAAATGTTATATGTGCTATACTGAACCTAAATATGATTTCGGAGGGTGATTAAGAGATGGATTTTAAATTGCATTCAAAATACAAGCCTACAGGGGACCAACCGCAGGCAATCGAACAATTAGTTAAAGGGTTTAAAGAGGGAAATCAATTTCAAACTCTTTTGGGTGTAACTGGTTCTGGAAAGACATTTACAATGGCAAATGTGATAGAACAATTGAACAAACCAACCTTAATTATTTCTCATAATAAAACGCTTGCCGGACAGTTATATGGCGAGATGAAAGAATTTTTTCCAGAAAATTCAGTAGAATATTTTGTATCATATTATGATTATTACCAACCAGAAGCTTATGTTCCACAGTCCGATACCTATATTGCAAAGGATTCAGCAGTTAATGATGAAATAGATAAACTTAGATTGTCAGCAACGGCTGCATTAGCAGAACGAAAAGATGTAATAATTGTTGCATCAGTTTCGTGCATTTATGGAATTGGTAGTCCGGATGATTATATGAATATGATGGTATCTTTGCGTGAAGGAATGGAAAAAGATAGAGATGACGTAATAAAAGAATTAATAAACATACAGTATACAAGAAACGAAATGGATTTTAAAAGGAGTACATTTAGAGTTCATGGAGATGTACTTGAAATTTTTCCGGCAGACGCAACGGATACAGCAATACGAGTTGAGTTCTTTGGAGATGAAATAGATAGAATAACAGAAGTGGATGTTTTGACAGGAGAGATTAAAGCAGTGTTGAAACATGCTGCAGTTTTTCCAGCTTCACATTATGTAGTTCCTATGCAAAAGATGTTAGTTGCTTGTGATAAAATTGAACAAGAAATGCAAGAACGTGTTAAATTTTTTAAGGGAGAAGATAAATTAATTGAAGCTCAAAGAATAGCAGAAAGAACTAATTTTGATGTGGAAATGATGAAAGAAACGGGCTTTTGTAGTGGGATTGAGAATTATTCACGTCACTTAGCAGGTAGAAAAGAAGGCGAAATGCCAGAAACTCTAATGGATTACTTCCCAGATGATTTTTTGATAATAGTTGATGAGTCACATATTACAATACCACAGGTTAGAGGAATGTATGCTGGAGATAGATCAAGAAAACAGACACTTGTTGATTATGGTTTTCGTTTACCATCGGCACTTGATAATAGACCTTTA
The DNA here is from genome assembly GCF_900107245.1 of Lachnobacterium bovis DSM 14045. Lineage (GTDB taxonomy): Bacteria > Bacillota > Clostridia > Lachnospirales > Lachnospiraceae > Roseburia > Roseburia bovis. The sequence continues at coordinate 88,683 of NZ_FNPG01000008.1, forward strand.
AATTTTGAAGAATTTGAGAGCAAGATAAGTCAAATGTTATTTGTGTCAGCTACGCCAAATGTTTATGAAAAAGAACATGAATTGTTTAGAGCTGAACAGATTATTAGGCCAACAGGTCTATTAGATCCAGAAATTTCGGTACGTCCGGTCGAGGGCCAGATAGATGATTTGATTTCTGAAGTAAATAAAGAAGTTGCCAATAAGCATAAAGTTTTGATAACGACTCTTACAAAGAGAATGGCGGAAGATTTAACACAATATATGACAGAAGTTGGAATAAGGGTTAAATATTTACATTCAGATATTGATACTCTTGAAAGAGCAGAAATAATAAGAGATTTAAGACTAGATGTTTTTGATGTTTTAGTTGGAATTAACCTTTTAAGAGAAGGATTAGATATTCCAGAAATTACGTTGGTAGCTATATTAGATGCAGATAAAGAAGGTTTTTTACGTTCAGAAACATCACTTATTCAAACGATTGGTAGAGCTGCTAGAAACAGTGAAGGACATGTAATAATGTATGCGGATAAAATCACTGATTCGATGAGAGTTGCCATTGATGAAACAGAACGAAGACGAAAAATACAAATGGCATATAATAAAGAACATAACATTACGCCGATGACTATAAAAAAAGAAGTAAGAGATTTAATCTCGATTTCTAAGAGAGTGGCCGCAGAAGAACTTAATTTTTCAAAGGATCCTGAATCAATGGATGATAAAGAACTTGAAAAATTAATAGCAGATATCAAAAAGAAAATGAAAAAGGCAGCAGCAGAATTGAATTTTGAGGCAGCAGCAGAATACAGAGATCAGATTGTAAAATTAAAAAAGATGCTAAATTCATAACTCAGAACATAGGAAGGAAAGAAAATGAGTAAACCAAAATTAATAAAAATAAGAGGAGCCAAAGAACACAATTTAAAAAATATAAGTGTTGATATTCCAAGAGATGAGTTTGTGGTTTTTACAGGCTTGTCTGGTTCAGGAAAATCATCACTTGCATTTGATACAATATATGCAGAAGGCCAGCGAAGATATATGGAGTCGCTTTCTTCATATGCAAGACAATTCTTAGGTCAAATGGAAAAGCCCAATGTAGAAAAAATAGAGGGATTGCCACCAGCTATTTCAATTGATCAAAAAACAACTAACAGAAATCCACGTTCAACAGTTGGAACAGTAACAGAAATCTATGATTATTTTAGGCTGTTATATGCAAGAATTGGTGTTGTTCATTGTCCAAAATGTGGCAGAGAAATAAAAAAACAGACAATTGATCAGATGGTAGATTCAGTTATGCAATTGCCAGAAAGAAGTAAAATTCAATTATTGGCACCAGTGGTACGTGGTAGAAAAGGAACCCATCAGAAATTACTTGAAAAAGCCAAAAAAAGTGGATACGTTAGAGTGATAGTAGATGGTTCATTATATGATTTATCAGAAGTTATTGAACTTGAAAAGAATAAAAAACACGACATTTCAATTGTAGTAGATAGATTAGTTGTAAAAGAAGGAATTGAAAAAAGATTAACAGATTCACTAGAAACTGTTTTTCATTTAACAGAATCAATTGCAGTAGTTGAAGTTCTTGGAGGAAAAGATGGTGAAAATATATATCTTAATTTTTCTCAGAATTTTGCGTGCCCAGATTGCGGAATAAGTATTGATGAGGTTGAACCAAGAAGCTTTTCATTTAATAATCCATTTGGTGCATGTCCAACATGTTACGGCTTAGGATATAAAATGGAATTTGATGAAGATTTAATGATTCCGGATAAAAATTTGTCGTTTAGTGAAGGGGCAGTTCAAGTAATGGGATGGCAGTCGTCAAACGATCCTAAAAGTTACTCCTATGCAACATTGAAAGCTTTGTCAGAAGAATACGGTTTTTCGTTGGATACTCCATACAAGGACTTACCAGAAGAAATTAGAACAATGTTTATAAAAGGTGGAGACGGAAGAGTTTTAAAGGTTCACTACAAAGGCCAAAGAGGTGAAGGCGTTTATGATTTAGTATGGGAAGGGCTTGTTAATAATGTTGAAAAAAGATACAGAGAGACAAGTTCAGATGTTATGAAAGCTGAATACGAACAGTTTATGAGAATCACTCCTTGTAAAACTTGTAAAGGACAACGACTAAAAGAGTCTTCACTTGCTGTAACTGTAGGCGATAAGAATATTTATGAAATGACATGTCTTTCAATCAAAGATTTGGTTAAATATTTAGATGAATTACAATTAAACGAACAACAGAAATTGATAGGAAATCAGATTCTTAAAGAAATTAAAGCAAGAGTTGGTTTTTTAAAGGAAGTCGGACTAGATTATTTATCATTAGCTAGGACTGCAAGCACTTTATCAGGTGGAGAAGCCCAAAGAATAAGACTTGCAACACAGATAGGTTCTGGATTGGTTGGAGTCGCATATATTTTAGATGAGCCAAGTATAGGCTTGCATCAACGTGATAACGAAAAACTATTAAAGGCGCTTATGAATCTTAAAGATTTAGGTAATACGTTGATTGTTGTAGAACACGATGAAGATACCATGAAAGCAGCAGACTACATAGTTGATGTAGGACCTAAGGCAGGTGTTCATGGTGGAGAAATAGTGGCGACAGGTACATATGAGGACATTATTAATAATAAAGATTCAATAACTGGAGCGTATTTAAGTGGAAAAATAAAAATACCTGTTCCATCAGAAAGAAGAGAACCTACAGGCTGGATTACTGTAAAAGGAGCTCGTGAGAACAATTTAAAAAATATCGATGTTGATTTTCCACTTGGTGTACTTACCTGTGTAACTGGCGTCTCAGGTTCTGGAAAAAGTTCATTAACTAATGAAATTTTATATAAACACCTTGAAAAATCACTGAATCGTGCAAGAACTATAGCGGGTGATCACGATGGAATCGAAGGAATCGAGCAACTCGACAAAGTAATAGATATTGATCAGTCTCCTATAGGAAGAACACCACGTTCTAATCCTGCAACGTATACAGGAGTATTTGATATAATAAGAGATCTTTTTGCAGCAACAGCAGAAGCAAAAGCACGCGGATATAAAAAAGGAAGATTTAGTTTTAATGTAAAAGGTGGACGATGTGAAGCATGTCGTGGAGATGGAATATTAAAAATTGAAATGAGATTTTTACCAGATGTGTATGTTCCTTGCGAAGTCTGTGGTGGAAAAAAATACAATAGAGAAACGTTAGAGATAAAATATAAAGGAAAAAGTATTTATGATGTTTTAGATATGACAGTTGAAGAAGCATTGGAATTTTTCAAAAACGTACCAAGAATTCATTCGAAAATACAAACCCTTTATGATGTTGGTTTATCTTATATAAAATTAGGACAACCATCTACAGAATTATCAGGTGGAGAAGCCCAAAGAGTTAAGTTGGCAACTGAATTAAGTAAACGAAGTACCGGAAAAACGATATATATTCTTGATGAACCAACAACCGGTTTACATTTTGCAGATGTTCATAAATTGGTAGAAATTTTAAGAAAACTATCAGAGGGTGGAAATACTGTAATTGTTATTGAACATAATCTTGAAGTGATAAAGACGGCAGATTACATTATTGATATGGGACCTGAAGGCGGCGAAGGCGGCGGTCAGGTAGTGGCAACGGGTACCCCAGAAGAGATATGTAAAGTAGAGGAATCCTATACTGGACAATTTTTAAAGCCATATTTAAAATAATAGATTGAATAGTCGAGTGATAAGTTTGTTCAAATATGATAAAAGAGCTATCGTATATTTTGTAAATGTGAACAAATTTTAAAAATTCAAATAAATAAAAAAAATTATTTGAAAAAAAATTATAATCGTATATAATGGTTATTGTATATGTAAAATTGATAGCATAGATTTTCCGTATATAAGAAGAATGAGCACAGTAAAGACTGGCAATTAGTAAGAAAATGCATATTAAAGTAGATATAATTTATGTATGAGAGATATTGATAATATTTTGGTGTTGTTATAGGACAATGCAAACTTCTTAAAAATATATGGAATATATAAGATAAATTTGGATAAAGTTAGAAAGGGGCTATAAAATGGTCGGAACAGATATAGGAATTGATTTAGGAACAGCGAGTATTTTAGTATATGTAAAAGGAAAAGGCGTAGTTTTAAAAGAGCCTTCAGTAGTTGCAATAGATAGAAGTACTAGAAAGATTTTAAAATATGGTGAAGATGCCAGACTTATGATTGGTAGAACACCAGGTAATGTAGTTGCAACAAGACCATTAAGACAGGGTGTTATCTCAGATTATGATACAACAGAAAAAATGATTAAACATTTCATTCAAAAAGCTGTTGGAAAGAGATGCTTCCGTAAACCTAGAGTAGCAGTTTGTGTACCTTCTGCAATTACAGAAGTAGAGAGAAGAGCAGTAGAAGAAGCTACTTCAGAAGCAGGAGCAAGAGAAGTAAGAATTATAGCAGAACCAATTGCAGCTGCAATTGGAGCTGGTATTGATATTTCTAAACCATGTGGAAACATGATTGTAGATATCGGTGGTGGTACAGCTGATATTGCTGTAATTTCATTAGGAGAGTCAGTAGTAAGTACATCAATTAAGATTGCTGGTGATAACTTTGATGAAGCTATCGTTAGATATATGCGTAAGAAACATAACTTATTAATCGGTGAGAGAACAGCCGAGAACATCAAGGTTAAGATTGGTACTTGTTACCCACTTGCTGAACCTGAAACAATGGAGGTAAGAGGTCGTAACCTTGTTACAGGTCTTCCAAGAACAGTTACAGTAAGTTCAGAAGAAACAGAAGAAGCTTTAAGAGAAGCTACTTTAAATATCGTAGAAGCTGTACACACAGTATTAGAGAAAACTCCACCTGAATTAGCAGCTGACGTTGCTGATAGAGGTATCGTATTAACAGGTGGTGGAGCATTGCTTAGAGGCTTAGAGGAATTGATTGAGGATAGAACAGGTATCCACACAATGACTGCTGATGATCCAATGACATGTGTAGCTATCGGTACAGGTCAATACGTTGAATTATTAGGAGAGAAATTCTAATTTTTTCATAAAAAAGATTAAGTTTTTATAAAAGAAATTTCAGTATTATTAATACTATTTTATAATTGAATATTGAAAAGATGATAATTCCACCGGCTATGTTAATAGGCGGTGGGTTTGTTGTTGAATGAATGCCAAAATTGAGCTGATAAGGTTAGATATATGTACATAGGATAATTAATTTTTTTGTTTTGTGGCTCCGATATAGTAAGAAGATACAGTATAAATATAGTACTTAATATATAAGTATATGAATTATTTATTACATTTGTTGCTTATATAAATGGTTTGTTTATTTATAATTTATAATTTTATGTAAGGAGCTTCGAGATGGTAAAAGGACTTTATACTGCGCACATGGGTATGGTAAATGAGATGCGTCGATTAGATGTTATGGCCAATAATTTGGCTAATGCACAGACGACAGCTTACAAAAAAGAAGGCACTACTTCTAGAACATTCGCAGATGAAATGGCTGTTAAATTGAAAGATACATCAGAATATGCATTACCTAAAAAGATAGGTGAGATTACGTTTGGTGTGCATCTTGGACAGGTCTATACGGACTATGATCAGGGAAGCTTTATCATTACTAATAATGCTTCTGATTTTGCACTAGACGGAAAAGGCTTTTTTGCTATTGCATTTACCGACAAGAAAGGAAATACTTCGGTTAAGTATACAAGAGATGGAGCGTTTGTAGTTAATACAGAGGGTTATCTTATGACTAAGGATGGAGATTATGTATTAAATCAAGCAGGAGCTTCTACAGGTAATCCTTCTCCAAATAATTATATTAGAATAGATCCAAATGCTACATATGCTGTAAATACGTTAGGGCAGATTTATCAAAATGGACAAATGGTTGCAAATATAGGAGTAACTGATTTTGATAATTATGATTACTTAGAGAAATATGGAGAGAATTTGTATAATCTTGTTGATGGAGGTAATCACATTCAGACTACGGCGAAAGTTCGTCAGAGTACACTAGAAGCCTCTAATGTTAATGTAGTATCGGAGATGGTTAATATGATTACGATACAAAGAGCATATGAAGCTGGACAAAAGTTAATTGTAACAGAAGATTCTACTTTGGAAAAAGCATGTAATGAAGTTGGTAAGGTGTCTTAATTTAGCACTTGATTTCAAACGGATATCTGGTAAGGAGAAAAGCCTATGATGAGAGCATTATATACGGCTGCTAGTGGTATGATTGCTGAGCAGACAAACGTAGATACAATATCTAACAATTTAGCTAACGTTAATACAAATGGTTTTAAAACGGAGCGAACAGAGTTTAAATCACTTTTATATCAGACTCTTCAAACCAAAACAACAACTGCAAATGGAGACAATAAGCCAGTCGGCGCTCAAGTGGGGTTAGGTACTAGAGTGGCAGCTACAACGTCTATGTACACACAAGGAGCTATGTTGGCAAGTGAAAGCAAGACAGATTATTGTTTAGATGGTCAAGGTTTTTTTGCAGTAAGAGGAATTGATGGTCAAACATACTATACGAGGAATGGTAACTTTACTTGGAATACAACAGGTGATGGAAGAGTGATGCTGACTGATCATAGTGGTCAGGCAGTGCTTGATGCGGGCGGTAATCCAATTTATGTTCCAAATGGTGTGCCAGCTGATTCAATTGAAGTGTCACAGACAGGCAGATTTGCATATGTAAATCCGGATGGTTCTAAAGTCGATATGGGAATTTCATTTGGTGTATATCAGTTTAATAATCCGGCTGGTTTAGAGAAAATTTCGGATAGTTTGTTACAACAGACAGGTGCTTCGGGCCAACCACTTCAAGAAGGTGTGGTTCAAGGTCTAAAAACATCAAAAGTGTTGGCGAATTATTTAGAGGGTTCAAACGTTCAAGTTGCAGATGAGATGGTTAATCTTATCATAGCTCAAAGAGCATATGAATTAAATTCTAAAGCAATTACTACAGCGGATTCAATGCTTGATACAGCTAATAACCTGAAGAGATAAAGGGGGCAATGAAGTATGAATATTTCTAATATTTCAAATAGCTCAAATGCATCAATGTTGAGCACAGCTAATAATAGTTTGACCTCTTCGAACGTTGATAAGCTTGCTAATTCAGCAAAGAATATTTCCTCAGAATCTAGTGAACAAGAACTGAAGCAGGTTATAAAAGATTTTGAATCATATTTTGTTGAACAAATTTTAAAAGAAATGAAAAAAACATTCACAAATGATGAATCAGAAGATAAATCGATGTCTCAGTATAAAGATATGTTTATGGATAAGACTATTGAACTTTTAGCAGATGAAGTTGTTGATCAGATTGGTGAGAATTATACGAATCAGTTGTATGAACAGATGAAACGTAACTATGATATAAAATGATAGATTAGAGTTGCAAACTTCCTTTGGCGTAAGTCGAGGGAAGTTTTTTAAATGAAATAATTTGACTATTCGGAAAGGAAAAATTAATTGGAAACTATAAGTGGATATGTAGATCATATAATCTTTCGTAATGAAGAAAACGGATATACTGTATTAGTTTTAGTAAGTGATGGAGAAGAAGTGACTTGCGTTGGAATATTTACAGATATATCTGAAGGCGAAAATATAGAGTGTGTAGGTGAATTTATAAAACATTCTACTTACGGGGAACAATTTAAGACAACATCCTATGAACACAAGGATCCAGAAGATATCGTGAGTATAGAGCGATATCTTGGTTCTGGTGCAGTAAAAGGTTTAGGAAAGGCATTGGCTTCGAGAATAGTTAAAAAATTTAAAGAAGATACTTTTAGAATAATAGAAGAAGAACCAGAAAGATTAGCAGAAATAAAGGGTATTAGTCAGCAAAAGGCAATGGATATCGCAAATCAGATTAATGAGCGTAAAGATTTAAGAAGAGCGATGATTTATCTTCAAAAATATGGCATATCAACTCTTATGGCTGTAAAAATATATAAAACATATAAGCAGGATGTTTTTAAGATTTTAAAAGAAAATCCATATAAGTTATCAGAAGATATTGGAGGAATAGGTTTTAAAACAGCAGATTTAATTGCAAGTAAGATAGGAATTAAGCCTGATTCTGATTTTAGAGTTCAAAGTGGAGTATTATACACTTTACAGCAAGCTTCATTAGAGGGGCATACGTATCTTCCGTTTAATGAATTAATAGAACAGAGTATAAATGTTTTAAATGTTAGTCAGGAACAAATAGAAACCAATATCATGAACTTGGCCATAGAAAGAAAAATTGTTATTACAGACAAAAATGATGACAAACAAGTTTTTTATGCACCATATTACTACATGGAAGCTAATTCTGCGCGAATGCTAAAAGGGATAAATGATTATTACGAAGTATCAGAGATAGAGCTTGAAAAAGATTTAGAAGAAATCCAAAAGAAGACGAAGATGACTCTAGATGAAGCGCAAAAAGATGCAGTAAGAGCTGCAGCACGTAATGGCTTGTTGGTAATAACAGGTGGACCAGGTACAGGAAAAACAACTACAATTAATTCAATAATACAATATTTTGAGATGAATGGATTAGATATTTTTTTAGCGGCTCCAACGGGAAGAGCGGCAAAACGAATGAGTGAGACTACAGGATTTGAAGCAAAAACAATTCATCGAATGTTAGAATTAAATGGAGGAGTTGGGGGCGCTACAACGTTTGAAAAGAATTCAGATAATCCACTTGAAGCTGATGTGATTATAATTGATGAAATGTCGATGGTTGATATCAATCTTATGAATGCTTTGCTGAAGGCTATAATTCCAGGTCAGACGCGTTTGATTTTGGTTGGAGACGTTAGTCAGCTCCCTAGTGTTGGACCAGGCAGTGTTTTAAAAGATATAATTGATTCAAATTGTTTTAAAACAGTTGCTTTAACAAAGATTTTCAGACAGGCAAGTACTTCAGATATAATTGTTAATGCACATAAGATTAATGCAGGCGAAATGGTTCTGTTAGATAATAAGAGCAAAGATTTCTTTTTCTTGAAAAGATATGAGGCGGAAAAGATAATAAATGTTACACTTCAACTTATTATTCAAAAGCTTCCAAAATATGTTGATGCTACTTCGTATGATATACAGGTCCTTACGCCTATGAGAAAGGGATTATTAGGTGTTGAAAGATTAAATGGGATTTTGCAGGCTTATATTAATCCACAATCAGATAAAAAAAGTGAAAAAGAGCATAATGGTAGGATTTTTAGAGAAGGCGACAAAGTTATGCAAATGAAAAATAATTATCAAATGGAGTGGGAAATAAAATCAAAATATGGATTGGCAATAGATAAAGGAACAGGGATTTTTAATGGTGATGTTGGAAAAATAGAAAGAATCAACGAATACACAGACACAATGACTATTATTTTTGATGATAATAAAACAGTAGAATATCCGTATAAAATGCTAGATGAATTAGATTTAGCATACGCAATTACGATTCATAAATCACAAGGATCAGAGTATCCAGCTATCGTCATTCCGTTATTAACAGGACCATCAATGCTGATGAATCGAAATTTATTATATACAGCAGTTACTAGAGCAAAAAAATGTGTTACAATAGTTGGAAATGATAAAACTTTTGATATGATGGTTAAAAACGTGTCGCAACAAAAAAGATATAGTGGACTTATAGAGAGGTTGAAGGAGGATTTTTATGATAACAAGAAGATTTAATCCAAATGAAGCAAGGGTGGCTGTAAGATTTGCAAGAGATGTTTATCAATATACATTTAACCCTAATTTTGAAAGCGTTGTGAATAGAGATTATTTCTTGCAATATGCTAATGAAGATAGTTTTGAAAATCAAGTTATAAATGGCCAATTAACAATTTTTGGAACTTTAAATTCAGTTGGCGAAATAGTAGCAGTAATAGCGGTTGATATGTACAATTATGTTACAATGCTTATGGTTTCTCCAAATTATAATAATTTAGGTTTGGGAAAGAACCTATTAAACATGGCAGAAAAATTTGTGAAAAATCGTCCAGGAGATGGCTGTATAAAAATCAATTTAACCAGAATGAATTTAAAAAATTATTTTTTAGGGAAAAGATATTTAGAAGTAAAAAATGAAACTGGTGTAATGTATCCCTTTATTAGATTATATAAGCCATTAAATGTAACGCCAAATAATGTAGTATATGAAAAAAAAGAATTTAATCCAGCAATGTTTGGCGTTGGAACATTAATAATGTTTATCTCTATAATATTTGTTGCAATGTGTTCTGTATATTTATAGATTAAAAAACTAAGCTATACCTGAAATATAGGTGATAGTTTAGTTTTTTTATTATAGAATTTAAATTATAAGTATCATTAATAAAGTTATGAAAATAAATTCTAAAAATATGACTTGAAAAAAACCACATTGTGTGATAAGATTTTTACAATTTAAGTATGAACAAGAAAAATTTTTTAAGCAAAAAAAGAGATTCCCTCTTTTTTTTTGCCAAGATTTAGACAATGGAATGAAGGGCAGGGAAAGAAATGAAATCATTTTTGATACTTGAGGATGGAACTGTGTTCGAGGGACAAAATGTTGGCTCTACACAGGATGTAATTAGTGAGATAGTGTTTAATACCTCGATGACAGGATATTTAGAAGTTTTAACAGATCCGTCATACGCAGGCCAGGCAGTTGTGATGACATATCCTTTAATTGGTAATTATGGAATTACTCCTGATATGGAATCTAAAAAACCATGGCCAATGGGGTATGTAGTAAGGGAGTTGTCTAGAATTCCTAGTAATTTCCGTTCGGAAGGTACCATTCAGGACTTCCTGCAGAAAAATAATATTCATGGTATAACAGGTATTGATACTCGTGCATTGACTAAAATCCTTCGTGAAAAAGGTACAATGAACGGTTTATTTACAGTTAATGAAAATTATAATCTTGATGAAATTATTCCTAAATTAAAAGAATATCACACAGGTGATGTTGTTTCTAAAGTGACATGTAAAGAAAAATCTATTTTAAAAGGCAATGGAAAAAAAGTAGCTTTATTAGATCTTGGAGCCAAGAAAAATATTGCCAAATCTTTAAATGAACGTGGATGTGAAGTTGTTATTTATCCAGCACACACTACAGCCGAAGAAATCTTAAATTCTAATCCAGACGGAATTATGTTAAGTAATGGACCTGGAGATCCAAAAGATTGTAAAACAATTATTGAAGAAATTAAAAAATTATATAATTCTGACATTCCAATTTTTGCTATATGTTTAGGACATCAGCTTATGGCTCTAGCAACAGGTGCAGATACTCATAAGATGAAATATGGTCACAGAGGTGGCAATCATCCTGTAAAAGATTTAGCAACAGGAAGAGTATATATATCTTCTCAGAATCATGGATATGTTGTAGATACAGATACTTTAGATGAAAAAATTGCAAAACCTGCTTTTGTTAATGTAAACGACGGAACAAACGAAGGTTTAAGTTATGTAGGAAAAAATATTTTTACAGTTCAATTTCATCCAGAAGCTTGTCCAGGACCACAAGATTCATCATATTTATTTGATAGATTTATTGATATGATGGGAGGAGAAAAATAATGCCAAAGAATAATGCAATAAAAAAAGTTTTAGTTATAGGATCAGGCCCAATCGTTATTGGACAGGCTGCCGAATTTGATTATGCCGGAACACAGGCATGTAGATCACTTAAAGAAGAAGGAATCGAAGTTTGCTTAGTAAACTCAAATCCTGCTACAATCATGACAGATAAAGAGATTGCAGATCAGGTATACATTGAGCCACTTGATTTAAAAGTTTTAAAAGAAATAATTATAAAAGAAAAACCAGATAGTATTTTACCAACACTAGGTGGACAAGCAGGTTTAAACTTGGGTATGGAACTTGCTGAGTCAGGTTTTCTTGAAGAACATAATGTAAAATTAATTGGAACAACAGCTGAAACTATTTTCAAAGCAGAAGATAGACAAGCTTTTAAAGATACAATGGAAAAAATTGGTGAGCCAGTTGCAGCATCTTTAGTAGTAAAAAATGTTGAAGATGGTATTAAATTTACAAACACAATTGGTTACCCAGTAGTACTTCGTCCTGCCTTTACATTAGGAGGAAGCGGCGGTGGAATTGCTAATAATGAACAGGAACTTGTTGATATTTTGACAAACGGTTTACGATTGAGTCGTGTTGGAGAAGTTCTTGTAGAACGCTGTATCGCTGGATGGAAAGAAGTAGAGTACGAAGTTATGCGTGATGCAAACGGAAACTGTATAACAGTTTGTAACATGGAAAACATCGATCCAGTAGGTGTACATACAGGTGATTCAATTGTAGTTGCACCTTCACAGACTCTTTCAGATAAAGAATACCAGATGCTTAGAAGCTCTGCATTAAACATTATAGATGAGTTAAAAATTACAGGTGGATGTAACGTTCAGTACGCATTAAATCCGGATTCATTTGAGTATTGTGTAATCGAAGTTAACCCTCGTGTATCAAGATCATCTGCTCTTGCTTCAAAAGCAACAGGATATCCGATAGCTAAAGTTACAGCTAAAATTGCTTTAGGATACAATCTAGATGAAATTGAAAACGCAATCACAAAGAAAACATATGCAAGTTTTGAGCCAATGCTTGATTACTGTGTAGTTAAGATTCCAAGACTTCCATTTGATAAATTTATAACAGCTAAGAGAACACTTACAACTCAGATGAAGGCAACAGGTGAAGTTATGAGTATTTGTGATAACTTTGAAGGCGCCTTAATGAAAGCTATCAGATCACTTGAACAACATGTTGATTCAATGAGATCATATGATTTTACAAAGCTTTCAAAAGAAGAACTTTTAGAACAGTTAAAATTAGTTGATGATAGAAGAATTTGGGTAATTGCTGAAGCATTAAGAAAAGGAATCAGCTATGAACAAATTCATGAAATTACAAAAATTGATCTTTGGTTTATCGATAAAATTGCAATTCTTGTTGAAATGGAAAATAAATTAGAAAAAGAAGAATTGACAGTTGAACTTTTAAAAGAAGCAAAAAGAATTCAATTCCCAGATAATGTAATTGCTGAGTTAACTAAGATTGATGAAGAAAAAATCAGACAGATGCGTTATGATAACAACATTGTGGCAGCATTTAAGATGGTTGATACATGTGCAGCTGAATTCGAAGCTGAGACACCATACTACTATTCAGTATACGGTAGTGAAAACGAAGCAGTGGAGACAAAACCAGAGAAGAAAGTATTAGTACTAGGTTCAGGTCCAATTCGAATTGGTCAAGGAGTAGAATTTGATTACTGTTCAGTTCACTGTACATGGGCATTCGCAAAAGAAGGATGGGAAACTGTTATCGTAAACAATAACCCAGAGACAGTTTCAACTGACTTTGATATAGCGGATAAATTATATTTTGAACCATTAACAGCAGAAGATGTAGAAAGTATCGTAAACATCGAAAAACCAGACGGAGCAGTTGTTCAATTTGGTGGTCAGACAGCTATCAAATTAACAGAGGCGCTTATGAAAATGGGTGTAGAAATTCTTGGAACAAAAGCAGAAGATGTAGATGCTGCAGAAGATAGAGAACTTTTTGATGAAATACTTGAAAAGACACAGATTCCAAGAGCTGCAGGCGGAACAGTATTTACAGCAGATGAGGCTAAAGAAGTTGCAAATAGATTAGGCTACCCTGTATTAGTTCGTCCGTCATACGTTTTAGGTGGTCAAGGTATGCAGATTGCTTTCAATGACGAAGAAATCGAAGAATATATGGGTATCATTAATAGATATGCACAGGATCACCCAATTCTTGTAGATAAATACTTACAAGGAAAAGAAATCGAAGTTGATGCAGTTTGTGATGGAGAAGACATATTGATTCCAGGTATTATGGAACACATTGAAAGAACAGGTGTACACTCAGGTGATTCAATTTCTGTTTATCCAGCACCAACAATTACAGATAAGGTTAGAGATACGATTGTAGAATATACAAAACGTTTAGCAAAAGCCTTACACGTAAAAGGATTGATAAATATTCAGTTTATTGATATGGATGATGAGGTTTATGTAATCGAAGTTAACCCTCGTTCATCAAGAACTGTACCATATATCAGTAAAGTAACAGGTATACCAATTGTAGATTTAGCTACAAAAGTTATTTTAGGAGAGACAATCAAGAGTTTAGGTTATGAGCCAGGATTAGCACCAACAGCAGATTATATTGCAATTAAGATGCCAGTATTCTCATTTGAAAAATTAAGAGGAGCTGAGATTTCACTTGGACCAGAAATGAAATCTACAGGTGAGTGTTTAGGTATTGCAAAAGACTTTAATGAAGCATTATATAAAGCATTCTTAGGTGCAGGTGTTGTTTTACCAAAACATAAACAAATGATTATGACAGTAAAAGATGCTGACAAAGAAGAAGCAGTAGGAGTTGCAAGAAGATTTGCAAATTTAGGATATAAGATTTACGCAACAAGAAGTACTGCAAAATATTTAAATGATAATGGTATTGAGGCACTTAGAATCAATAAGATTTCTCAGGAATCACCAAACGTTATGGATTTGATTTTAGGACACAAGATTGATTTGGTAATCGATACTCCAACACAAGGTGGAGATAAATCAAGAGATGGATTCTTAATTAGACGAAACGCTATTGAGACAGGTGTCAACTGTTTAACATCACTTGATACAGCTAATGCATTAGCAAGAGCAATGGAAACTGCAAATGGAAAATTAACACCAGTTGATATTGCAAAAGTAAAAAATGCCTAAGAACCTAAAGCTTACGTAAAAAGGACTATACTAAAAATGTACTAAAAATGTACTAAAAATATATGTGCCGACCCTAAAGGTTAGTTAAAAACTAACGATTAGAGGTCGGCATTATTTTATCTGCGAATGTATCGAAAAATGGTTAAAATAAATTGTTCAACTAGATCTTTTAAATTTACTAAGCATAGAATTTAGATAAGGATCAGATTGAAACTGTTTTAAGGTATCATCATCAAATTTTATTCTATTATCCATGGTTTTCATAGAGTCGTAAATTTGAATATATTTATATGTCCTAGGATCGTTTAAATCGTATATTTTGTTATCTATAAGTCTTAAAATAACTGGCTTCATAAAATTTTCATTATTTTCTTCAAGAACAATAGCTGCATCTCCGGTAGTTAAATCAATACAAGCTCCTTTTGGCATAATATGAATAACTTTAGATAGAGCATCAACAATTTTTTTGCTATATTTGTTTTGTTCTGCGTATAAGAATTTCATTGCAGTGACATCAGATAAAGGTGTATGATTAATATTCATAGCAGTTAATTGATCAAATGCGTTAGCAACTTTTAAAATATTAGATAAGTATTCATTCATTTTTGAAGGCTTAGGTTTGATTTTATCATTGCTTGTAGAAAGAATGTAATATTCTACTAAATCAATGGCATCAATCGGGAAAAGTAATTTTTTATCTTGTTGCTTTAAATAATCAAGCCCTTTTTCCATGGAGATCTGTATTAATTCTTTATCGTTGGCACTCAGCCAGGTCCCTTTTCTAGCAATGTTGTCAGGAATAAAAAGATTACCAAAATTAGATAAAAATGCTGCAGAAATAAGAGTTTTTTGGTATCTATAATCTAATTTTAAATATTTAGATATTAATGCACACAAAATTGCTACACTCACCCCATGCTTATAAACATAATCATCAGGGGAGCGCATATTTTGTACAAAATTGATAGGATGATTCAAAGAACCATAAATCTTAATAATTTGTTCAACAAGTGGATTAAATTTATCGGAGAGTTTCCCATTTTTTAAATTATCAAGAGATTCCTTGTAACTAAAAACAAAAACAGTTTGATTTTTTTCAAATTCTATATCTTCAGCAGATAGTGGTGGAACGGGTTCTGCCGGTTCTAAAATATAAACTCCAATTAAGCCAAAATTTGAAATACTACTAATAATTGTAGAAGTTATTTTTGAGTCTCTTTCATATAACAAAACACCGGTTTTATTATAAATAGGTTTTGCAAGTCGCATATTTGGTGTTAAATTTTCAGAACGAACAAACAGCACTATTGATTCCTCCTTCTACAAATGTATTGTATAAAATTCTTTTTAGCTTGGTTGAAACAAAACATACAATCTGTTATTATATTATTTGAATAATTTATTTTAAGAATACACGAGTTACATTGTATTTATCGGCTGTTTTTTAAAATGAATGAAAAAGTAACTTGAAATTTAGGCTAGAAAGAAAGATAGGTAGGGAATGAGAAAAAAATTAATCACATCATTACTAATGTTAAGCATAGTTTGCAGTTGTAACGTTAATGTTGTAAGTATCAACGCTGCAGGCATGGGATCAGTTTCTAAAGATGAGTTAATTAAACAGAAACAAGAATCAGATAAAAAAGCTAAGGAATTAGAACAGCAGAAGAATCAGCATAAACAGCAACTAGATGGTTCTAATAATCAGATGGCAAAAGTGTCTGATTCAATCAAGAATACTAATGATAAAATATCTAAAGTTCAAAAAGATATTAATGATACCCAAAAAAAATTAGAAAAAGCTAAAGAAGATGCTAAAGAAAGATATGAGCAGATGAAATATCGTATCAAATATATATATGAGAATTCATCTTCGAATACTATCTCAGAATTGCTATATGCTAAAAACATGTCCGAATTTTTGGATAAAATGCAATTTGCGGCAGATATTTATGATTTTGATAAGAAAGCAATAGAAGAATATAAACAAGAGCTTTCTAAAATAAACGGTTATCAAGAAAAATTAAAGAAAGATCAGGAAACATTAAGGAAACAGCAATCAGCTTTAAAACAACAGGAGTCTCAACTTAACGAGAACATAAAAAATCAACAAAACAATCTTCAAAATGCACAAAATGCATATAATAGTCAAGTTAATCAATCAAAAGAACTTGATAAAAAGATTAAAGATATGGAAGCTTACGAGAAGAAACTTGAAGAAGAAAGAGCTAAAGAGGTTGCAAAAGCACAGCAGAAAAATCCTAATCCGCAACCTTCTGGCACACCTATCACAAGTGGACCTACACAGGTAAGTTCTTCAGAAGAAGTTTTACTTGGAGCAATTATTCAATGTGAAGCTGGAGGAGAACCGTATGCAGGTAAGTTAGCGGTTGGAAGTGTAATTATCAATCGTGTGCATAGCCCTAGATTCCCAAATTCATTAACAGGAGTAATTTATCAAAGTGGTCAATTTACACCTGCAAGAAGTGGAAGACTAGCACTTGTTTTACAAAGTGGCAGGGTAGATGCAAGCTGTATGCAAGCGGCAAGAGAAGTATTAGCAGGCAAAATAACGATAAACTGTCTGTATTTTTGCATGAATTACGGTGGGGTTAAAGGCACTGTGATTGGTAATCAAGTCTTTTATTAATTTTTATACTAAATGATTTAAACATTGATTTAAAAAAAATCAAATGTTTGCTATAAAGATATTTGTATCACCTCCGATAATCTATATGACTATTATTATTTTTTTACGGAGTAGTCATGTAATTAAAGGAGGTGATATGTATGTATAGCACTACAATTCGTTCAAACAATCTTCATAATGACACACACTACATAGTGACTCCCCAAAATAATAAAAAACAGAATAGAAAAAATAATGAACCGTTGAAATCAATTGCTGCTGATGATATTAGGGGTATTGTTGACAGAAATGTTGAAAGCAGGAAAAACAATGCTAGGCGTCAAGCATGGAAGCTGGTATCAGATGCCTGGAAGAAAGATGAAGATTTGCAGAAATCTAAACGAAAGGTTTCAGATGAAATGAAATCTAAGAGAACAGAAATAAATGACGAAAACGAGATAATAAAAGAAATAAAGGAACAAAAAGAAGCTTTAAAGAAAGAATATGGCATTGAAGACGATTCGGAAGAACAAAAGACATTAAATCTGTTGTGCAAATACCAAAATAATATGCATGGATTAGCGAATGATTCTTTTTCTGAAGAAGAAAGAGAAAAACTAAAAAATATAAATACAGCTGATTTGACAGAGTATCAGAAAAGAATTTTAACCTTGAATTCAAAAGAGATAGTTTCGAAAACAAAAATAGGAGATAACAAGAAAATTCTTGAAGTATATACACACGTTAGAAGAGACCTTATTCAAACAGAGCTTAAGAGCCAGAATATGGTAAAAGCTTCTAGAGCATCGGATGAAATTAAAGAATTGGCAAATAAGGATTTAGTTTCTTTTCTAGTTAGCGAAGTAAAAAACAAGATAGATGAAGAGAATAAAGAAAAACAAAAAGAGATACAAGAATCAAAAGAGAAAAAGATTGAAGAACAAAGAAATTCTACTAATATGAAAGACAAGTCAAGAGAATTAAGAGATGAGAAGGAAAAAGAAGACGTTATTTTTAATTCATCAAATGCTATGAAACAAATTAGTAGTATTGAAGGACAAAAAAATGAAAACAAGAGAATGAGTGAAATTCAGATACAGATAGAAGGCGTATTAAAAGAAAATCAGATTTTGAACGAAGATTTAAAGGGAATAGAAATTGATTTAAATTATTAAGATAAATAGGTGCTCAGAGTCACTTAATGATTCGGGCACCTATTTTTTTGAGAACAAAGTTGTATATTGTATACAAGAAACTAAATAAATTTACTGTATACTATGGTGCAAAATGAAAAAACGAAAAAAACGAAATTCCACAAAATCAACAAAAAATATGAAGAAAGTGCAAAGAAACTATAAAAAACAAACAAACAGTGAAAACGTTTTAGTGATTAAATCACCTTCGAATGATAAAAAATTAACAAATATTAGTGCAAAAATTTGCCAAAAAGCTATTTAATAAAAACCAAAAAGCTATGTCAAGCCATTATTATCTGATAATTTAAATTGATTTTGGGCCTAGAATGTGGTAAAATTCAATTGTTAAAAAATTAACAGCAGAACAAAAATTATGGTATATGACGTTAAAAGGAGAAGAGAACATGGCAAAGAAAGTTGTAATTGCAGGCGCTTGTCGTACTGCTATCGGAAAAATGGGTGGACAGTTTGCTTCAGTCCCAGCTGTAGATTTAGGAGCAGCAGTTATCAAAGAAGCATTAAATAGAGCAGGTGTTAAACCTGAACAAGTAGATGAAGTTAAAATGGGTTGCGTAATTCAAGCTGGTCTTGGACAAAACGTTGCAAGACAGGCTGCCATCAAAGCAGGACTTCCAGTTGAAGTTCCAGCAATCACATTAAATGTTGTTTGTGGTTCTGGCTTAAAATGTGTAAACGAAGCAGCAAATATGATTATGGCTGGTCAAGCTGATATCGTAGTAGCTGGTGGAATGGAGTCTATGTCTCGCGCACCTTTTGCATTAGATAAAGCACGTTTTGGTTACCGTATGAACAACGGTAAATTAATTGATACAATGATTAATGATGCATTATGGGATGCTTTCAATCAGTATCACATGATGATTACAGCCGAAAATGTTGCAGAACAGTATGGAATTACTCGTGAAGAGTTAGATCAATTCTCAGCAAATAGCCAGCAGAAATGTGAAAAAGCTATGGCTGAAGGAAAATTCAAAGATGAAATTGTACCTTACGTTATTCACGATCGTAAGAAGGGTGATATTGTTATTGATACAGATGAAGGACCTCGTGCAGGAACAACAGCTGAGTCATTAGCAAAATTAAAATGTTGTTCGGGCAAAGAAGGCGGCTTAATTACAGCTGGTAATGCTTCAGGTATCAATGATGGTGCAGCAGCAGTTGTTGTTATGTCTGAAGAAAAAGCAAAAGAACTTGGTGTTACACCAATGGCTACATTCGTTGGAGGAGCAATGGGTGGTGTAGATCCATCAATCATGGGTGTTGGACCTGTTGCAGCTGTTAAGAATGTAATGAAGAGAACAGGATTAACAGTTGATGATATGGACTTAATCGAAGCAAACGAAGCATTTGCAGCTCAATCAGTTGCAGTAGCTCGCGATTTAGGATTTGACATGAATAAAGTAAATGTAAACGGTGGCGCTATTGCATTAGGACATCCAGTTGGAGCATCAGGTTGCCGTATTTTAGTAACATTACTTCATGAAATGCAGAAGAGACAAGATGCTAAGAAAGGCCTTGCAACATTATGTATCGGTGGCGGAATGGGTTGCGCTACTGTTGTTGAAAAATACAACTAATATATTTAATTAAAAAAGAAAGTTTTGTGGTACATCTATTTGTATCACAAAACTTTTGACTGAAGAAGAAAACATTACCAAAATTTGGTTTGAAAAATAAATTGAAATAAAAAAGGAGATAATAAAGATGAAGGTAGGAGTAATCGGAGCAGGAACAATGGGTTCTGGAATCGCACAGGCTTTTGCACAGACAGAAGGATATGAAGTATATTTATGCGATATTAATGAAGAATTTGCAGCAAACGGAAAAAATAAGATTAAAAAATCTTTAGATAGAATGGTTTTTAAAGGAAAAATGGCACAAGAAGATGCTGATAAAATTTTAGGAAAAATCACAACAGGTGTTAAAACAATCTGTACTGATGCAGATTTAATTGTTGAGGCAGCACTTGAAGTTATGAAAGTAAAACAGGATACATTCAAAGAGTTACAGGATATTGTGCCAGCTGATTGTATTTTTGCATCAAACACATCATCATTATCAATCACAGAAATTGGAGCAGGATTAGACAGACCAGTAATCGGTATGCATTTCTTTAATCCAGCACCAGTAATGAAATTAATCGAAGTTATCAAGGGTGAGAACACACCAGATGATCTTAATGATAAAATCGTTGCTATTTCAAAAGAAATCGGAAAAACTCCAGTAGAAGTTAAAGAAGCTCCTGGCTTTGTAGTAAATAGAATTTTAATTCCAATGATTAACGAAGCAATTGGAATTTATGCAGATGGCGTTGCATCAGTTGAAGGAATTGATACAGCTATGAAATTAGGTGCTAATCATCCAATGGGACCTTTAGCATTAGGAGATTTAGTCGGATTAGATATCTGTCTTGCAATCATGAACGTTTTATATGATGAGACAGGAGATCCAAAATATCGCCCACATGTATTATTAAAGAAGATGGTTCGTGCAGGAAAATTAGGACGTAAGACAGGAATCGGATTCTACGATTACAGCAAATAAAAATTCAGAACATTAAAAAACGGAGGAATTAAATCATGGATTTTACTTTAGACAAGAAACATGAGATGGCTCGCAACTTATTCAGAGAGTTCGCAGAGACAGAAGTAAAACCTCTTGCGCAGGAAGTTGATGAAACAGAAGTTTTCCCACGCGAGACAGTTACTAAAATGCAGAAATTTGGATTCATGGGAATCCCAGTACCAAAAGAATTCGGTGGACAAGGATGCGATCCTTTAACATATGTTATGTGCGTTGAAGAATTATCAAAAGTTTGTGCAACAACAGGCGTTATTGTTTCAGCTCATACATCACTTTGTATTGATCCAATCATGACATTTGGTACACAAGAACAAAAAGAAAAATATGTAAGACCACTTTCGACAGGTGAAAAACTTGGTGCATTTGCTTTAACAGAGCCAGGTGCTGGTACAGATGCACAGGGTGCTCAGACAAAAGCAGTATTAGATGGCGATGAGTGGGTATTAAATGGTTCAAAATGTTTCATTACTAATGGTAAAGAAGCAGATGTTTATATCGTAATCGCGGTTACATCAGTAACAGAAGATAAGAGAGGAAGAAAGAAAAAGAACTTCTCAGCATTTATCGTTGATAAAGATGCTCCAGGCTTCTCATTTGGTACAAAAGAAAAGAAAATGGGTATTCGCGGATCTTCTACATACGAATTAATTTTTGAAGATTGTAGAATTCCAAAAGATAACTTATTAGGAGCTCAAGGAAAAGGATTTAGCATTGCAATGCATACGCTAGATGGTGGACGTATTGGTATTGCGGCACAGGCACTAGGTATTGCAGAAGGTGCTCTTGAGCGTTGTATTGAATACACAAAAGAAAGAAAACAGTTCGGACGTTCAATTGCTCAACAGCAGAATACACAGTTCAAACTTGCAGATATGGCAGCAAGAGTAGAAGCTGCTCAGTTATTAGTATATAAAGCTGCTCAGGCTAAAGCTACACAGAAGAGATATTCTTTAGAAGCAGCAAAAGCAAAATTATTTGCAGCAGAGACAGCAATGGCTGTAACAACAGAGGTTGTACAATTATTCGGTGGATATGGATATATTAGAGAATATGATGTAGAACGTATGATGAGAGATGCAAAGATTACAGAAATTTACGAAGGAACATCAGAAGTTCAAAGAATGGTAATCGCAGGAAACTTATTAGCTTAGTACATTATATTATTTATGTTAGTTGGTATGAAGTAATTTTACGATTGCCAATTAACATAATCAACAAAAATAAAGGAGAACAGATACATGAAAATAGTAGTATGTATTAAACAAGTTCCTGATACAAAGGGTGGCGTAAAGTTTAATCCAGACGGAACTTTAGATAGAGCAGCTATGCTTGCTATCATGAACCCAGATGACAAAGCTGGACTTGAAGCAGCACTTAGAATAAAAGATGAAATTGGCGCAGAGGTTACAGTTCTTACAATGGGTCTTCCAAAAGCAGAGGATGTATTGAGAGAAGCATTAGCAATGGGTGCAGATAATGCAATCCTTGTAACAGATAGGGTACTTGGTGGAGCTGATACATGGGCAACATCAACAACTATTGCAGGCGCACTTAGAAATATTGATTATGATTTAATTATTACAGGACGTCAGGCTATTGATGGTGATACAGCTCAGGTAGGACCACAGATTGCTGAACATTTAGGACTTCCAGTAATTTCATATGCTGAAGAAATCAAATTAGATGGTGATTCAGTCGTTGTAAAACGTCAGTATGAAGATAGATATCATGAATTAAAAGTTCAAATGCCATGCTTAATTACAGCACTTTCAGAATTAAATGAGCCAAGATACATGACACCAGGCGGAATTTGGGATGCATTTGATAAAGATATTACAATTTGGGGAAGAAACGATCTTAAAGATGTAGATGATTCAGATTTAGGACTTAAAGGATCTCCTACAAAAATCGCAAAAGCATCAGACAAAGTACGTAAAGGTGCTGGCGAAAAAGTAACTCTTGATCCAAAAGAGTCAGTAGAGTATCTTGTAGGCAAATTAAAAGAAAAACATATTATATAATAGAATAAAAAAGAAAAGTGGTGAAAAAAATGGGCTTAGAAGAATATAAAGGCGTATTCGTATACGCACAACAGGTAGATAATGAAATTAGTTCTATTTCTTATGAATTAATAGGAAAAGGTAAAGAATTAGCAGCTGACTTAGGAACAGAAGTAACAGCAGTATTACTTGGTTCAAACGTAAAAGGTTTAGCTGATCAATTAGGTGAACATGGAGCAGATAAAGTTATCGTTGTAGATGATAAAGCTCTTGAAACATATAGAACAGAACCATACGCAGAAGCACTTTCAGCAGTAATCAATGAATATAAACCAGAGATTATGTTAGTTGGAGCTACAGCAATCGGTAGAGATCTTGGACCTACAGTTTCTGCAAGAGTAAAAACAGGACTTACAGCAGATTGTACAAAACTTGAGATTGGTGATTTTCCAATCAATCCAATGCCAGGTAAAGAACAGAAACACAATCAGTTATTAATGACAAGACCAGCATTTGGTGGAAACACAATTGCTACAATTGCATGTCCAGATAACCGTCCACAGATGGCAACAGTTCGTCCAGGCGTTATGCAGGCACTTCCAAAAGAAGCTGGAAGAAAAGCTGAAGTAATTGAATTTAACCCAGAATTAAAAGAATCAAAAAGATGGGTAGAAATTCTTAAAGTTGTAAAAGCAGTAGGACACGTTGAAAACATCATGGATGCTAAAATCTTAGTATCAGGTGGTCGTGGAGTAGGAAGCGAAGAAGGCTTTAAAGATTTAAGAGAATTAGCTGATGTTTTAGGCGGAATGGTAAGCTGTTCACGTGCAGTAGTAGAGAATGGTTGGTTGGCTCAGGATTATCAGGTAGGACAGACTGGTAAGACAGTAAGACCAAACGTATATTTTGCAATTGGTATTTCTGGTGCAATTCAACATACAGCAGGTATGGAAGATTCAGATCTTATCATCGCAATCAATAAAGATGAAGATGCTCCAATCTTTGATGTTGCTGACTACGGTATCGTTGGTGACTTACATAAGATAGTCCCAGCTCTTACAGCTGCTTTAAAAGAAGAATTAGCAAAATAATAAGTATTTAATATAATTAAAATAAAAGGCTCTATATCATAAAAATGATTCTAAAATGCTAGATTTCATTATGATATAGAGCTTTTTTGCTGTAATAATCTTAAAAAAGAATGTAAGTATAAAAAAATGTAGCTATATCTCTGAATGTTAATAAAATTAATGAAATTATTAAATAAAAAAAAGTATTCAAAAAATATTGACAATGAAAGAGAAAGTTGTATACTTTTAGCAAAGGTATTTGACTTTTTTGCGACTATTCAAACGAGTTGCTAGAAAAGTAATACACTTTAGGAAGAGGAGGACAGTTTATGAAAAAAGCTTTTAGGAAAACTTTTAAGCAAGTAAGTGCAATTGCGCTTGCTTTAGGAGTTGTTGTTACTTCAGCTGGATTCAATAAAGTACCTGTATATGCACAGCAGGGAGAAAAGAAAACGACTGACAGTAAAACGATTGAAGATTTGAATAAAACAGCACTTTCGGTTTTATCAAATTCAAATAACAAATTAAGTAAAGAAGAAGACAAAAAAGATCCCAAAGAAGTAGTTCGAATAATTGTAGAGTTAAATGAAGAACCTGCAATTGAAAAAACAAAAGATGATGATTACACAAATCAGACTAAAAAAATTGAAAAAGAAGTAAAGAATAATCAAAGTGATGTAATCAAAAAAGTTGAGGAGTTAACAGGAGCATCGGTTATTAATCAATCATCATATCTTGTGAACAGTTTTTCAATAGAAGCTGCTCGAGGCTATATTGATCAAATCAAATCCCTAAAGGGTGTAAAAAATGTTTATGAAGCTTCTTCAGTAAAAACAGAGATGGATTCTGCACTTGAAATAGGAAATGTTTTAAATGCATGGAAAAATGGCAAAAAAACAGGCTATCAAGGTGAAGGTGTTGTAGTTTCCATAATAGATACTGGAGTAAACTATGAACATAAAGATATGGCATTAGAGAAAAATGTCAAAACAAAACACTCTAAATCATGGTGGGAAAACCAAATAAAATTATTAGGATATGGAAAATATTATTCAAAAAAAGTTCCATTCGGATACAGCTATAGCAATGGAAACGATGAAGTATTAAATGATCGTTCAACTCATGGCTATCACGTTGCAGGTATTACTGCCGCAAATGGAAAACCAAATGATGGAATGGAATCTATACAAGGTGTAGCACCAAAGGCACAGGTTATCGGAATGCAAGTATTTACAGCAGATCCAAATAACTCAAGTGCTTATACTGATGATATAGTAAAAGCTATAGAAGATTCAGTAAAATTAGATGCAGACGTTATTAACATGAGTTTAGGCTCAGATAGTGGTTTTGATACTGACGCAGATTTTATAGAAGCAGCAGTAGAAAAAGCATATCAAGCAGGTGTAGTATCAGCCATTTCAGCTGGAAACTCAGGAACAAGTGATTCACTAAGAGGTGATAATACTTCTTATAAAGAAGCTATAAATTTAGTAGATGATGCAATGATAGGTTCACCTTCAGCGTATAAAAATTCTTTGTCAGTTGCTTCATATAACAACAATAGTGTTTACCAGGATGTATTAAAAATCAAACAAAACGGTAAAGAAATTGGCTCTTATCCAGCTACAACAGTAGATGGAGATAAGAAATGGAGTGACTTAAAAGACACATATGAACTCGTAGATTGTGGCAAGGGAAATAAAGAAGAATGTGAAAAAGTAGATGTAAAAGGAAAAATTGCAGTAATCAAACGTGGTGATATTACTTTTACACAAAAGGCAGCAAATGCAATAGATGCAGGAGCTATCGGAGTTGTTTTATATAATTCAGATGCATATCCAAATGCATATATTGCACCAAGTGTTGATAGTAAAATTCCATTTGTTTCAATTTCAAACAATGCTGGTAAGGAATTGTTAAAAAATATGAAAGATAATGGAGCAACAGGCTATTCGTTTGCACAAGGAAAAGATTTTAAAGAAAATGTAAATGCCGGACAAAACAAAGAAGAAATGTCTGATTTTTCTTCATGGGGTCCAACACCAACATTAGATATTAAGCCAGAAATCTCAGCTCCTGGTGGAATGATTTATTCCTTAAATTCAGGAAAAGCAGGATATCAGTACATGAGTGGCACTTCAATGGCATCACCATATGTTGCAGGAGCAGAAGCTCTTATCAAACAGTCAATGAATAAAAGAAAACTTTCATTTGCAGGAAGCAAAAATGTTGACTTCATGAAAGAAGTTATAATGAACACTGCAAAACCTGTAATTAATAAAAATTCACAGACACCATATTCAGTAAGATATCAAGGTGCAGGCTTACTTGATGTAGCGGGCGCTACTGAAGTAAATGTTACTGCTACATATAAAGGAGAAGCTTGTGTTGAATTAAGACAAATTCCAAAAGGAACAAAAGATGTAAACTTTGATATTACTTTTACAAACTATGGTTCTAAAAAAGAAACATATAATTTTGCTCCAGATAAAGTATATATAAATGGTGTTAGCGACTCTAATGAAGATGTCATTAAAGAGGTACAAGGAGCCAGTGTAACATATAATCAAAGTCAGATAACAGTTCCTAAAAAAGGAAAAGTAACTGTAACAGCAACATTACATTTGACAAAAGATTACACAGAAAATTCTTATGTTGAATCATTTTTACATTTTGAAAATACAGAAGGAATCAGCTTAGGAATGCCAGTTTTAGGCTTTTATGGCAACTGGGGAACAGAAAAAATAATTGACAGTCCAATTTATGAAAAAGATTCATATTATGGAAAAACAGGATTGACAGATGGTAATAATACTTATCTTGGAGAAGATTATTTTGCAACACAAAATGAAGGAAAAATTAACAAAGACTATATTTCAATTTCTCCAAATAATGATGGAGTATTAGACAGTGCTTATCCATATTTAACAATGCTTAGAAATGCTAATCAAATGTCAATGCGAATCGAAGATGCTAATGGTGCTCTTGTATCGGATTTAGGAACAATTGATTATATTCAAAAATCAACATTAGAACATGAAGGACAAGGATCTTTTGCAACATTAATCAATAATAAGATTGGTTGGGATGGAACCGTATATAATCAAGCCACAGGTAAGCCTGTAACAGTAAAAGATGGTCAATATTATTTTGTTATAAAAGCAAATATTGGTTTTGCAGAAACAGATGCACAAGAACTTAAAATTCCAATTAAAGTAGACACAGTTAAACCTGTAATTTCTACAACAGTTGGAAAAATTGGTGACAAATACTACGCATATATTACTGGATCAGATGATAGTTCAGGTTTAGCAGGTCAAATGTATGTTGCAGTTGGTAGTAAGAATCAAAAAGAAGGCCAAAAAGTTCTATTAAAAGATTTAGATAGTATAGAAAACGCTGATGGAACAAAAACATATACATACGATATTACACAACAGGTTAACAAGAATCAAGGAAAAGAAAATTATTTATATGTAATGGGATTAGATAATGCAGGTAATATTTCAGATAATTATAGTATATTCATTCCAAGTAAAATTAAGACAGTAACTTTTGATAATTTAGAAGATCAAATGACTGTTGAAAAAGATGGTGTTTATACATTTACAGGAAGCCTACCAGCAGGTTCAGCACTTACAATGACAACAGCAGATGGAACTGTTTCAAATGCAACAGTATCTGGAACAAACTTTACTTGTGATGTTGCATTAGTAAAAGGTGATAACACTATTGTTGTAAAAGCAACAAAGGATAATAAATCAATATTTGAAAAGACATATAAAGTAAAAGTTGAGGCAAAAGATAAAAAAGCTCCAACGGTAGATGTTGATTTACAAGATAGCTCAGCAAAGGTTGTAACTACAGACAAGAAGACATCAAATAATGCAACAGTTAATTTGATATATGTTGCAGATAACGGGGCAGATAAGATTAATGCTCGAGTTAAAGCTAATGATGAAAATGAATTTAGTATTGAAGCAGTGTCAGATATCACAAAAGAACAGTTGATTAAAGACACAGCTAAGGGACAGTTTATTACAGATATTCTTTTAAAAGATAAATCAAAAGATTATGATTTGTATGTGTTCCATGTAAAAGATGTAGCAGGTAATGAAGCTGAGTATGATTATTATGTTTATCATGGTTCAGTAAGTGATGCAAAGAAATTCTTTAATCTTTCATTTAAGATGACATCAGAGAATTTCTCATCAGTGATGAAATTAAATCCATCAAAATTAAATAATGATGGAACTTATACTATTGAAGGAAAAGTAAATTTTGAGCCAAGTGTATTCAAAATTGGTGAAACACCTGTAAAAGTAAATAAAGACGGAACATTTACTCATACAATACCACTTAATGATGGATTAAATAGAGTATATATCTACGCAGCTGATGTAAAACCAGATGGAAATGTAGAAAAATTATATTCAAATTATGCATATAGACTTTATTATAGTAAATATGCACCACAAATTAATATTACTAATATAGTTGATGCACAAACTAAAAATGTAAATCAGCAAAATGGAACAGATTTGAATATATCACATGATAAAGATGTATACGTAAAGAATGAGGATGGTGTAGTATACACAAATAATTCAAATTACGTAATCAAAGGAAATGTTACAGATACATATAACAACATAGAAGTTTCATTAAATCAAAAAGTACTATACAGATCAATGGATATGTGTGAAGGAAAAGCTGATTACAAAATTGATTATCATGCTAAATTACAAGAAGGCGATAATTACTTTACAATAACAGCATCAAATATTGGTGGAATGGTTGCACAAAAAGTAGTAAAAGTTAAACTTGATACAAAAGCACCAGAAAAACCTGTAGTAAATATTGATGAAAATGGTAAAGTGATTTTAGCAGCAGCAGATGTTGATACAGCTAAAGTTTATTATTCAGTGAACGGTGGCGAATATCAAGAATATCAAGGTAACTTTATGTTGAAAGATGGAGATGAAATAGTAGTAAAATCTGTAGACAATGCAGGAAATGAGACATTTTCAGATAAGTACAAAGTTACTGTAGCAAAAGAAAATAAAAAAGTAAAAGTTGATTTAAAGGATGCCGAAGTCAGTGATATTCCAACACAGCTTTACACAGGTAAATCAATAAAACCATCAGTAGCAGTATTTTATAAAGATGAACTTCTTAAAAAAGGCAAAGATTATTCAGTAAGCTACAAGAATAATAAAAAAGAAGGAACTGCCACAGTAGTTATAACCGGAAAAGGTAAATATAAAGGTAAAGTGACTAAGAAATTTAAAATTAAAAAGTCATCGAACCAAACTAAAAAAGAAAAAACTAAAAAAGAAAAAACAAAAAAAGAAAACAAAAAAAATAGATAATAGAATATCTATTTGTATAAAAACTAGGTTTTAAGAGACGGCTTCGGTCGTCTCTTTTTAAAGTGAGCCGTGTTGAATTTGTCACGAAGGAATTTTATTAAAAAATTTATCTAATCATGATATAATAGTTGAGAAGTATCAAAAGAGGAGATTTAAATTATGTTAAAAGGCAAAACTATAGTTTTAGGAGTTACGGGGAGTATAGCAGCATATAAAATTGCAAATTTAGCAAGTTCATTGGTTAAATTACATGCAGATGTACATGTAATAATGACAAAAAATGCGACTAATTTTATAACACCAATAACTTTTGAAACATTAACAAGCAATAAATGTATAGTAGATACATTTGATAGAAACTTTAATTATGAAGTAGAACATATATCATTGGCTAAAAAAGCAGATATATTTATGATTGCGCCAGCATCAGCAAATATAATAGGAAAAATTGCAAATGGAATAGCTGATGATATGTTAAGTACAACAATTATGGCGACTAAAGCACCTAAAATTATTTCACCAGCAATGAATACAAACATGTTTTTAAACCCAATAGTTCAAGATAATTTAAAAAAACTAGAACACTATGGCTATGAAATAATACAACCGGTATGTGGTTATTTAGCGTGCAAAGATACAGGTGCAGGTAAGATGCCAGAACCAGAATTTTTAAAAGAATATATTTTAAAAACAATAGCAAGAGAAAAAGATTTAAAAGGAAAAAAAATCTTGATTACAGCAGGTTCCACCCAAGAAAAAATAGATCCAGTCAGATATATAACCAATCATTCTACTGGAAAAATGGGCTATGCCTTAGCAAAAGTTGCGATGCAGCGAGGTGCAAAAGTAACATTAGTAAGTGGAAAAACATCGTTATCAGATGTAAATTTTGTGGATAAAATAGATGTAACAAGTGCAAAAGATATGTTTGAGGCGGTCAAAAAATTAGCACCAAGTCAGGATATAATAATCAAGGCGGCAGCAGTGGCAGATTTTCGTCCTAAAAATCCTAAAGATGAAAAAATAAAGAAAAAAAATTCATCAAATGTTATAGAATTAGAAAAAACAGATGATATTTTACAATATTTAGGTCAAAATAAAAAAGCTAATCAATTTTTATGTGGTTTTTCCATGGAAACAGAAAATATGATAGAAAATTCTAAAGCAAAACTCGAACGCAAAAATGCAGATTTAATAGTTGCAAATAATTTAAAAACAAAAGGCGCAGGTTTTGGGACAGATACAAATGTTGTAACATTTATAACAAAGGATGCAACAAGACAGTTAGAGCTGATGACTAAAGAAGAAGTCGCAGATGAAATATTAAATGAGATTTTATCAAAACTTGAAAAATAGTTGATGAATTAAAAGTAAAAATATAAGGAGACTATAATGGATATAATTGTAGAAATTGCACAGGAACTACAAATCAGAAAAGAACAGGTACTTGCAACAGTAAAACTTATTGATGAAGGAAACACAATTCCTTTTATTGCGCGATACAGAAAAGAAGTTACCGGAGCACTTAATGATGAGGTACTTAGAAATTTATACGAAAGATTAACTTATCTTCGCAATCTAGAAGAGAAAAAAGCAACAGTATTAAAAAGTATAAGTGAACAAGAAAAATTAACTCCAGAACTTGAACAAAAGATTAAAGCAGCAAAAACACAAATAGCAGTAGATGATTTATATCGTCCATACAGACCAAAACGTAGAACAAGAGCAACAATAGCTAAAGAAAAAGGTTTAGAGCCATTAGCCAATATTATTTTGCTTCAAAATAATTCTACCAATATATTAGAAGAGGCTAATAAATATATTAATGCTGAAAAAGAAGTAGAAACACTAGAAGATGCCTTAAATGGCGCAAAAGATATAATTGCTGAGGGCATTTCAGAGGACGCAAAATATAGAGAAAAAATAAGAAAAACTACTTTTGAAAAAGGACTTATTACATCAAAAGCAAAGGATGAAGAAGTAGAATCGGTTTATGAAAAATATTACGACCACGTGGAGCCATTAAATAAACTTCCAGGGCACAGAGTTTTAGCACTCAATCGTGGTGAAAAAGAAAAAATATTAAACATAAAAATAGAAGCACCAAAGGATGAAATTATTAATTACCTAAAAAAACAAATAATTCATACATCAAATAATGAAATACAAAATATTTTAACTGAAACAATAGAAGATGCATATGACAGACTAATTGCACCATCGGTTGAACGAGAAATCAGAAATGATTGTACAGAAAAAGCTGAAGAAAGTGCTACAAAAGTATTCGGTAAAAATTTAGAACAATTGCTAATGCAACCTCCAATTGCAGGAAAAGTTGTATTAGGATGGGATCCAGCTTTTAGAACAGGTTGTAAGATTGCAATTGTTGATCCAACAGGAAAAGTGTTAGATACAACAGTAGTTTTCCCAACAGCTCCACAAAATAAAGTAGAAGAAACGAAAATAATAATAAAAAGATTAATTGAAAAATACAATGTTTCATTAATATCATTAGGAAATGGAACAGCATCAAGAGAATCAGAACAAATAATTGTTGGCATCATTAAAGAAATTCAAAAAGATGTTCAATATATTATTGTAAACGAAGCAGGAGCGTCAGTTTATTCAGCAAGTAAATTGGCAACAGAAGAATTTCCTAATTTTGACGTAGGACAAAGAAGTGCAACATCAATGGCAAGACGTCTCCAGGATCCACTCGCAGAGCTTGTAAAAATTGATCCAAAATCGATTGGCGTTGGACAATATCAGCACGATATGAATCAGAAGAATTTAAGTGAAGCCTTAGGAAATGTTGTAGAAGATTGCGTTAATAAAGTTGGAATTGACTTAAATACAGCATCAGTTTCTCTATTAGAATATGTCTCAGGAATTTCAAAAGCTGTAGCAAAAAATATTGTTGCGTACAGAGAGGAAAATGGTAAGTTTACTAATAGAAAACAATTATTAAAAGTCGCAAAACTAGGACCAAAAGCATATGAACAATGTGCAGGTTTCATGAGAATACTAGATGGTGATAATCCATTAGACTCGACTGCAGTTCACCCGGAATCATATGAAGCAGCATCAACTCTTTTAAAATCTTTAGGCTATACAAAAGAAGATATCAAAGAAAGAAAGTTAGGTTCACTTCATACTATAATAAAAAACTATGGTGAATTAGCAAAAGAACTCAATATAGGAGAAATGACATTACAAGATATTGTAAAAGAATTAGAAAAACCTGCGAGAGACCCAAGAGAAGATATGCCTAAACCAATTTTAAGAAGTGATATCTTAGAGTTAGACGATCTTAAACCAGGAATGATTCTAAAAGGAACAGTACGAAATGTAATAGATTTTGGAGCATTTATTGATATAGGAGTTCATCAAGATGGCTTAGTTCATATATCAGAGATATGTGATAAATATATAAAGCATCCTCTAGAAGTTATAAGTGTAGGAGATGTTGTTGATGTAAAAGTGTTAAGTGTAGATGTTAAGAAAAAAAGAATACAATTGTCTATGAAATTATAAAAAATGTTTGACTTTTTTATAGAGATGATATAATATCATCTTAGAGTAAATAGTAATGCAACCGCATGAAAGTGTAAGAAAAAATAAAAGAATAAAGTCTTCAGGGCAGGGTTAATTTCCCGACCGGCGGTAAAGTCCGCGAGCTCGTTAGAGTTGATTTGGTGCAATTCCAAAACCGACAGTAAAGTCTGGATGGAAGAAGATAAGCAAGAAACAACATTATAGGTGTTTTTTCAATTGCGATAAAAATTATTTTAAGAATATTTAATGCCCTGGTACAGATAATGTATTAGGGCATTTTTTGAAGACTTCGTTCTGCAAAGGAAGGAGAAGATCATATCAAATATGATCGTATAAGAAATGGATAATACTTATAGAGAAA
This sequence comes from Lachnobacterium bovis DSM 14045, assembly GCF_900107245.1. Classification (GTDB taxonomy): domain Bacteria; phylum Bacillota; class Clostridia; order Lachnospirales; family Lachnospiraceae; genus Roseburia; species Roseburia bovis. Next base: position 122,315 of record NZ_FNPG01000008.1, read on the forward strand.
AAAAATCAAAAATATCAGTTAGAGCATTATGCTCTGTAGCAATGTTATCAGCAATTGCATTTGTGCTAATGTATATAGAAGTTCCAGCTATTTTAATGCCTAGTTTTATAAAACTAGATGTTTCTGATTTGCCAGCATTAATTGGAACCTTTACATTTGGCCCAATAGCAGGATTATTAATCGAAGTAATCAAGAACTTATTACACTTGCCATTTTCACAGACATTTGGAATAGGTGAGCTATCAAATGCGTTGTTAGGAATAGCATTTGTAGTACCAGCAGGTATTATTTATAATAAGAACAAAACGAAAAAGACAGCTATAGTTGCATCACTAGTTGGAGCAGCGATAATGGCAATATTAAGTTTTCCAATCAATTATTTTATAGTTTATCCTGCATATTATAATTTCTTATCAGAGGCAGCCATTGTAAAAATGTATCAAGTGATTTGCCCAGCTGTAAAAAATATTAGTCAATGCTTATTGGTATTTAATGTACCATTTACATTTGTTAAAGCTATGATTTGCGTTATAATAACAGTTTTTGTATATAAACCATTATCTCCACTATTAAAAGGAAGACACTAATAATAAAGTGAGTATTTAATACAAAACAATAACAACAATAATGATAACATGAAACAGTAATAAAAAATAAAATAAAAATTTACACTCCTATGCTAAAAAATAAATAGCATAGGAGTTTTTAATTTTATAAGATTAATATACCCATCGATTTCTCGTATCTTTTCTTTTTAATATACAAATGATATAATAAACATGGAATAGTTTGTTTTGAGTAAGATCCTATTAAAAAAATTAGGAAAGGAAAAGCTAATAATTAGCAGAAGACAAATGAGAGTAGAATTTAAAACACAACTAAAAAGAGAGAATTTATTTAAATTTAATATGTATCAGATTTATACAAGTTTCCAAGGAATATTGTCTATTATTGTAGCTGTTTTTGTTATTGTGGTAGGATTTTATAATTTAGGAAAAGTTACACCACAAAAAACAATACTAACATTTGCAATAGGATTATTATTTCTATTTTATTTGCCGATTACTCTTTATAGACGTGCAGAAGTGGCACTAAAAAAGAACGAAGTTTTGGCAGGAGAAATTCAGTATATTTTATCTGAAGAGGGCGTAAAAGTTCAGTGTGGTGACGAAGAAGCACTCTTGCCATGGGAATGTGTATATAAAGTCGTGGCAACTAAAACTAATATTTTAATTTATTCAACAAGAGTGAACGCATACGTTATTCCAAGAAAACAAGTAGAAGATATTTATGGAGATATTTTTAAAGTTGTAAATGAAAACTTAGAAAAATATCGTGTTAGTATGAAACCACATAAGGCATAAGGAGCAATAATGGTAGTAATAGAGACAAATTCTGCAGAAGAAACATTTGAATTAGGAAAAAAGATTGGAGAAAAGGCCAAAAAAGGTGAAGTTTATACACTTATAGGAGATTTAGGTGTAGGAAAAACTGTGTTCACGCAAGGTCTGGCAAAAGGGCTAGAAATTGAAGAACCAATCAATAGTCCGACATTCACAATTGTACAAGAGTACGATGATGGTAGAATGCCATTTTATCATTTTGATGTGTACAGAATAGGTGATGTCGAAGAAATGGAAGAAATAGGCTATGAGGATTATTTCTATGGTGAGGGTTTAACCATGATAGAGTGGTCCAACTTGATTGAAGAAATTCTTCCAGAACATAGAAAAGAGATTATAATAGAAAAAGATTTAGAAAAAGGTTTCGATTATAGGAAAATCACTATAAACGACCTATAGAAGTAAGAGGTTTTAGAAATGAAGTTATTAGCAATTGACAGTTCAGGCATGGTTGCGTCTGTAGCAGTAGTGGATGAAGAGAAAGTTTTAGGAGAATATACAATAAACAATAAAAAAACACATTCTCAGACACTTTTACCAATGATTGACGAAGTCGTAAAAATGCTAGAATTAGACTTAGAAGAAATTGATGCAATAGCAATTTCAGAAGGACCAGGATCATTTACAGGATTAAGAATAGGTTCTGCAACAGCCAAAGGAATTGGATTAGCACTCAACAAAAAAATAGTAGAAGTACCAACAGTTGAAGCATTAGCGTGGAATGTTTGGCCAACAGATTCATTGATTTGTCCATTGATGGACGCAAGAAGACAACAAGCTTATACTGGATTATTTCAAAGAAAAAACAAAGCAGACAGCAAAAATGCTAACTGTGATATAGAAGTAATTCAAAAGCAATGCGTAGTAAAAATTGAAGAAATGATTGACCAAATAAATGAGATTGGCCAAGAAGTAATCTTTTTAGGAGACGGAGTAAAAACATTTAAAGATTATATTGAACAAAATATAAAAGTGCCATTTATGTTTGCGCCAGTAAGTATGAATGAACAAAGAGCTGCATCAGTAGCTTGCTTAGGTATGAAGCTTCTTAAAGAGGGAAAAACATGTAGCGCAAGTGCACATAAGCCTAACTACTTAAGATTATCTCAGGCAGAAAGAGAAAGACAACAAAAAGTCAGAGATTTTAAAATATGTTAGGTTTAAATATAATAAGTTCAAAATGTGCTAGGTTTAAAATTTATTAAATAGAAAAACATACTAAATAAAAAATTAAAATTTCTCTTAAGGAACTTAAAAATGATAATTAGAAAAATGAAAGAACAGGACACGACAGCGGTTGCAAAAATTGAAGAAATTAATTTTGCTCAACCCTGGAGTGCTAATGCTTTTTGTGAATCATTAGCTAATAAAGATACATTATTCTTAGTTGCACAAGAAGAGAAAGAAATACTCGGATATATTGGAATGTATATATCTTTAGATGAGGGAGAAATAACTAATGTTTCAGTTTCGCCTCAACACCAAAGGAAACATGTTGCAACTAAGCTTATAGAAAACATTATAGAATTAGCACAAAAAAAGCAAGTATCTAGAATTATTTTAGAAGTTAGAAAAACAAATACACCAGCTATAAAAGCATATGAAAAACAAGGTTTCAAAATAGTAGGAGTTCGCAAGAATTTTTACGAGAAGCCAATAGAAGATGCTTATATAATGGATGTAAATATATAAGCAGTAATAATAAAAAACAAATTAGAAAGTTGGAAAGAAATGTTAGATGTATGCCTATTAGGAACAGCAGGAATGATGCCATTGCCACAAAGATGGTTAACATCACTTTTGCTTAGATATAACGGAAGCTGTCTATTAATTGATTGTGGAGAAGGCACACAAATTGCAATGAAAGAGCAAGGGCATAGCTTTAAACCTATAGACATCTTATGTGTTACGCATTTTCATGCAGATCACATAAGTGGACTCCCAGGTTTATTACTTACTATGGGAAATGCAGATCGAAGAGACCCACTAACTATTATAGGTCCTAAAGGTTTAACAAAAGTAGTAAGTGCATTAAGATCGATTGCACCAGGATTGCCATTTCAGATTAATTGCATAGAAATGACAGAAAAAGATGAATATTTTGATATAAATGGTTATCATATTCATGGCTTTAAAGTAAATCATAACGTAACATGTTATGGATATTCAGTAGAAATAAAAAGAGCAGGAAAATTTTTAGTAGAAAAAGCAAAACAACAAGAAATACCAATGAAGTTTTGGAATCCATTACAAAAAGGTCAAGTAATAGAAGAAGATGGCAGAATATATACTCCAGAAATGGTGTTAGGGCCACAGCGAAAAGGCATAAAATTGACATATTGTACAGATTCAAGACCAACAGAAACGATAGTCAAAGCAGCGCATAAGTCAGATTTGTTTATATGTGAAGGTATGTACGCTGAAAAAGAGAAAATAGAAAAAGCAAAACAATATAAACATATGACATTTTATGAAGCAGCAAAAATGGCCAAAGATGCTGAAGTTGAGGAAATGTGGTTGACACATTTTTCACCATCCTTAGTTCATGGAGAAAATTATATTCCGGCAGTAAGAAATATTTTTCCAAATTCACATTTGGGAAGAGATGGTAAAACCAAAGAATTATTATTCCAGGAGGATTAAGTATGAAAAAAACAGTAGGTTGGATTATCGCGGCAGTACTTGTAGTTGCAATAGTATGTGGAGCTTTTTTTGGTTTGTCAAAAAACAAAAATGATGATGTTGAAAAGAGTGTAAATCTCACAAAAATCGATGAGGTTATAAATAAAGATTTGCAAAAACAATATCCCAAAACACCTCGTGAAGTTGTCAAACATTATAACAAAATCCTAGAGTGTTATTACAATGAAAATCCGACTAAAAGTCAGGTGAAAAAGCTTTGTAAAAAATCATTAGAATTGTTTGATGATGACCTAAAGAAAAAGAATCCACTAGACACATATTATTCTTCTATAAGAAGTGATATAAAAAAATATAAAGATGAATCGAGAACAATTAAGCAGTCAACAGTCTGCAGCAGCAATGATGTTATGTATAAAGAAGATAAAGGGGAAGAAATTGCTTATGTCGATGCATCATATTTTATGAAAGAAGGAAAAGGTTTCGCCAAAACCTTCCAAACCTACGTTTTAAGAAAAGATAAAAACAATCAATGGAAGATTTTAGTTTGGTACAAAATAGATAAAAGCTCAACAATACAAGAATAAATCAACAAAAACAGATGCAATAAAAGCTACAACACACAACACAAATAAAAACCAACACCAATGTAACTAAAAAATAACAATAAGAGTAAGAAGTGTAAAAATGGAAAAAGAAGTAAAAATATTAGCAATAGAAAGTTCATGCGATGAAACAGCAGCAGCAGTTGTTGTAAATGGAAGAAATGTAAGATCTAATGTTATATCATCGCAAATTGATATTCATACATTATATGGAGGCGTAGTTCCAGAAATAGCGTCAAGAAACCATATAGAGAGAATTAATCAGGTAATTGAGCAAGCATTAAAAGATGCAGATACAACACTTGATGAAATTGATGCAATAGGCGTAACATATGGGCCGGGTCTAGTTGGAGCATTATTAGTAGGTGTCGCAGAAGCAAAAGCATTAGCATATGCAGCCAAAAAACCTTTATTAGGAGTTCATCATATTGAAGGCCATATTTGTGCAAATTTTATTGAAAATAAAGGATTAGAACCTCCTTTCTTGTGCTTAGTTGTATCAGGAGGTCATACTCATTTAGTTAAAGTATTAGATTACGGTAAATATGAAATTCTTGGAAAAACAAGAGACGATGCAGCAGGAGAGGCTTTTGATAAAGTCGCAAGAGCTATTGGTTTAGGTTATCCAGGCGGACCAAAGATTGAGAAAGTATCTCATGAAGGAAACCCACAATCAATTGATTTTCCACGAGCAAAAATCGTAGACGGAGAATACGATTTTAGTTTTAGTGGCCTAAAATCAGCAGTATTAAACTACCTAAATGGCTGTAAAATGAAAAATATTGAAATTAATCAAGCAGATGTAGCAGCATCGTTCCAATGCGCAGTTACGGATGTTCTAGTTGATCATGTCCGCAATGCAATAGATGAGTATAAAATGGATAAGTTTGCGATAGCAGGTGGTGTGGCTTCAAACGGAAATATCAGGGAAGCGCTACGAAAGCTCTGCCAGGAAAAAGGCGTAGAATTCTATCATCCATCACCTATTTTTTGCACAGATAATGCAGCAATGATTGGTGTGGCAGCATACTATGAGTTTATAAATGGAAAACGCGACGATCTCACATTGAATGCTATACCAAATTTAAAACTAGGCGAACGCTAAATATATCCAATAAAATTAAATAGATATACTAATTAAGTTGTTGAAGTGCCAATTTTTAGCATTACCAATTTTAGATTCTATTTAAAGAGGTGTGAAATAAAGCCGAAACCACGCTATTAAATGGCGAAGGTTTGGCTTTATTTTTTAAGAAAAAATAACTTGCATATGAAAACAACAACTATAAAATTAAGAAATAATATAAATCATTACAAATATAATAAAACAATAAACAACAACACAAATAAAATAATAATATACAAAATAACAACTGAACAAAACGAAAAATTAACCAATATAATATAAAAACGAGAATTTATAAAAAAAGAAAAATATTAAATAAGGAGAAAAAAATGAACAATAACACCATCACCCATGTTGCAATTGTATTGGCAGCTGGAAAAGGAAGTAGAATGAAGAGTGATATACCCAAACAATATCTTAAAATAAATGAAAAACCAATATTGTATTATAGCCTTAATGCTTTTCAAAAGAATCCGCAAATTTCAGAAATAATTTTAGTGACCCGCAAAGAAGATCTAAATTATTGTAAAGAAGAAATAATTAAAAAATATAATCTTGAGAAGGTAAAAAAAATTGTGCCAGGTGGTAAAGAACGTTATAATTCTGTCTATGAAGCAATAAAAACTATAAAAGTTAATGTGGGCGAAAAGATTTATGTTCACATACATGATGGAGCCCGCCCTGTTATAAGTCAGTCTGTCATAAATAACTGCATTTCAAATGTAATAAAGCATGATGCAATTGTAACAGCCGTAAAAGTAAAGGATACTATTAAAATAGTGAAAAATGGTTATATAGAGTCTACATTAGATAGAAATGCATTGTGGCAAATTCAAACACCACAATCGTTTGAACTTAATATGATTAAATCAGCCTATGAAAATATAATAAATAAAATAAAAGAAAATAATAAGAATCTTCCAACAATAACAGATGATGCCATGATTCTAGAAAACTATAATAATCAAAGAATAATTATATCAGAAGGCGACTATAAAAATATTAAAGTCACAACACCTGAGGATATGATAGTGACAGAGTGTTTTTTAAAAGTAATAGATACAGAATAATAGATAGAACACAAAACAGAATGATAAATAGAACACGAAAAACAAACATAAAACGAAAAATATAGAACATAAAAAATATAGAATAAAGAAAACACTTTGAATCAGAGAACACATATTGCATTATATTGTCATTTTAAAGTTATACAATATAATAGAAAAATGATAAAAAATAAAAATAAAAAAAATCAAAAAATGTGTTGACAATGTAATGGTAAAGTGATATTATAATACCTGCACTGAGCAAGACACGGAGAGGTATCGAAGTGGTCATAACGAGGCGGTCTTGAAAACCGTTTGTCCGCAAGGGCACGTGGGTTCGAATCCCACCC
>NZ_FNPG01000034.1:0-5021 GCF_900107245.1 Lachnobacterium bovis DSM 14045
ATATAAACAGGTATAAGCTATTAATTATAGATGAACTAGGTTATTTGCCAATCGACAAAGAAGATTCAAATCTATTTTTTCAACTGATAGATATGAGGTATGAAAAGAAAAGCACTATTTTGACAACAAATATAAATTTTAATGACTGGGATAACATTTTTTATGATGCTGTTGTAGCAAACGCGATATTAGACAGAATACTGCATCATTCTAAAGTAATTACAATAAATGGTAGATCATATAGAGTCAAAGATTATATTAAACCATCAGAGTAATTGTACATAATAATATAAAACTTTTTGTACATAAATACTTGACACTTTATAACACTGGTGGTCTTCTTTTTGTTGTTAACCGGGTGTAAGGCAAATAATACCAGTGATTTTCAAGAAGATGATGTATCGCAGACACAGTCCGGTGTTGAAATAAATACAAATGAATCAAAGGAGCAGGTCAAGATGAAAAAGACGGATGAAAGCACACTGGCTGATAATAAGATTCGTGTAACAGTAGGAAGTAGTTCATTTATTGTGAATCTAGAAGATAATGAAACTGCCAAAGCTTTGAGAGAAATGATTACAGATGAGGATTTGACTATTTCAGCGTCAAATTATGGAGGGTTTGAGAAAGTCTGTCAGTTGGGAAAAACTCTACCACGTAACGACAAGCAGATTACAACTGAGGCTGGGGATGTAATGTTATACAGTGGAAATCAGATAGTATTCTTTTATGGCGCTAATTCATGGTCATATACGAAAATAGGTAAAGTGGAAGCGTCGAGTATCAAAAAACTTGAAAGTGTGTTAAGTGGATCAGATACAGAAGTCATATTAAGCATAAAATAAGGAGATGGATAATTTGAAAAAGATAGTAATTCTTTCAACAAGCCCTCGAAAAAACAGTAATTCAAATGCATTGGCTGAGAAATTTGCAAAAGGCGCAAAAGAAGCTGGGAATGAGGTTGAAATCATATCTGTAATTGGCAAGAAAATAGAGTTCTGTAGAGGATGTTTTGCCTGTCAGAAGACTGAACCCTATGTTTACAAAGGATTATAAGTTCAGAGATGTATATTTTTTTGCAGCTGCAGCCGAGGATGATAAGGCAGTCCCACAAAGAGCAATAGAAGGAACAAAAGGATGGATTGAATGCTTTGATAAAGCCAGTTTTAAGGGCTATGTATTTTGTGGAGGTGTAACAGATATCGGCGACATCAAAGGAAAGGAAAGCCTGAGAGAGGCATATGAGATGGGACTTGGCATTAATTAAGTTGCTTGACTGAGCAGTCTCATTTTGACTCGTTTTGTCTCGTCTCGACCGACATTAGCACTTTTCTTATAGATTTAACGGTGTTATTATTATCATAGACAAGTGAGAGGTAAACAAAAGCCCCTCACTTGTTTCATAAGGCAGTCAAGAATGCCTTTGACGAACTTCATCTGAAGAAGCTACGTGTCAGAAAACACAATATCACTCGATAATTCTATTTGGGGAATCTGTAGGTTTATGACTTATAGGTTCCCCTCTTTTTTCATTTCTGAAGAAAATTCCAGCAGAAGAATTTAGCGATTCCAAAATGAGACTGTGAATTAATTGAAAAATGCTGAAATGGTGGGATTTATATAGGAAAGTCTCATTGCAGTCTCACTGAGTCTCATGCGTAAATGAGACTTTATGAGACTTAGTTATAAAATCTATATATGAGACCTTTGTTTGATCCGATAGATAGATGTTTAGTGTTTGATTAGTTTTGGACTCAGAATAACATCATACTGATTTTGTTGAATTTATGCTTGGTATGATTCGCGATGCCTTGCAAGAAATCAGTAAGGCGCAAAATGAACATAATGTCGTAATAAATGTCGCAAAAAATGTCGTAACAAATGAAGATAAAGTGATTTAGTTGATTAAGCAATATTTTTCCTAGAATAGCGGGAAAATGAATTGTAAAATTTATAAATTTAATATATAATCATTGTTGTTTTTTTAACATTAAAAGCTATGGAGGTATGTATGGGACTTTTTGATAAATTCAAGAAAAAGCAAAATGATCAGGATTATAGAAAACTCAATGAGGAAGAGTACTATATTGCTAAGCCCAATTTTTATGAACATAATAATGAGATCGTTGGAATATGCACTTTAACTGAGGGTGTGTTAACTTTATTACAAAAAGAATTAAATTACGCAGTAAATGAAAAAAAGATAGAAAACTATAAATTGGCAATTTTTAGCATGACTGATGATAAGGTTATTGCTCATTTAGATTATGATAAAGCGATTAAAGTGTTAGAGAATAATGCTCAAGCTAATTCAGATAATTATATTTTGGTTGAGTTAAATCTAGAAGAATTAAGAAAATTAATTGACGAATGTAATGGTGAGTTATAGGAGGACTTGTGATGGTAAAGGATGCTCTGCGTGTGCAGGGCATTTTTTTAAAAATACAGTTAGCCGTGACTAATAGAGTGTGGTATTATGAAATTACAGACATAGTTGAACGATGGGAGAAAGCAAGCGATGGGATTATTTAAGAAATAAGGAGTACGTAATCTTTTGACTGTTTTTCTTACAATAGTGTCAATACTTGCAACGTGGATATGCACGTTGTGTTAATACTAACTTATAAATGGAGGGAGAAAAAATGAAAGCAGATTATAAGAATTGGATGCCAAAAGGAATGGTATTAGGAGCTCTTGCAGTTGCAGTTGTATTTTGTATTGCGACTGTGGTTATAGGAATTGCATCTGTAGTGGGAAAGGTTATGCTGGTGCTAACAATCCTATGCGCAATAATAACACTGTGGATGTTTTTGATGCGCAGAGCTTTTTCTTACAATGGCAAGAGACAGATGTCAAAACAGATTATCGATGGTGTGGCTTCATATGTGGAAATTCCTGATGGTGGCAAGTGCCTAGATGTTGGTTGTGGTAGCGGTGCATTAAGTATTGCTGTTGCAAAGAAAAATTCCAATGCTCAGGTTATTGGGATTGATAGATGGGGCAAGGAGTACGCTTCATTCAGTAAGAATCTCTGCGAAAGTAATTCAGCAGCAGAGGGTGTAAGCAATACTTCTTTCCAACAAGGGGATGCCTGCAAGCTAGATTTTCCGGATGAGACCTTTGACGCGGTTACCAGTAATTATGTATATCACAACATTCCTAGTAAGGATAGACAGGCGATTCTTCTGGAAACACTAAGGACCCTTAAGAAGGGTGGCACCTTTGCTATTCACGATATCATGTCAAAGGCTAAGTACGGAGATATGGAAAGCTTTGTTAATAAGCTTAAGGACATGGGCTATGAAGAAGTTAAGCTGGTTGATACAACAAACGGAATGTTTATGAGTAAGTGGGAGTCTACATGGATGGCTCTTACAGGCTCAGCGATTCTTATGGGAAGGAAATAATGTAAATATTTTTCTTTATTTATTATGGGATAATATATAGAATACATAAAATTAAGAGAGCATCAATCTATTATGGTTGGTGCTTTTTTGTGTGATTTGGATTAGCTGTAAATTTATTGAACTTTCCCAAGACCGGAAATCTAATCTTTTTCCAGACTTTTCTCTTGTTTTGGGTAATCCGACCAGCAACTTAGAGGGTCAGGAAATGAATTGTAAAATTTATAAATTTAATATATAATTATTGTTGTTTTTTTTACATTAATAGAGATGAAAAAATGCGGATATCCGCAAAAAATAATATATCAAATTGCAATACAGTTAGATGTAAAAGCAGGCAAACATAAAAAAGGAGATTTTGTAACGTGAAAAATATTAGATTTTATGAAGCAGAAAAGTATAATTCAGATGATTATGAAAAAGTAGAAGATATGATATACATGCCTCATCATGATCCATCAGAGCAAAATATTATTTATGTAACATCAATTATTTATGAGCCAGAACCTGAACTTGAAGAAAACGAACCTAGTGAGTCTTTTATTTCGCAGTACCCTTTAGAAGATATATTGGATGAGTTTTTTGTGTATTGTGAAGACATGTACGAAAAAGAGAATGAATCTGATAAGAATCATTCATATGTTGAATTTGCAAGTGAAAAAATCGATGATATCAAAAAACTACTTTCTATTATTGGCAAGCATGTTTATAACAAACTGGAAGGCGAATATGTATATCTAAAAATAGAATAAAATTCGCACCCTCTGTGGGTCAATTTTATTTGACATTCAACAGGATTCTGTGCTATTGATAATAGTGAAATTAATAAATCGGGATTTTTAGAGGCAAATTATATTTCAGTTTTATAAACGATGACAAATCGAGATTTGGGAGGAGAATAGAATGAGTTTACGAACAATTATGATATTTCCAGAGTTTGAAAACATGGATATCATAGATAGAATACGAGATAAATATGATCCATTGGCACGATTGGTTCGTCCACATATTACACTTGTTTTCCCATTTGAGAATGAGATGAGTAACGAGGCAATTAAAGAAATACTAATCAAGCGTTTGTATGATGTTAAACCGTTTGAAATTGTATTGAATGGTATTAGTCTGCAAGTCGATAAGTATGGAAATTTTCTGCTTTTAGATGTACAAAAGGGTGAGGAGGACATATGTTACATTCATGAAGTATTATGTAAAAACGAATTTAAGCAGTTTGATTCGGACATTAGATATAAGCCACACATAACGATAGGAAAGTTTCAAACTGAAAAAGAACTAAACAATGCATATAATGAATTAAAGAATTTGGATGAGTCGTTTACAACAATAGTTAATAAGATTTCAGTGGAAGTGATTGGTAAAAATGAAGAATCAATAATTGTAATAGAGAAAATGTTATAAAGAGACAAATTCAATTTTAGGGGTGAATCGATGATAATAAAGCAGCTAGAATACAATGATTGTAAGGGCAAGAAGTACAAAGCCAAGATACTATCTAATGAGTATTTGACAATAGAGCCTGAAGGCGACAGCTTTGACATTAAATGGATAAAGGTAAAAGAACCTCTTGTTAAAGAGTTAGAAGATGATATGTTATCGGAA